>CAZCDW010000207.1:1435-4236 GCA_964497485.1 uncultured Bifidobacterium sp.
CTGATTGCAACCATCATCGGCGAGGGCGGCTCTGGCGGCGCGCTGGCGATTGCCGTTGGCGACGCGGTGCTGATGCTGCAGTACGCGACCTATTCGGTGATCTCGCCGGAAGGTTGCGCGTCCATCCTGTGGAAGACCGCCGAGCGCGCGTCCGACGCGGCCGAGGCGCTGGGCCTGACTGCGCATCGCCTGAAGGCATTGAACCTGGTCGACAAGATCGTCAACGAGCCGCTCGGTGGTGCACACCGCGACCCGAAACAGATGGCCGTGCTGCTCAAGCGCGCGCTGGCCGACACGCTGCGCCAGTTCGAGGGCGTGAAGACCAAAGACCTGCTGGCGGCGCGTCATGAGAAGCTGATGGCTTATGGCAAATTCAAGGAACTCAACTCCGCTGAGTAAGCCGGCTGCCAGAGTAAAAGCGACATTCACGCGCGCGCTGGAAGCCATTCCAGCGCGCGTTGTCGTTTCTGGTGGCGGCGAAGTAAGGCCGCGCATCGCGGTCGCGTACAGCGGTGGGCTGGATTCTTCCGTATTGCTGCATCTCGCCGCGCACCATTGTCGAGATGCCGGTATCGACCTCTGCGCATTCCACGTTCATCACGGGCTGAGTCCGAACGCAGGGCATTGGCTGGCGCATTGCCGCCGCGAAGCCGAAGCGCTGGGCGTACATTTCGACGCGCGTGAGGTCGAGGTACAGGAGATCGCCGATTACGGTACCGAGCAGGCAGCACGCCTTGCGCGTTACGACGCGCTGGCCGACATGTGCAAGCTGCATCAGGTCGCGACCCTGCTGACTGCGCACCATCAGGATGACCAGGCCGAGACCGTGCTGCTGCAGTTGTTCCGTGGGGCGGGATTGCGAGGCCTGAGTGGCATGGCGGCGCTGCATGAAGATCACGAACTGCTGGGCGAAGGCATCACGGTCCTGCGCCCCTTGCTCGACTGCTCGCGTGTCGACCTCGAGCACTATGCACGCAATCACGCGCTCATCCACATCGATGACGAATCCAATGCCGACACCCGTTACCGCCGCAACGCCATCCGTCAGCGCATTGCACCGGCGATTGAAGCACATTTCCCCGGCTTCGCCGCTACGGTCAGCCGCGGCGCGCGCCACCTGCAATCGGCACAACGACTGCTTGATGAACTGGCCGCACTGGACCTTGCAAATTGCGAGCAGAACGGGTCGCTGGTCATCGCTCAATTGAGGATGCTGTCGGCAGAGCGCATCGACAATCTGCTGCGTTACTGGTTGCTGGCGCAAGGCGCGGATGATTTGCCTAGCGAAGCGCAACTCGTTCAATTACGCGCGCAGGTACTCGACGCAAAGCTCGACGTACACCCGATGCTGGAAATCTCCGGCCTCACGGTGTTGCGCGAAGGCGGAATAGTCAGCGTGGGGCCGTCTTTCCTGACGCGCGATCCTCCGTCAGGTGAAGTGCAGATCAAATGGCGCGGTGAACGCGAAATCGCCATCCCGTCATGGCATGGCACGCTGATCGTGGAGCAGGGTGTCGAGCGGGGCATCGATCCCGCCCTGCTGTTCGAGCAGCCAATGCGCATCATTGCCCGTGCTGGCAACGAACGCCTGAAACTGGATGACCGTCGTCCATCGCGGACCTTGAAGAATCTGTTCCAGGAAGCCCGCCTGCCGGCACGAACCCGCCCCTGGCTGCCCTTGGTCTATGTCGGTGATCAGCTGGCATTTGCTGCCGGATTGGGCTCGGATGTGAGGCTCGCCAACACTGTCGGTGGGGTCCGCCTAGCGTGGCAACTGTCGCCGTCAACAGCGATGGTTTGAGTTTCTACAGATCGGGGCCAAGTCTGTTGTAGCCCTGATTGCAAGCCCCTGCCGAAGCTGGCACACTATATCAACGGTTGATACTCTGCGTCATGGACGCGGATACCGGGATAGAGACGCTGCTCGACTTGCATGGTCAGCTCATCGACCAGGAGGCGGGATATTGGATCAAGATCGAAGCATGGCGCGTGCAGGCATCGGAGGGCATACCCCACGGCATACGCTACTCGCTGTCGCTGCACGAGCCGTATGGCGATCGCATCCTCGGCTACGACAACGCCCATCCGGTGCGACGGCCCGGCAAGTTCAGGTATGCGGGCACCCGGCATCCCTTTGACCATGTCCATCGTTACTTGTCGGCCGTGCCGGAACATTATGAATTTCAGGGCGCCTGGCAATTGTTGTCCGATTTCTTTGCCGAAGTCGACAAAGTGCTGGCGCGAGTGAGGAAAACATGAAGGCGATCCGCATTGGCATCCTGCCGCAGGAAGCGATACGCGCGAGGATGCTCGCCATCGCGCGTGGAGAGCTGAAGCCACGGCCATCGGACCCCAAGGTCTGGTTCACATCGATGCGCTCGCTGGCTGAAGTGCTGAGCGACGAGAACAGGTCGCTGCTCAGAGTCATACACGAAACGCATCCCGAATCGATCTCGTCCCTTGCAGAACTCACCGGTCGCAAGCCCGGCAACCTGTCGCGAACCCTGAAGACCATGTCCAACTACGGCATCGTCGAGATGCGCCGCGAGAAGAATCAAGTAAGACCGATCGCGAAGGCGACGGAATTCGAGATCTCGATCTGACGGCTTGCAGGTGCGTCAACGCAGATTCGCCGAGCAGGGGTTGCCTCATCTGTAACAAGACCTGTTGGCTCCATTGGCTTTCTGCATTGCAGCATGTAAAATAACGGGTTTGTTTGGCTGCACATTCCCGTCCCAAAATGGCCTTAATCGTTCACAAATACGGCGGCACCTCGATGGGCTCGACCGAGCGCATCAAGA
>CAZCDW010000208.1:0-4184 GCA_964497485.1 uncultured Bifidobacterium sp.
CGACTTCTGCCCGCTCGATACGCAGGGTGGTGAAGAGGGCGTGGTCTCGCAGTACGATAAAGACGACGTTGAAGCCGTCGGCTTGGTGAAGCTCGACTCCCTCGGCCTGACCACGCTGACCATCCTCGACCGAGCAGTCAAGTACATACGCGCGCTCGATCCGGCGATGGCCGATTTCAGCCTCGAGACGCTGCCACTGAATGACCGGGCCACATACCAGCTGTTGACGCAGGCGCGCACCGTCGCGGTGTTCCAGCTTGAAAGCCGCGGCATGCAGGGCATGCTGAAGGATGCGCGCCCCGACCGTTTCGAGGACATCATCGCGCTGGTCGCGCTGTATCGACCGGGCCCGATGGACCTGATACCGGACTTCTGCCGCCGCAAGCATGGCGAGAAGTTCGACTACCCCGATCCGCGTACCGAGGGCATCCTGTCCGAGACCTACGGCATCATGGTCTATCAGGAGCAGGTGATGCAGATGGCGCAGGTCATCGGCGGCTACTCACTCGGCGGCGCGGACTTGTTACGCCGTGCGATGGGCAAGAAGAAGCCCGAAGAGATGGCGGAGCATCGCCTGATCTTCCGCGAAGGCGCAGCGAAGAACGGTTTGTCCGAGCAGAAGGCCGACGAGATCTTCGACTTGATGGAGAAGTTCGCCGGCTATGGCTTCAACAAGTCGCACGCCGCCGCGTATGCGCTGCTGTCGTATTACACCGCTTACCTGAAAGAGCATCACCCGGCCGCGTTCATGGCAGCCAACTTGTCGCTGGCGATGGATGACACCGACAAGATCAAGATTCTGGTCGAGGATGCGCTCGATACTTGCAAGCTGACGCTGCTGCCGCCGGACATCAATCTGTCGGTGTACCGCTTCACACCGGTGGCCGACCCGGGCAAAAAGGCCGACCGCATTCGCTACGGCCTCGGTGCCGTCAAGGGCACCGGCCAGAATGCGATCGAGGCCATTATCGCCGCGCGTCAGGAGGGGCCTTTCACGGACCTGTTCGATTTCGTCAAGCGCGTCGACAAGCGCCAGATCAACCGACGTACCATTGAATCGCTGGTCAAGGCCGGTGCCTTCGACAGCTTTGGGGTCGATCGCGGCATCCTGATGGCATCCGTCGGTCTGGCAATGGACAGCGCTGAACAAGCCGAGGCATCGGCCAACCAGGTCAGCCTGTTCGAGATGGATGACAGCGGCTTCGACGACAGCCCCGAGTACGTGAATGTGCCGCCGTGGAGCGAGAAGCAGCGGCTGACCGAAGAGAAGACCGCGCTCGGCTTCTACTTGTCCGGCCACTTGTTCAACGCGTATGCGCCCGAGGCGCGCAAGTTCGTGAAGACCAAACTGGCCGACCTGCAGCCGGCGCGCGAACCGCGGCTGATGGCCGGCATCATCTCCGGGCTGCGCGTGCAGATGACGCAACGTGGCCGCATGGTGATCGCCACGCTGGACGATGGCACCGCGCAGGTCGAGGTCACGGTTTACAACGAGGTATATGACGCCAACCGCGCGCTGTTCAAGGAAGATGAATTCCTCGCCGTGCAGGGCAAGGTATCGGAAGATCGCTTCTCCGGAGGCTTGCGCATCACTGCCGAGAAAGTGATGGACATTGCCGGCGCGCGCGCGAGCTTCGTGAAAGCACTGCGGCTGTCGATGAATGGCCAGGCCGATGCTGCAAAATTGCGCGACATGATCCAGCCCTTCCAGCAGCGCGAAGGCTCCTGCCCGATCGTTGTGCAGTACACGAAGAACGGTGCGCTCGGCGAGCTGCGTTTGTCCGACGACTGGCGCGTACGCGCCGATGACAACCTGCGCACCCGACTGTCCGATTGGCTAAGCCCGGACAATGTCTGGTTCGAATATTAATCACATCAGGTGCCGTCGAGTCGGCCCACCCAAGAGAAAGCACCGTTGAGCCTGTCCCGTACCTTCGCGCGTATCACCACACTGCTTATTCCCTACAAAGGGCGTCTGGCGCTCGGCATTGCCGGCATGCTGGTGACGGCCGCCACCGAGCCGGCTGTCGCCGGCCTGATGAAGCTCTTGCTCGATGAGGGCTTTACCAAGGCAGGAACTTTTCCGCTGTGGTGGGTGCCGCTGATCGTGGTCGGTATCTTCGTCATACGCGGGCTGTCGACCTTCACCACCAACTACATGATGGCCTGGGTGACCGGGCGGTTGATGACACAGCTGCGCCAGCAGATGTTCACGCGCCTGCTCGACGTGCCGCTGGGTTTTTATGACAAACAGTCCACTGGTCAGGTCATCAACACCATGATGCAGGAGGTGCAGCAGATCCTTGACATGCTGCGCGGAGTGCTGGTGGTGCTGGTGCGCGACTCGTTGACCATTGTCGGCCTGCTCGGCTACCTGTTCTGGCTGAACTGGAAGCTGACCATCGTGACGCTGGCACTTGTGCCGGTGATTGCGGTGGTCGTGCGCCTGACCGCGAAGCGACTGAAGCGACTGATTTCACAGAACCAATTGATCAATGGCGAGATCACGCAGACTATCGAAGAGACTACGCGCGCGCGGCAAGTGATCAAGATCTTTGGCGGGCAGGCGTACGAATCGCGCCGCTTCGAACAGCGTTCGTTGCGACTGCGCGGCTTCATGATCCGCATGGCTGCAACGATGGCGACCACCGAGCCGATCACGCAATTCATCAATTCATTCTCCGTATCGGTGATTATCATGATCGCGCTGGCGCAGGCCGGTGACGGCCACATGACGGTCGGTGGTTTTGCGTCCTTCATCACCGCCATGCTGATGACCCTGACGCCCTTGAAGCATCTGGCCGGCGTCAACGGGCCGCTGCAGCGGGGACTGGCAGCCGGCGAGATGGTGTTCGGCCTGATTGATGCCGAGCCCGAGCGTACTGGCGGTATCAAGCTGGCGCAGCGGGCGAAAGGCCAGCTGGTATTCAGGGACGTCAGCTTCCACTACCCCGGCCAGGGGCAGCCGGCGCTGTCGAACGTGAACCTGACTGTCTCGCCCGGTGAAACGATCGCTCTGGTGGGTATGTCGGGCGGCGGCAAGTCGACATTGGTCAACCTCGTTCCCGAGTTCTATCCGCTTACGCAGGGACAGATCCTGCTCGACGGCATGGCCATCGCCGATATTGCACTTGCCAGCCTGCGTGCGCAGATGGCGATGGTCAGCCAGAACGTGGTGCTGTTCGATGACACGGTTGCTGCCAACATTGCGTACGGCGACGAGCATCCGGATCGGGCTCGCATCGAAGCGGCGGCCAGTGCTGCGCACCTGAGCGAGGTCATCGCAGCGCTGCCCGAAGGGCTGGACACCCTGATCGGCGATAACGGCATGCGCTTGTCCGGCGGCCAGCGCCAGCGCCTTGCGATTGCACGTGCGATCTACAAGGATGCGCCCATCCTGATTCTCGATGAGGCGACATCGGCACTGGATACCGAGTCCGAGCGCGCGGTGCAGGAGGCGCTGGATGAATTGATGAAGGGCCGCACCACGCTGGTCATTGCGCATCGCCTCTCTACGATTGAACATGCTGATCGTATCGTCGTGCTGGAACAGGGCCGGATTGCCGAAATTGGCAGCCATGCCGAACTGCTGTCCCTGGGCGGCGTGTACGCGCACCTTTACCACCTTCAGTTTGCAAAGGAACTCTGATGGCTGAGCAAAAACCGATTTCGCGTTTCCCGGTACCGGAATTGAAAGACCTGCCGGATGATGTTCGCGACAAGATCCTTGCGGTGCAGGAGAAAGCCGGCTTCGTGCCGAATGTGTTCCTGACGCTGGCGCATCGGCCAGATGAGTTTCGCGCATTCTTCATGTACCACGATGCGCTGATGCTGAAAGAGACGGGCAATCTGTCCAAAGCCGATCGCGAAATGATCGTCACTGCCACCAGCGCTAAGAACAACTGCCTGTACTGCGTCGTTGCGCATGGCGCGCTGTTGCGCATCTATGCAAAGAATCCTCTCGTGGCTGATCAGGTGGCCGTGAACCACTTGAAGGCCGACATCACACCGCGTCAGCGTGCGATGCTGGATTTCGCGGTGAAGGTCTGTCTTGACTCAGGCTCGGTCAGTGACGCCGACTATGCGGCGCTGCACGCGCATGGCTTCGTTGATGAAGACATCTGGGACATTGCAGCGATCACGGCCTTCTTCGGCATGTCGAACCGCATCGCGAATGCCATCGG
>CAZCDW010000209.1:0-4178 GCA_964497485.1 uncultured Bifidobacterium sp.
GCATCGCAGAACTTATCCAATTCTTCCTTGCTCTCACTCTCTGTTGGCTCCACCACCAGGCCCCACGCAGCCAGTGCCGCCACCAGCAGGCCGGACAGATAGATGATCACGTCATGGGTGTCGATCTCGGCGCCGGTCTGCTGCGGAATCAGGATCTCGTCCATCAGCGGCATGGACAGGTAAGGCGGCACCATCAAGGCCGACGTGGAAGCCAGTGTCAGGAAGAAGCCCAGCAAGAGCTGCATCTTGTACGGCTTGGCAAAACGCCACAAGCGGAACAGCACCCAGGTCGACACCGGCTCCAGTAGTTCGCGGTGGCAGACCGGGCATTCTTCGCTGTCGTCCGGCAGCGCCGACTGGCAGCTCGGGCAACGCGCGGCGCCGTCGTCATCGGCCGGCGCCTGGCCCGCACGCGCAGCCTGCAGCTTGTCGAATTGCTGAATGAAGCGGATCGCGCCGACTTCCTGCTCCAGCGTGAAGCGCCAGCGTGCCAGCACCGCTTGTGTGCCATGCAATGCCAGCGCGGCCACGCCGCCATGGTCGCTGTGGTGCAGGCTGAGTTCCGGTGCGAGTGCCCAGCTGGTCCACCCTGCGCCATCGGAATCGCTTATGATTCGCTCCGTCGTCAGCAAAACGCGGCCGGCCGCGAATTTCAGCGTGGCGTCAAGGTCAGGTTCCAGCGTGGCGAGGACCTGTTCCCCTGGGTGCAGCGGCGGCGTCGAGCGCGCAAACAGTGCGTCGGCCAGAGCGACAGCCGATGGGTGCCCATGGTTCTGGCTGTTCTGGCTGTTTGTGCTGCTCGAGCTGTGCGTGACGCTGGACGACATGTATTTGGAAAGCAGGCCAACAAAACCGCTATCTTACCCTTTTGTCCGGATTCCCTTCCCGATGAGTTCTTCCGACACTGCCCAGACGATGCCCGACGGCCCGCTGGAGCTCAAGGTACTGCGCGTGACCTACCTGCGCGGCCCCAACATGTGGACCTACACCCCGGTGATCGAGGCATGGATCGATCTCGGCGTGCTCGAAGAATGGCCCAGCAACCGCCAGCCCGGCTTCATCGACCGCTTGTTGTCGGTCTTGCCAAACGTGGCCGCGCATCATTGCAGCCCCGGCGTGCCCTACGGATTCGAGCAGCGGCTGCGCGACGGCACCTGGATGGGCCACATCCTCGAGCATGTGATCATCGAGTTGATGGAGATGGCCGGTCTCGAGGCCGGCTTCGGCCAGACCCGCGAGACCACGAAGCCCGGCACCTACCGGATGGTGTTCCGCGTGCCCGATGAGACCGTGGGCCGCGTTGCGCTCGCCTCCGGCCTCGCGCTGATGCATGCGGTGATCAACAGACAGGATTTCGACGTCGAGCCGGAGCTCGCGAAGATACGCAAGGCGATCGACGAGCACTACCTCGGCCCCAGCACCGCGCACATCGTCGCCAGCGCCAAGAAGCGCAAGATCCCGCATATCCGCCTGAACCAGGGCAACCTGGTGCAACTCGGTTATGGCGCGCTGCAGAACCGCATCTGGACCGCCGAGACCGACCTCACCAGCGCGATTGCCGAAGGCATCGCCGGCAACAAGGACCTGACCAAGTCGCTGCTGCGCAGCTGCGGTGTGCCCGTACCCGAGGGTGAAGTGGTGCACAGTGCCGACGCCGCCTGGGAAGCGGCCGAAGACATCGGCGTGCCGGTAGTAGTCAAGCCGCGCGATGGCAACCGTGGCCGCGGCGTGATGCTGAACCTGCGCACGAAGGAAGATATCCTCGCTGCTTATGAAGTGGCGCGCGCCGAAGATCCGGACGTGATCGTCGAACGCTTCATCGAAGGACCCGAGCATCGCGTGCTGGTCGTCGGCGGCAAGGTGGTTGCGGTCGCGCGCGGCGAGAGCGCGTGGGTGACCGGCGACGGCAGATCGACCGTTGTGCAACTGGTCGATGCCCAGATCAACAGCGACCCGCGCCGTGGCAATGCCGACATCCATCCGCTGGAGACACTGAATCCGCACACCAACAGCGTGATCCTGGCCAACCTGCAGCGACAGAAGCTGACGCCGGATTCCGTGCCCGGTGACGGACAGCGTGTGCTGATCGCCGCCAATGGCAATCATGCGATCGAGTGCACCGACAAGATTCATCCGGATGTCGCCTACACCTGCACGCTGGCCGCACGCGTGGTTGGGCTCGATATTGCGGGCATCGACCTGGTCTGCAAGGACATTTCGCAGCCACTGGAGGCCCAGGGCGGCGCCGTGGTCGAGGTTAACGCCGGGCCCAGCCTGCTGATGCATCTGAAGCCGGCCGAGGGCCAGCCGCAACCGGTCGGCGACGCGATCGTGTCGGCGCTGTTCCCCGAAGGGCAGCGCGGCCGTATTCCCATTGTCGGCGTGTCTGGCACCGAGGGCACGACCCAGATCGCGCGCCTCGTCGCATGGCTGATGCAACTGTCCGGCGCTCGCGTCGGCGTGGCCTGCCGCGATGGCCTGTTTGTCGGCGCGCGCCGCCTCGAAGCTGGAAATGCAGCGCACTGGGAAGCGGGACAGCGGCTGCTGATCAATCGAAACGTTGAAGCGGCCGTGTTCGAGAATGACCCGATGACGCTGCTGACCGAAGGCCTGGCCTATGACCGCTGCTGGGTCGGCATCGTCACCGATACCAAAGCCGTACCGGGACTCGATGAGCACCTGATGACCCAGCCCGAGCACCGCTACAAGATCATGCGCACGCAAGTCGACGTGGTCGTCGATACCGGTGTCGCGGTGCTGAACGCGACTGACGACCTGGCATTGTCGATGGCGGAGCTGTCCGATGGCGACGTGATCCTGTATGCGGCCGACGGCCAGCATCCGGCCTTGCTCGCACAGCGTGAGTCCGGCAAGCGCGTCACCTACATCAGCGACAACAAGATCATTCGCGCCAGCGGCAATGACGTGGTCGATGCGCTCGATATTGATCGCGACCTGTCGCCGGCAGCCCATGAGCTGCCGACCGATGTGCTGCTGGCCGCGATCTCGGGCGCCTGGGCGCTGGGACTGGATGCGCAGTTGATCCGTACCGGACTGGAGACCTATGGCACCGTCGATAGCCAGACCCTGGTGATCGCCTGATGCGCGCCCCCGACAGCACCGGCAAAAGACAAGCAGGAAAACAGACATGGAATTGATGCAGACCCGCGCGCTGCGCGGACCGAACCTGTGGAGCCGCTACACCGCGCTCGAAATGGAAGTCGTATGTACGCCCGATGAATGCACCATCGACGGCATGCCGGGTTTCGAGGACAAGCTGCGCAGCCTGTGCCCTGGCGTGGCCGACCTGCGTGCGCCCGGTTACCACGGACCGCTGACGCTGGCCCATGTGCTGGAGGCGACAATGCTGGCGCTGCAGGCGCAGGCCGGCTGCCCGGTCAGCTTCAGCCTGACCAATGCGACGCCGATCGAGCGCCGCTACCAGGTGGTGGTCGAGTACAGCGAGGAAGATGTCGGACGCCGCGCACTGAAGATGGCGCTGGAACTGGCCGACTTTGCGCATGCACAGGCGCGCGGCACCCTGCCGGCCGACGCGGAAGCGCCGGACGTGGCGGCCATGGTCGCCGAGCTGCGCGAACTGGATGAAGACGAGCGCCTGGGCCCATCGACCGGCTCCATTGTCAACGCGGCAGTTGCGCGCGGCATACCTTTCAAGCGACTGACCCAGGGCAGCCTGGTACAGCTGGGCTGGGGCCATCGGCAGCGTCGGATACAGGCGGCCGAAGTCGATTCGACCAGCGCCGTCGCCGAGACCATCGCACAGGACAAGAACCTGACCAAGCACCTGCTGCATGCAGCCGGCGTGCCGGTACCGCTGGGTGCGCCGGTGAAGGACGTGGACGAGGCCTGGGCCGTCGCACAGAAGATCGGCTTCCCGGTGGTGTGCAAGCCGCAGAATGGTTCTCAGGGCAAGGGCGTGACCGTCAACATCCAGACCCGCGAGCAACTGGCGCTGGCCTTCCAGTCAGCGACCGAGGCAGCGCGCGGCAAAGGCCCGGTACTGGTCGAGAAATTTTTCCCCGGCAGCGACTACCGCCTGCTGGTGGTCGGCAACCGACTGATCGCGGCCGCGCGACGCGACCCGCCGCACGTCGTCGGCGACGGCAAGAGCACCGTCAAGCAGCTGGTCGATGTGGTGAACGCCGATCCGCGTCGCA
>CAZCDW010000210.1:0-4148 GCA_964497485.1 uncultured Bifidobacterium sp.
CTCGATGATTTCCATCGGTGCTGCCAGCGAACCGGCGCGCAACAGCAGCGCGAGATCCGACGCCGCCGCAGGCGACTCCATGCCGGTGATCTGGAAGCGCGAACCGAGTTCGTCACGGATGGTGGCGACGGTCAGGACTTCGCCCTTGCCTTTTTCGAACAGCACGATGGCCATCAGCTTGCCGACCTTCGCGCGCGTGGCTTCACGCATCTTGCGGCCGCCATCGCCATTCAGGTCGATGCCAACGGCCGGCTGCTGGTTCTGGTCGAAGCTGGCACCCGCATTGGAGATGTAGTCGCCGGTGATGACCGGATCCTTGTACAGCACGACGGGCGCGCCCTTGCCGACCTTGAACAGCTCGGAACCCAGCGGCACGGCCGCGCTTTCTTCGGTACCGCGGCGCACGCTCTCGTCGACCATGCGCACTTCCAGCGTCGCGGTACGGCCGATGATGTCTTTCGCGCGCGATACATCCTGCACACCGGGCAGTTGCACGACGATGCGGTCCGCGCCCTGACGCTGGATCACTGGCTCGGCGACGCCGAGTTCATTGACGCGCTTGGACAACGTCGAAATATTCTGCTGCACCGCCTCTTCCAGCGTCTTCTTCAGCGCGGCAGCATTCAGCGTTGCGCGCAACTTCGGGCCTTCGGCATCAGCTGCTTCAACCAGCGCCAGTTCCGGCATCTGGTTACCCAGCACATTCTTCGCGGACGCCAGCGTCTCCTGGTCGCGGAAGCGGATATCGATCGCATCGCCATCACGCGATATGCCGGCAAAGCGCAGCTTCTTCTCCACCAGCAGCGATCGCGCACCGGTCTGCACTGCCTGAATGCGCTTGGCCATCACCGCCTTGGTGTCGACCTGCATCAGGAAATGCACGCCGCCGCGCAAATCGAGACCGAGATACATCGGCAGCGCATGCAGCGACTGCAGCCATCCTGGCGTGTTCGGCAGCAGGTTGAAGGCCACCAGGTAGCTTGGGTCGCTCGGATCCTTGTTCAGCGCCTGCTCGATCACGGTCTTGGCCTTGAACTGCAGATCGGTATTGGCGAAGCGCACGCGCACGGTGCCGTTGTTGCCAAGGTCTTCGAAGAAGACATTTTCAGCGCGGACGTTGGCGCTCTCCAGTGCTTGCTGCACGCGGACGACGGCATCCGGGCCCAGTTTCAGCGTAGCCTTGGCGCTGCTGACCTGCACGGCCGGCGACTCGCCGAAGAAGTTCGGGATCGTGTACAGCGCGCCCAGGGCGAGCACCAGCACGACCAGCACATATTTCCAGAGGGGGTAACGGTTCATGGCAGCTTGCCTTGAATGTAAAAAGTCCGGCACCCAGGCCGGACATGGTTCAAACCTGAAACGACATCAGAGCGACTTGACCGTGCCTTTGGGCAGCAGCATCGTGATCGACGCCTTCTGCATCACGATCTCGGTGCCTTCGGCGACTTCCAGCGTGATGTAAGCGTCGGCAACCTTGGTCACCTTGCCGACGATGCCGCCGGCAGTCACGACTTCATCACCCTTGGCGATCGCATCGATCATGGCCTTCTGCTCTTTCTGACGCTTCATCTGCGGACGAATCATCAGGAAGTACAGCACGACGAACATCAGGATGATGGGCAGGAAGCTCATCAGGCCACCAGCGCTGCCGCCGGCCGGTGCCGCCGCCTGTGCATAGGCATTCGAAATAAACATGGACTGCTCCGGGTTTGTTTTTCTGAGAACCCGTGATTCTATCATTGCAAGGGACACCCGCCGCTGAGCGAAACCGCAAACCAGCCCTTTGGCAAGCCATTCGGCAGCCTGTTATTCGCTTGCCAACTTCAACGCCGGCTGCAACATCAGCGCCTCGCGTATCAATTGCACGAATTCGGGGCCGGCGCTCTCCGCATAACTGAGCACTGTACGTCCACCGTCATCGGCAGCCTCAGGCCACGCCCCAGACTGCAACAAGCTTCGGGCCAGAGGCAGGTTGCCGGATTCGCAGGCACACATCAGCGGCGTCTGCCCCGTCATGTCACGTGCATTCGGATTGCAGCCCTTGTCGACCAGCCGGCTGGCGAGCGCCTCCGGCATCGCGCCATGGTGCAGCAGACCGGAACGAAAGCGACCCTTTGCTTTCACGTCCGCCCCGCTGTCGGCCAGCCATGCAGCGAGGTTCCAGTGGCCACGCCAGCATGCATTTACCAAAGGCGTGCCCATGCCGGCACCCGCTCCGCCACCGTCAACAGGGACGCCCATGCCGATCAGGGTCGACGCCAGTGAAATCGTGAGGTCGGGCAGGAACAGTAACTCGCCTCCCTTGTGCGGCAATGTATCAAGGCTCGCGCCGTGCGCAATCAGCGTCGCAGCGATACCGGACGCATCCGGCAAGGTGTGGCGCCGGCTCGGAATCGTGCGCAACTTGCACAACAGCGCCAACGGCACGTGGCCGCACAGGTCAGGGACATTCATGCAGCGGGTACCGCCATGCAGCAGTGTGAAATCCACGATCAGCGCATCGCCCAGCAAGCAGACCCAGTGCAGCACCGAGCGACCATACAAAGGCTCCGTGGCCGACACGTCGTGATCCCAGCTCAACAGCGAAGAGGCCTTGGCCAGCACGGCATCACGATCGGCGGCGGGGCGGAACGACAACTTCAGCAGCGAGCGCGCCAGCGGCGGCATCGCGGCTTCCCAGGCTTCCTCGCGCTCGGGTCGGTCCGTGTGCCGCGCCATCCGGATCAACGATGAAATGCAATTTCCGATATTTTCAGATGACAGGTCCTCTTCCGAATCGCTGGAATCAGCGTCGCTCGTCACCGGCGCCCGCCAGCTCGAACGCCAGCCGGGTTCCCGGTGAGGCATGGCAGTCGATGGCTCCTGAGGCGAGGGCGTCGTCGATGGCGAAGGATCTTCTGCAGATGGCGACGTACTCCCTATGGACGAAGGAAAAAAGCTCGACGTGGGTTCCGCTTGTTGCATCACTGGCATTGGGAGGGCAGCACGCGATGAGATGGTCAGCGAGCTGCTGCGATTGGCGGAAGACCGGTCCGTTGTCGTCGCACCCTCGGGTGCCGGCTGCGCAATGGCCGGTGCAGGCGCTTGCGTGTCGCTTTGTGCATCAGTCGGCGCGTTGAATTGCGGTGTGTCGTCCCGAAAATTCAGGAATCGTTCGACCACGTCATCGGGCACATTGTTGAGCGAATAGGGAAAACTCGTCGGGTCAAAGTCCATCACGATCTCCTTCAATTATCAGACCATCAAGAACAGAATCAAAGGGATCCCGCATGATCGGCCCAGATGGGGAAGAAAAATCGTGACACTTGTTCCAGTGTTGGAACGCTGACCGGCTACTGTCTCTGAAGAACTTAGACGCCCCTCAAACGATCGGCAGAAAAGCGCTGGCGGAATTCATTAAAGCGTCCTGCATCAATCGCTGCACGCATCTCGCGCATCAGCTGCAGATAGTAATGAAGGTTGTGGATGGTATTCAGTCGCGCGCCGAGGATCTCACCGGCACGATGCAAGTGATGCAAATAAGCGCGCGAGAAATTCTTGCAGGCGTAACAGTCACAGCTCTCGTCGATGGGAACATCCTCATCCTTGTGCCGCGCGTTGCGCAGCTTCAGGTCGCCATAGCGCGTGAACAGCCAACCATTGCGTGCATTGCGAGTCGGCATCACGCAGTCGAACATGTCGACGCCATTGGCCACACCCTCGACAAGGTCTTCTGGCGTACCCACACCCATCAGGTAATATTTTGTCACGTTTTGTTTGCAAATACAATTCATTGTGTTCATTGCTGGCAATTTCCAAGGCAACATTGTCCACAATTTCTAATCCGTAGCCAACCAAACCAGTTCTTTTCGTTGGATTATTTGACATCAAACGCATTTTTACAATCCCTAAATCGCGAATGATTTGTGCGCCGATTCCATAATCACGCTCGTCTCCTTTGAATCCAAGTTTTAAATTTGCTTCCAAGGTATCGTAGCCTTCTTCTTGTAATTTGTATGCACGTAATTTGTTCGTTAAGCCAATTCCACGGCCTTCTTGGTTCATGTAAATGATCGCACCTTTTCCTTCTTTTTCAATCATTTCCATTGCTTTGTGCAATTGTGGGCCACAATCGCAACGACAAGAACCAAAAATATCACCGGTAATAC
>CAZCDW010000211.1:0-4121 GCA_964497485.1 uncultured Bifidobacterium sp.
TTGAGCCACTTGCTTGAGCTGCTTGACGTCAGAGGTTTGGTAGATGGCGGCGTTGGCATCACCTCGACCGACAATTTTGCCATCGCGAACAGGCTGTCGACCATGGCCTGAAATACGGCCACATCGCCGGCACTGAACACGCGCCAACCAGCACTGGCCGCGGCAATGGCAAAGAAACCGAGCCACAGCGTGTTCAGCATGGTTTGACGGGATAAGCGAAGAATTTCATCGGCCACAGTGTAACGCGGCAGCTTGCGCTGTTAGCATGGATTGATGGCCGACTTGCCCGACAATCCTCACCATCCCGAGCCGCACGGTGGCGCCGATGGCACGACGCGTTTCGAGCATCCGCACCGCGCGGTACAGGTCGACCACAGCTCGTTGTCGCGCAAGCTCGGCCCCGGCCTGATCACCGGCGCTGCCGACGATGACCCGAGCGGCATCGCCACCTATTCGCAAGGCGGCGCGCAATTCGGCTTCCAGATGCTGTGGACGCTGTTCATCACATGGCCGTTGATGGTCGGCATACAAACGGTGAGCGCGCGCATCGGGCGCGTCACCGGCGAAGGCCTGGCCGCCAACCTGCGCCGCCTGCACACGCCGCGCCTGCTGTTCCTGATCGTTGGCTTGCTGACTGTGGCCAACACTATCAATATCGCCGCCGACCTGGCCGCAATGGCCGATGCGGTCATGCTGCTGGCCGGCGGACACCACACCGCCTGGGTCGTCGCCTTTGGCACGGTTTCGGTGCTGCTGCAGGTCTTCGTCCCCTATGTGCGCTATGTGCGTCTGCTGAAATGGCTGACGCTGGCGCTGTTTGCGTATGTGGGCACGGTGTTCTCGGTGACGATCGACTGGCCCCGGGTACTGCGCTCGCTGGTGTGGCCGGACATCGCTTTCAGTCGTGACTACCTGACGACGCTGGTGGCCATCTTCGGCACCACGATCAGCCCCTATCTGTTTTTCTGGCAGGCGGCGCAGGAGGTCGAGGAGTTGCGCGCCGACCCGGCATCGGCCTCATTGAAGCAGGCGCCGCAACAGGCGCGCGCACATCTGAAGCGGATCGCCATCGATACCTGGATAGGCATGGGGGTATCGAACCTGATCGCCTTCTTCATCATGCTGACGACAGCGGCAACGCTGTACACGCACGGCATCACGGACATCCAGAGTTCGCGCGACGCGGCGCTGGCATTGCGGCCCATTGCCGGCGAATTTGCGTTCGCGCTGTTTGCGGCCGGCATCGTTGGCACCGGACTGCTGGCGGTGCCGGTACTGGCCGGCTCGGCCGCATACGCCGTGGCCGACGCCTTCGGCTGGCGCACCGGGCTCGACCTGCGACCGGGCCTGGGCCGGCGCTTCTACGGGATCATTGCAACATCGACCCTGATCGGCGCAGCGATCGGCATCAGCGAGGTCAATCCGATCAAGGCCTTGTACTGGGCCGCCGTGCTCAATGGCGTGGTGTCCGTGCCCATCATGGTAGTGATGATGCGCATGGCCACGCGGCATGACGTGATGGGCTTGTTCGTGGTCGCGCGCCGATTGAAATGGCTGGGCTGGGCCGCGACCGCCGTGATGGCGGTCGCCGTACTGGCAATGCTGGGCAGCAGCCTGCTCTAGCGGTCTGCCGCTGGCCGTGCGTTCCACGGCGCGATCTTTGGCAGCAGCAGCATGCCGGGCAGCGCGAGCGCGAAGCAGATCAGGAAGAAGCTGAACCAGCCGGTCTGCGCAACGATGAAGCCGGTGATCGCGTTGAAGAAGGTGCGCGGCACGGCGGCGAGACTGGTGAACAGCGCGAACTGGGTTGCCGTATAGCGCTGGTCGGTGGTGGTCGCGATATAGCCGGTGAAAGCCGCGGTGCCAAGGCCGACCGCAAAAGCCTCAAGCCCGATCACGATGCCGAGCAACAGCGTGTGCGGCGTAGCTGCCGCGGTGGCTGCCGCAGCGGCCGCAGCCGATGCTGCATCGGCCACGCCCAGAGCATCAACGCCGACATAGGCGAGCAGCGCAAAACCGAGGATGGCGATGGCCTGCAGTACGCCGAAGATCCACAGCCCGCGATTGACGCCGGTCTTCTCCAGCCACACGGCGCCGAGAATGCCGCCAGCCAGGCTGGCCCACAGGCCGGCGTTCTTCGCCACCAGGCCGATCTGCGTGCGCGAGAAGCCAAGCTCCATGTAGAACGGCGTGGCCAGCGCGGTGGCCATCGAATCACCGAGCTTGTACAGGAAGATGAAGGCCAGGATCAGCAGCGCATGCCGCCAGCCGCTGCGATGGATGAATTCACGGAAAGGTTCGACGACGGCTTCGCGCAGCGTGCGCGGCGGATTGCCGTAGATCTTCGGCTCGGCAATCATCAGCGTGGTCAGCATGCCCGGCAACATGAACAGGCCGGTGATGCTGAATACCATCTGCCAGCTCAGGAAGTCGGACAGGATCAGCGACAGCGAGCCCGGCACCAGCGTCGACAACTTGTACGCATTGACGAACAGCGCGGTACCGGAGCCCTGCTCATGCTCCTCGAGCAATTCGCGGCGATACGCATCGATGACGATGTCCTGGCTGGCCGACAGGAAAGCGACCAGGCCGGCGAGCGCGACGATGGCGCTCAGTTCATCGCGCGGCGAAAAGAAACCGAGGCTGCCGATCGCGGCCAGCAAAGCAAGCTGCGTGATGAACATCCAGCCGCGACGACGGCCAAGCAACGGGAAATGGAAGCGGTCCATCAACGGCGACCAGACGAACTTCCATGTGTACGGGAAACCGACCAGCGCGAACAGGCCGATGGCCTTCAAATCGACCTGCTCGGCCTTCAGCCATGCCGACAGCAGGTTGTACAGCATGAACAGCGGCAGTCCGGACGTGAAGCCCAGCATCACGCAGGTCAGCATCTTGCGGCTGAAGTAATGGCGCCAGCCGGTGGCGGCGGACGTTGTCGCGGTAGGGCGCGTGGCGGTGGTGTCGGTGCTCATCCGTTCAGCTTGCACCGGGCGTCAGCGCTTGCGCAGCCGGAACACGGCCAGACTTCCACGCCAGTTCGGCAGGAACGAAACCGGATCGCCGCTGTCGTTCAGCGCAACACATTCGATGACCTCCAGTCCGACCTCGGCAGCCAGCTCTTCGAAATCGCGGATGGTCGCGCAGCGCAGGTTGGGCGTGTCATACCACGCATAGGGCAGGCTCTCGGACACCGGCATGCGGCCGGTCAGCAAGGACAGCCGGTGCGGCCAGTGGGCGAAGTTCGGGAAGGACACAATGGCTTCCCGGCCGACGCGCGCGATGTCGCGCAGCACACCTTCGACATTCTTCATCATCTGCAGCGCCGACAGGCACAGCACGGTGTCGAACGCATCATCGGCGAACATCGCAAGGCCGCCTTCGAGGTCTTGCTGTATCACCGACACGCCACGCTGCACGCAGCGCGGGATCTTTGCATCATCGATCTCGACGCCGTAGCCGCTGCAACGCTTATCAAGTTGCAGGTATTCGAGCATCGCGCCATCGCCGCAACCGAGGTCGAGCACGCGCGAGCCGGGCGCGACCCAGTGCGCGATGAAGGCCAGGTCGGCACGCAGGCCGGCAAAGCGCTCGGCGATCATGCGGCCTCCTTGCTGGCCGGTCGCGCGTCATCACCGCTACCCGAGACCACGCCGGCACTGCCAAGCTGTTGCCAGACTCTGTCGTAATACGAACGCACGACATTCATGTAACGCGGATCGTCGAGCAGGAAGGCGTCATGCCCGTGCGGCGCGTCAATCTCGGCATAGGTGACGCGGCGGTCGTTCTTGACCAGTGCCTGCACCATCTCGCGGCTGCGCTCGGGCGCGAAACGCCAGTCGGTGGAGAAGGACACCAGCAGGAACTCCGCTTGTGTGTTGGCCAGCGCAGCGGCGAGGTCGCCGCCATGCGCACGTGCCGGGTCGAAGTAATCGAGCGCCTTGGTGATCAGCAGGTAGGTATTCGCGTCGAAATATTCGGAGAACTTGTCGCCCTGATAGCGCAGGTAGGACTCGATCTCGAAGTCGATGCCAAAGCCGAACTGGTAGTCGGCATTGCGCAGGTCACGGCCGAATTTCTCGGCCATGTCGTCATCGGACAGGTAGGTGATGTGACCGATC
>CAZCDW010000212.1:0-4047 GCA_964497485.1 uncultured Bifidobacterium sp.
CCAGAAGCTCCCCGAGCAGCTGGAGTGGGACGAGTTGCGCGCCTGGTGCGCCGAGCGCGGCCTCGAGGTCCCGCAAGCGCCCTCGCTCAAGGCGATGGCCGAGCTGCTGGCGAAGGCCCGCACCCGGGAAGACGGCACGGTCGTCGAGCTTCGGATGCGAAAGGTCATGCAGACCGCCGCCTACGATGCACTGAACCCGAGCCACTTCTCGCTGGGCTATGACAGTTACACCCACTTCACGAGCCCCATCCGACGCTACGCCGACCTGCTCGTGCACCGGCTGCTCGGGGGCGTGCTCAAGACGGCCCCGAAGGCCGCCGGCGAGCACTGCTCCGAGCGCTCGCGCGCGGCACGAATGGCCGAGCGCCAGGTGTGGGACAAACTGAAGAAGCGCATCCTGGCGCGCGACGTGTCCAAGTCGACGGTGCTCGAGGCCCGCGTGGTCTCGATGGGCCGTCGCGGTCTGCGGGTCGTGGCGCTTGCCTGGCAATGCTCGATGCTGGTGCCGGCAGACAATCTGCTGGAGGAAGGCTTCACGTTCGATGCCGACACCCAGGGCTGGCTTTCCAAAGGCAAGCCTGTCGAGGTCGGCCATCAGGTCAAGGTCCGCTGGCACACGCTGGAGGAGGACCTTGTCGCCGTCCTCGATCATGTTGAAGTCGCCGATCGCCTGGCCGACCAGACGGCACAGTCGTTTGTGCAGCTTGTTGTTCTCGAACGCTGCCTTCTCGGCCTGACGCGCAGTCAGCCCCGGGCTGGATGCTGATGTCAATGCGTTGTCGATGACTTCGCTCATGCGCGCTCCTTGAAGTGCAGCACCTCGACGCCAACAGTCTCGCAATCCGGATAAACATCCGGCTTCTGGGTCGACACCTGCACCGCGCGCACTTTCGGGTGCAAGAGCAAGGCGCGCGCGACGTCATCGCACAGGGTTTCCTGCAACTGAATATGGCCGGTCGATACCCGTGCCTCGATCGTGCTGCGAATGAAGTCGTAGTCAACGACTTCCTCGAGTTCGTCTTGTGTTGGCGTCGATACGGCAAGCGGAATGAACAGCTCTACATTGAACAGTACGCGTTGCTCGCCTTGCTTCTCGAAGTCGTGCACGCCGATATTGATCATCACCTCGAAATTACGGAGGAACAGGCGGCGGCAATCATTCAGGGCAGGGTGGGTCAGCAGGGAAGTCATGAATTGGGTCATTTCATCAAGGCCCGCAGGCCGGTTTTGCAACGTTAATCTGCGCGGTCAGTACTCAGTGCGCGAGCGGTCGCGCGGGTGCGCGATGGTTTTTCAGTCACTCATGTCGGCAGGAACATCACATCACGCTGCGAAGGGACCAGATGCTGGCCACCATCGACCGTCAGCGTGATGCCGGTGACGGCGCCGGCATTGGCCAGGTAGCAGGCGGCACGTGCAATGTCCTCCGGCGTGCTGCCTTTTCGCAGCGGCGTCAACTGATGCACGCGCTCGAAAGCCTGTTCACCCATGTCCCCGGACACCATCGTCAAGCCCGGTGCCAGCCCGACAACGCGCAGTTTCGGTCCCAGTGCCTGGGCGAGCATGACGGTTGCCGTCTGCAATGCGGCTTTCGACAGCGTATAAGACAGGAAGTCCGGGTTCAGGTTGTCCAGCTTCTGGTCCAGCAAATTGATGACCACCGCTTGCTCGCCATCCGGGGTCGCCGCATGTAGGGCCTGCGTCAGCAATACCGGCGCCGCGAGGTTCGCATGCATGTGCGCATCGAGTTTGTGCACGCTGAAGCTGGCCGCATCATCGTAGTCGAACAGCGACGCGCTGTTGACTACGCAACTGACGCGTCCCAGCACGGCTTCGGCGCGCGGCAGCAGCGCACGTACATCAGCTTCGTCTGACAGATCGCAGCTCAGTGCCACCGCGCGGCGTCCCAGCGCTGCAATCTCGCCCACGGTCGCCTCGGCTTCCGAGGCCGACTGGCGGTAATGAACGACAATGTCCCAGCCATCCTGCGCCAGGGAAAGCGCAATCGCACGGCCTATCCGTTTTGCGGCGCCTGTCACAAGGGCAATCTTGTTCGTTTGCGTCATCTGGGTAGAAGGTGTCGTCGGGAGGGTGCGTGGGTTTTGCATGGTCCGGGCAAACGGTCATCCCTGATCATGCGCCAGCCTCTACAATGTCGGCCATGCCATTGCCCGAGCCCACGGCGGACGCGCTTGCTGCGTCGCGCGCCTTGCATCAACTCATTAGCGAAGACATCCGCGCCCATGACGACTGGATTTCCTTCGCGCGCTACATGGAGCTTGCGCTGTACGCGAAGGACCTCGGTTATTACGCGGGCGGCGCCACAAAGCTTGGCAAAGACGGTGATTTTACAACCGCCCCCGAAATCACGCCCTTGTTCGGTGCGACGCTGGCGCGGTTTGCTCAGTCGCTGTTCCCCGACCAGCCGTTGAAGTTGCTCGAATTCGGCGCCGGCAGCGGCAGGTTGGCGCTTGACATGCTGGCGGCGCTGCGCGAATCGGGCACCGTGGTCGAGTCTTACCAGATTGTCGAGTTATCGTCCGAATTGCGAGCAAGGCAGCAGGCCTTGCTCGCCAGCGACCCGGCGGTTGGCTGGCTGGATAGGCCGCCACCAGCATTTTCCGGATTGATAGTGGGAAACGAAGTGCTGGATGCGATGCCGGTCTCGCTACTGGTGCGCGCGAATGGCCGCTGGCTTGAGCGCGGCGTGAGCCTGAACGGCGACAGCTTCTGCTTTGCCGATCGCGACGCTGACCCGGTGCTGGCGAGGCAAATTCCGGATGCCGACAGTCTGCCCGAGGGCTACGTGACCGAAGTCCACACCCGTCAATCCGGTTTCGTCCGCGTGCTGGCCGATATGCTGCGCGCTGGCGACGCTGGCGCTGCGCTGTTGATCGACTACGGGTTTCCTGCCGGTGAGTATTACCTGCCCCAGCGTGAGCAGGGCACGCTGATGTGCCATTACCGGCATCACGCTCATGGCGACCCCTTCTTCCTGCCGGGGCTGCAAGACATCACCGCGCATGTGGATTTCACACAGATGGCACGCGCCGGGCTCGAGGCCGGGCTGGAGATCGGTAGCTGGCAGAGCCAGGCCGCGTTCCTGCTCGCCGCCGGTTTGCCGGAATTGCTGCAAGACAAATGTGCGGATGACCCGGCGGGCTGGCTGCCGCAGGCCAATGCAATCCAGAAGCTGACCTCGCCGGCCGAAATGGGCGAGTTGTTCAAGGTATTGGTGCTGAGCCATCAGCTGGCGATGCCACCGGCACTGATGCGCAGCGACCGCAGCCACAGGCTGTAAGATTCGCTTCAAGTAAGCGCCTGCTTCCACCTCAGCTTTGAAAATCAGCTTTGAGAATCAGGTTTCAACGTCAGGGCTGTAAGCCGCCCTGAAATCTGGAGAGAAAGTCCACGATGATCCGCTGGTTGCTGACGATATTCCTCGCCCTGGTGGTCTTCTCATCGCTGTTGCCCTGGCTGGAGAGACTGGGCATCGGCCGCTTGCCGGGTGATATGCGGTTTAGTATTTTTGGCATCAAAATCTTCCTGCCATTTGCGTCCACGATCTTGCTGGCGATGGTGGTGCTGCTGATCGGGCGCTTTATTTGAGCGGCGGATGGTTGGCGTGACGAGGAACCTCTGACATGCTGCGAACATCATGATACGTTGGGTTGTCGCTATTTTCGCGATACTTGCCGTCTTTTATCCGCTTTTGCCGTTTCTTGGGCGAATCGGTGTGGGACGATTGCCACTCGATGTGCGCTTTCGTTACCGCCAACTGATCTTCTGCCTGCCGTTCGGATCGGCGCTGGCCTGGTCGGCGATCTTCTTCCTGCTTGCCAAATTGACTCAGCTGTTTTGATTCGCTTTGGCGCCCGAAGCTTTTGGCCCTCTGCGGCCCCCCTCTGTGGCTTTCCCGAATGCCCGAAAACCCTGCGGTTTCCTGCCCCCTGACAAATCGGTCGCGTTAAATTAATTGACAAAAGCAATGCACACCTTTATAGTCGTCGGTTCCCTGCGGAGGGGTGGCCGAGTGGTTAATGGCAG
>CAZCDW010000213.1:0-4021 GCA_964497485.1 uncultured Bifidobacterium sp.
TATGCTCTTCCGATTCCATGTCGATGAAATCGACGATGATGATGCCGCCCAGGTTGCGCAAGCGCAGTTGCCGCGCAATCGCCTGAGCGGCCTCGAGATTGGTCTTGAAGATCGTGTCATCGAAGTTGCGTCCGTTGACATAGCTGCCGGTATTGACGTCGATGGTCGTCATCGCCTCGGTCTGCTCGATGATCAGGTAGCCGCCGGACTTCAGGTCCACGCGCCGACCAAGCGCCTTCTCGATTTCTTCCTCGACCCCATACAAGTCGAACAGCGGGCGCTCGCCGGTGTAATGCTGCAGCTTGGGCAGCACCGACGGCGTATAGCTGTTGCCGAACTCGGTCAGCTTCGCGAAGTTCTCGCGCGAGTCGATCTGTATGCTGGCCGTGTTCTCGCCGACAAAGTCGCGCAGCACGCGCTGCGCGAGGCTCAGGTCCTGGTACAGCAGCGTGGGTGCCGGTACGCTCTTGGATTCCTGGACGATGTGGGCCCAGGTTTTGCGCAGGTAAGCGACATCCATGCCGAGATCGGCATCGCTGGCATCTTCGGCCATCGTTCGGATGATATAGCCGCCTTTCTCTTCAGCGGGCACCAGCGCTTGCAGCTTGGCCTTCAGCGCTTCGCGCTCGGCCTCGCTTTCGATACGCTGCGAGATGCCGATATGCGGGTCTTGTGGCAGATAGACCAGCATGCGGCCGGCGATGGAAATCTGGGTCGACAGGCGAGCGCCCTTGGTACCTATCGGGTCCTTGATCACTTGCACCATGACCGACTGGCCATCGAACAGCAGCTTCTCGATCGGTAGCGGGTTCGATGCCGGCCCCGATCCTGATGCCTGTCGTGCTTCCCAGATATCGGCCACATGCAGGAAGGCCGCGCGCTCGAGGCCGATATCGATGAAGGCCGACTGCATGCCCGGCAGTACGCGTGCCACTTTGCCGAGGTAGATGTTCCCGGTGCGGCCACGCGAGGCCGTGCGCTCGATGTGCAGTTCCTGCACCGAGCCTTGCTGTATCAGGGCGACACGCGTTTCCTGGGGAGTGATATTGACGAGCAGGTCTTCGGTCATAGGGTCTTGATGCCCGCTTGATTGAGTAATTGAGCAGTCTCGAAAAGCGGCAGGCCCATGATGCCAGTATAGCTGCCGCTGATGTGTTCGATGAATTGCGCCGCATGGCCTTGCACGCCGTAGGCGCCGGCCTTGTCGTAGGGTTCTGACGTGTTGCAGTAGGCTTGCAGCATCTGGTCGGTGACTTTGGCGAACCTGACCTCGGAGCGATTCAGCGCTGCTTTCAATTCATCATTCGCGATCACGGCAATGGCCGTCAGCACTTCATGTGTGCGGCCCGACAGCGAGCGCAGCATGTCCATCGCTTCGGCGGCATCAGCGGGCTTGCCCATGATCTTGCCATCGACCGTCACCGTCGTGTCTGCGGCCAGTACCGGTCGCTGTGGCAGCTTGCGCCACAACACGGCGTTCCAGCCATGTTCAGCCTTTTCACGCGCCACGCGCTGCACATACACATCCGGTGCTTCACCGGGCAGCACGTTCTCGGACACGGCGCCATGACGCCCTGGCTCTTCCCGCAGCATCAGGATCTCGAACTCGACACCGATCTGGCGCAGCAGCTCGCGCCGGCGCGGGCTTTTCGAGGCGAGATAGATTTTCTGGTCCGAGAAGATCATCCGGTGTTTTCCATTACTTGCGGTCTGGCTCGCTGGCCACCGGAACCTTGCCGGTCTTCAGAGCGTTGGCCGGTGGTATGGATGATTGCGAGTGATCGACCACGCGCGGTACAGCTGCTCCGCCAGCAAGACCCTGACCATGCCATGCGGCAGAGTCAGGCTCGACACGCGCATCAGCAGGTCGGCATGCTTCTTGAAATCGGCATCCAGCCCGTCCGCACCACCAATGACGAATGTAACATCCCCACCCAGCTGCTGCCAATTTGTCAGCTGCTGCGCCAGTTGCAGCGTGGTCAGGTCGCGGCCATGCTCATCAAGTGCCACCACCCGGCCGCCCTTGGGCAGCACGGCCTCGATGCGGGTGCGTTCCTGCGCCATCACCGTTTCGGCACTGCGGCTGCCGGAGCGTTCGACCGGCTTGATCTCTTTCAGCACCAGCCGGCACTCGGCCGGCATGCGCTTCGCATATTCCTGGTAGCCGTCCTCTATCCACGCGGGCATCTTGTGGCCGACGGCCGCAATGATCAACTGCATGGAATCAGGTGCTCAGGATGGCGTTCAGGAAGTTTTACGCGCAGCAGACTTCGCTGCCGTCTTCTTCGCCGCGACTTTTTTTGCCGGGGCTTTGGCGGCGGTCGTCTTGGCGGCGGCCTTGCGCGGCGTCTTCGCCGCGCTGGTCTTGGTCGCCGACCTGGTCGTGGTTTTTGCGGCCGTCTTGCCCGCCGCAGATTTTGATGCCGTCTTGGCAGCGGTCTTGGATGCTGCCTTCTTCGCCGGAGCCTTGCGTGCGGGCTTGGCCTCTGCATCATCCGCTGCAGCCGCCTTGCGTGCGCCAGTGCGTTTCGCCGCGCCGAACTTCACTTCCTTGTCGCCCCAGATTTCTTCCAGGCGGTAGTAGGCGCGGATTGCCGGCTGCATGATATGCACCACCATGTCGCCGAGGTCGACCAGCACCCATTCGCCGGTGCCTTCGCCTTCCATGTTCACGATATCGCCACCCGCGGCCTTGACCTTGTCGCGCACCGACGAGGCGAGTGCCTTGGTCTGTCGGTTCGAGGTACCTGAGGCGATCGCGATACGGTCGAACATGCTGGTCAGGTGGGTGGTGTCATACACGCGGATTTCCTGCGCCTTGACGTCCTCAAGGGCGTCGATGACCAGTGCCTGCAGTTTTTTGATGTCCATTAATAAGTCTGGTAAAGATGATGTTGTCGAATATAGTCTAGCACCGGCGCCGGCAGCTGCTGCAAGGTATCGCCGGCATTGTCCGAAGCGCTACCGGTGGCCAGTGAAGCGCGGATCGCGGTCGACGATACGTCCAGCGCCAGGTTGGTCGCAATGAATGCCAGCCCGGCGGGCGTACCGCGCAGTTGCGGCGGGCTGGCCAGACGGCGTGCCACTTCTGCCGCAACGTCGGCATCCAGTACGTCACGCGTCATCGAAAAGCCCGGACGCGCCGCAAAGCACAGATGCGCCAGCTCGAACAGCTGCCGCCAGTCACGCCAGGTGTGCAGATTGGCCAGCTGGTCGGCGCCCAATGCGAGCACCAGCGATACATCCCCGCCGAGTTCGTCGCGCAACGCGCGCAGCGTGTCGACCGCATAGCTGGCACCCTCGCGCTCCACCTCCTGCGTATCGATCACGATCGGTGTCGCCCAGTTCGGGAAGGCCAGTTCCAGCATCGCGATGCGGTCGGCCGCCGGCGTCTTCATGCCCGGCTTTTGCCAGGGCTGGCCTGCGGGTATCAGCCGCAGTTCATCCGGATGTAGCAGGGTAGTGAAGTAATGCGCGAGGCCCACATGACCCTGGTGGACCGGATCAAAGCTGCCGCCCAGCAGAAGTACGCAGCGCCGGGTCTCGCCGCCCACCATCACGCGGCCAGCCAGTCCCGGTGCGGCAGGAAATCGGTGTACAGCTTGGCTTCCGGCGAGCCTGCTTCCGGCTTCCAGTCGTAGCGCCATTTCACGATCGGCGGCATCGACATCAGGATCGATTCGGTGCGGCCGCCCGACTGCAGGCCGAACAAGGTACCGCGGTCGAACACGAGGTTGAATTCGACGTAACGGCCACGACGATAGGCCTGGAAGTCACGCTCGCGCTCTCCATACGGCGTGTCCTTGCGTCGCTTCAGGATGGGCAGGTAGGCATCGAGGAAATGGTCGCCGACGCTTTGCGTCATCGCGAAGCTCTGCTCGAAGCTGGCCGCATTGAAATCATCGAAGAACACACCGCCGACGCCGCGCTGCTCCTGGCGGTCCCTCAGGAGACAGCATTCATCGCGCCCCCGCTTGACGCGCGGGCCCTGGTCATCGCCGCACGCTGCCCGCCCCTCTCG
>CAZCDW010000214.1:0-3984 GCA_964497485.1 uncultured Bifidobacterium sp.
ATCGCGTTGCGACCGGGAAGGAAGGCATAGGTTATGGCGACTTCAAGCTGCTGGCCGCCCTCGGTGCCTGGCTGGGCTGGATGATGCTGCCACTGATTGTGCTGCTGTCTTCCCTGTTGGGCGCTGTCGTCGGCATTGCGCTGATCGTGCTGCGCCGGCACCAGCGTGGCGTACCAATCCCGTTCGGGCCCTTCCTCGCGGCGGCCGGTCTGGTTGCGCTGCTGTACGGCTCGACGATCGTCAATGCCTGGCTGGGACGGGTGGCATCATGAAAGGCGGCGCCATCGATGCAACAGCGAAGGGCGTTAGCAACTCAGAAAGCCCGACGGCTCATGCTGACGCTGGTCGCGGCCGCTTCAGCATCGGCCTGACCGGTGGCATCGGCAGCGGCAAATCGCTGGTGGCCGACATGCTGGCCGCCCATGGCGCCGCCATCATCGATACCGATGTCATTGCCCATCAACTGACGGCCCCGGGCGGCGCCGCGATGCCCGAGATCCGCGCGGCCTTTGGCGAGCGCTTCGTGACTGCCGACGGGGCGCTCAACCGAGCCATGATGCGCGAGCATGTGTTCGCCGACCCGACTGCGCGCAAGCGGCTCGAGGCCATTCTGCACCCGTTGATCGGCGCCGAGACCGACGCTGCCGCGCGCCGCGCCGAGGGGCCTTACCTGGTGTTCGTCGTGCCGCTGCTGGTCGAGTCCGGGCGCTGGGTAGAGCGGGTGGATCGGGTGCTGGTCGTGGATTGTCCCGAGGCCGTGCAGGTCGACCGCGTGATGCGCCGCAATCAGCTAACGCGTGAACAGGTGGAAGCCATCATGGCCAGCCAGGCCAGCCGCGCACAGCGGCTGGCGGTGGCGGATGATGTGATCGTCAACGACACCGACCCGGCCGAGTTGGCGCAGCAGGTGGCAAGCTTGCATGAAACCTACGTGCGGCTGTCGAAGACAGCGCCGAACGGTAGCACTGGCCAGTCATAGGGCAAATAAGCTCGAGGTAGCCTTGGTTGCTTAACGTAAGTCACTGGATCCCAGCTTTCGCTGGGATGACGATTTCGAGGCCTTCGCAATACCGTCGTCCCAGCGAAAGCTGGGACCCACGGGCCACTGCCAGCGTTGAGCCTGGCCGACCGGCATCAGGCCCAAGCTGCCCTAAATTTGCGATCAATCCGTGCAGGATGTTTGTAATTTCCACAGTCTTCGGTCAGAATCCAAGGAATTATTTTCTGGCCAACTTCTGGAGTCGCCTTGACCGTTTACGAATACCCATTCAATGAGCGTATTCGCACGCTGCTGAGGCTGGAAGACCTGTACGAAAAGTTCCGGTTCTTCATCCAGCAAGACCATCCACTGCAGCACCATGTCGCGCTCGCGACCATCTACGAAATGCTGGAAGTGGCCGGCCGGGCCGACCTCAAGTCGGATCTGTTGCAAGAATTGGAACGCCAGAAGCAGACCCTGCTCGGTTTCAAGACCAATCCCAATGTCGAGGCCAGTCGGCTTGACGCCATCCTGTCCGATATCGAAAAGACCAGCGCCGCGCTGATCGCTATGCAGGGCAAGACCGGCCAGCACATCCGCGACAATGAATGGCTGATGAGCATCCGCGGCCGCACCATCATCCCCGGCGGTGCCTGCGAGTTCGACCTGCCGTCCTATCACGCATGGCAGCACCTGCCGCTGGAGCAGCGCCGTGCCGACATCCTGGGCTGGTTCTCGCCGCTGGAGCCGCTGTTCGCGGCCATCAACATCGTGCTGCGCCTGCTGCGCGAATCCGGCCGTGCAACCCACATCGTCGCCGTTGCGGGCAGCTTCCAGCAGATGCTGCAAGGTCGCACCTATCAGTTGCTGCGCGTGGCCATCGATCCGGCATTGGGTGCGATTCCCGAGATCTCGGCCAACAAGTATGTGCTGTGGATACGCTTTACAAGTCAGGGCGGCGACATGAAGCCGAAGCCCTTCGAAGGCGATGTGCCATTCGAGCTCACGCTCTGCAATTTCTGATTCCTGCCTTCCGCAAGACAGCATCATGGTAGCCATCGTCGATTGCCCGACCTGCGGCAAGAAAGTCGAGTGGACCGAGTCCAACAAATACCGTCCGTTCTGCAGCGAGCGCTGCAAGCAGATCGACCTCGGCGCCTGGGCCGAGGAAAAGTACATGATCCCCGGTGCGCAGCCGGGTAGTGAAGAAGATCCTGAATCGCAGCATTGATGCGGCCCACCATGGGCGCAAAGTGCTTCACCCAGCAGGTGGGTTCAACCAAGCGCAAGCAATGCGAGCTTGGGTTCTTTGTGCAGGACTTTGAGTAGTGCCTTGGCGGCTCCGGTGGGGCTGCGCTTCCCTTGCTCCCAGTTGCGGATAGTCTCCAACGGGACTTCGATACGCTCTGAAAATTCCACTTGGGTCAGGCCCAACTGTTGTCTCACTTGCTTCACGAACTCCGCTGCACTGGCCATGGCCTCCGCATCATCTTGCTGCTGCTGACGGCCCAGGTCTTGCTCGGTGGTTGAATCTAGCTTCTTGTAATCGACTCGACCACGTTGTGCGGACCCAGGTTTGGAAGTTTCAAGCTTGACGCGTACGGTTTTCATATTCCTTCACCTCGCGATGATTGGCTTTCCTTGCAGAGATGATTCGAACAATAGAGCCGCGCATGGTATAGACCACGCAAAAAATCCGCTCTTCAATTTGCGCTAACAGTCGGAATCGGTCTTCGCCGTAATCCCATCTCAGATCCCTGACAATTTGACCTTGCGGATCCTCAAAGGCTTGGGTCACATACAGGAAATCGAAGCCACGTTCTAAAAAGCAGGATTCGCTTTTGGTTTCGTCCCATTCAAATTCCATATTCATGGTAGTTCAATGAACTACCTCCGTCAAGCTGAGAGACGGGAACTTTAGGCAAGCTGTAGTGGTGCGTGGTGGCGAAGTTTAGTCAAATCAAGGTCAGACTTGAGCAAAAGACAAACCATCATCTGCCATGACGGCGATCAATTGATGAACAGGCTGATGCCGAAGAGCCGCGATCGACTTGAATAGAGCAGCTATGCCAGATATCCCCGGTGCTTGGGCGATGACTTGAAATCCTGAAAAATTTGATCTGGGTACAAGATTTCCGCGCTCGGTGTTCGGACAATCAATCTGTTATCCCAGCCCGAGGAGGCCAAATTGAAGCTCATTTCAAAAATAATAATGACTGGTGCGATCGCTTTGCTTGCCACAGAGGGCATGGCCTTGGACAAGGTCAAGGCGCGAGAAATCTTCAACAGCTATGGCTGCGCCAGTTGCCATCAGCCGGCAGAAAAACTGGTCGGCCCGTCCCTGAAAGACATCGCCAAGCGCTACAAGGGAAAGAAGGTCAGCCGCGAACTGGCGACGGTGATTCGCGAAGGTGGCGAGGGCAAGTGGGGAGACCTGCCCCACCCGGCGATTGCGACGCTGGAGCCGGAGGAAGCCGAACTGCTTGCTAGCTGGATATTGGCAGGCGCACCCTGAATTCGCTCGTAGACTTTGCCAGATGGCGGGTAATATAGGTCAGACAAGCGCGGAAGTTTTCAGCAAGTGACGAAAGTCAGTGGATCCCAGCTTGCGCTGGGATGACAATTTCTGGGGCTTATCGCTGAATACCGTCATCCCAGCGCAAGCTGGGATCCATCTGCGACTGGGTTGCGCTCGCAATTGCGCTTGACTGGCTCGTATTACGCCGGCCGGCGCCTAAAGAGTACCCGAGCAGATGAGAAACGAAGGGCTTGGCGCCGGCGTCACTGCGGGCAAATCGCCTCGGCCATGATGCGCTTGCGCTCGGCCGGGTCGGTCTCTTTGGTGAGCTTCTCCATCAACACGGCCATACGCTCGCCTTGCTCCTTCATTGTCGGGATCTCGGACATCGCGGGTACCCCCTCGGAGGGGCCTGGCTGCGCAGGCGGCGTCTTTTGCTCGTCGGCCTGCGCCGGCAGGGCCAGGCCAAGACTGAAGACGGTCACAC
>CAZCDW010000215.1:0-3958 GCA_964497485.1 uncultured Bifidobacterium sp.
AGCGCCGGCAAGGCGGTCGCGTTCAAGGAAGCGCTGTCGCCCGAATTCAAGACTTACCAGCAGCAGGTGGTGAAGAACGCCGACGCACTGGCCAAGGCGCTGATCGAGCGTGGCCTGCGCATCGTGTCTGGTCGCACCGAATCGCATGTGATGCTGGTTGATTTGCGCGCGAAGAAGATGACCGGCAAGGAGGCCGAGGCCATCCTTGGTTCCGCACACATCACCTGCAACAAAAACGGTATTCCGAATGATCCGGAGAAGCCTTTTGTGACTTCCGGCATTCGCCTCGGCAGCCCGGCGATGACCACGCGTGGCTTCAAGGAAGCTGAAGCCGCCAAGGTCGGTCACCTGATCGCCGACGTGCTCGACAATCCGCATGACCCGGCCACCATCGAGTGCGTGAAAGCCGAGGTCAAGAAGCTGACCGACGCCTTCCCGGTCTATCAAGCCTGACCTGGCGGAGCCCGGCGAATGCGCTGCCCCTTCTGCCAAAGCGAAGACACCCAGGTGCTCGACACCCGGGCGTCGGAGGAAGGGGACAGCATACGTCGCCGTCGCCGCTGCGGTGCCTGCGACAAGCGTTTTACCACCTATGAGCGTATCGAACTGGCGATGCCTGTCATCGTCAAGAAGAATGGCAGCCGTACCGAATTCGAACCGGCCAAGCTGCGCGCCAGTCTGATGCTGGCGCTGCGCAAGCGTCCGGTCTCGGCCGATGCGGTCGATGCGGCGATCCTGCGTATCGAAGAAAAACTGCGTTCGTCCGGTGAGCGCGAGATCATCTCCGGCCAGATCGGCGAGCTGGTGATGCGCGAACTGAAGCGGCTCGACAAGATCGCCTATATCCGTTTTGCCTCGGTCTATCGCAGCTTCGAGGACGTCGCCGAATTCCGCGAGGCCATCGACGAATTCGACGCCGACACCAAGGCCCGCAAATCCAGATCCGCCTGAAACTTCCGCCGCAGCATTTGTCAGCGGCGTCTTAATTTTTCTCAGCTTTCTGGCGCGACGGCGTTGATCCTGCGGTCAGGATCGTCACCGGAGACGTCGATGCGCTCCCGAAGCTGTTCTTTCCGCTCGCCATACAATTCACCATATGGCTCACCACGCCGTTCCCCATGGCGCTGCAGCCGCAGCCCTCTGGCGGCCATGCGTGGCTTCAGTCTGACCGAGGCGCTGTTGTGCGCATCCGTGCTCGTTGCTCTGTCGATGCCGGTCGCGGGTTCGATGTTCCACCTGTTCGACCGGGTCCACGTGAACGCCGCCGTCAGCGAACTGCGCTTCGCGATACAGGTTGCGCGCATCCATGCGATGCAGCGGGCGCAGCGCATTGACATCCTGCCGATTATCGCTGGCGACTGGTCCCGGGGCTGGGTGGTGGTGATTGATGCGAACAACAACCAGCGCGTCGATCCCGGCGAAACCGTCTTGCGCGCCGCATTCAGGCCGGCGATGGCGCTCAGCGTGTCGGCCGTGCTCACGGATGGCGCGCGTAACTATCTCGCCTTCGGCAGTGGAGGGCGTCCGCGCACGGCGGCCAGTCCGACGCAGCCGCAATTCGGCTCGTTCATCTTTCAACATGGCAGCGAGCGGCGCAAGCTCGTGCTCGGTTTTCTCGGCCGCGTGCGTAGCTGCGACCCGGATCGTGACGGGGCCGCTTGCTAGAATGCGCATCATGCAGATCGCAAACGATATCTCCGGCATGCGGGCCGCGCTCGACGAGGCGCGCAAGGGATTGTTCATCACCACGCCGAATCCGCGCGTCGGTTGCGTGATCGTGCGCGACGGACAGATTCTCGCGCGTGGCCACACCCAACCGGCCGGACAGGCCCACGCGGAAGTACATGCCTTGCAGGATGCGGCGGCACGTGGGATCGATGTGCGCGGTGCCACCGCCTATGTGACGCTGGAGCCTTGCAGCCACCACGGCCGTACGCCGCCTTGCTGCGATGCGCTGGCGGCGGCCGGTATTACGCGTGTGGTTGCCGCACTCGAGGATCCGAACCCGCTGGTGGCCGGGCAGGGCATCGCGCGCCTGCGCGCCGCCGGCATGACGGTCGACGTCGGCGTGCTGGCCGAAGAAGCGGCCGACATGAACATTGGCTTCCTGCACCGGATGAGGCACGGCCGCCCGTGGGTCAGGATGAAGATCGCAGCCAGCCTTGATGGCGGCACCGCGCTCAACAATGGCCAGAGCCAGTGGATTACCTCGTCCGCCGCGCGCGATGATGGCCATGCATGGCGTGCTCAGGCGTGCGCGATCCTGACCGGTATCGGTACCGTGCAGCAGGATGATCCGCAGCTCAATGTGCGCGCGGTCGCCACGCCTCGCCAGCCGCGCCGCGTCATCATCGACAGCAAGCTGGAGATTTCGCCATCGGCGAAAGTGTTGCAAGGCGGTGGTGACTGGATCTTCGCAGCCATGCATCATCAGGCGCGTGAGGCGACATTGCGTGCGGCCGGTCACGACGTGATCGTGCTGCCGAATGATGCCGGCAAGGTCGATCTCGATGCGCTGATGGTGGAGCTGGGCCGCCGGCAGATCAATGAATTGCACGTCGAGGCTGGCAACAAGCTGAATGGCTCGCTGCTGCGCGCGGGCTGCGTGAATGAATTGCTGCTGTATGTTGCGCCCTGCCTGCTGGGGCCTTCGCAGGGACTGGCCAACCTGCCGGAACTACAAGACCTGTCGGGCCGTATCGGGCTCGAGTTCATCGATGTCGCACAACTCGGGCCAGACCTCAGGCTGCGTGCGCGTGTGCTTCCGGCGCAGACCGATTAATATCCCCGGGTGGCGAGCCATATCCATACACGGGCACGCGAAGGCACACGAAGGCACGCGCCCTTGTTCACCCTGATCCAAGCTGAAACACTGAATCACCCTGACGGAATCCCTACATGTTCACCGGTATCGTCGCGGCGCTGGGCCGCATCACTTCCCTCGAACCCCTGGGCAATGACGGCAACGCCGGCGTGCGCCTCCATGTGCACGCGGGTACGCTGCCGCTGGCCGATGTGGCGCTGGGCGACTCGATTGCCATCAACGGCGCATGCATGACCGTCATCAGCAAGACCGCCGACAGCTTCACGGTCGACGTGTCGCGTGAAAGCCTGAACTGCACGGTGGGACTGGACGCGCCGGGTGAAGTGAACCTGGAAAAGGCGCTCACGCTGGCCGAGCGCCTCGGCGGGCACCTGGTGTCCGGCCACGTCGACGGCCTGGGCGAGGTCACGCATTTCGCGCCGGTCGGCGAATCCTGGAAGCTGGACATTCTCGCGCCGGTATCGCTGGCCAAGTACCTGGCCTACAAGGGATCGGTCGTGGTCAATGGCGTGTCGCTGACGGTCAACAGCGTGGCCGACAGCGCGGCCGGCTGCACGATATCGATCAACCTGATCCCGCACACCATCGAAGTCACGACCCTCAAGCACCTGAAGCCCGGCAGCCGCGTGAACCTCGAGGTCTACCTGATCGCGCGCTATGTCGAGCGCATGCTGTCGGCGAGCAGTCTGTCGCGCTGACGCGACTTCAGACCGAGGCTGCCGGCCGGTGCGGCCGGCTTGATACATTGACATTCACCCCGAAGCGCGGGGCGAGACCGGAAATCCTTTAAAATGGCCGACCTTTCCGGAAACGCCCCCATGTCACTCTCAAGCACCAAGGAAATCATTGCCGAGTTGCGCGCCGGCCGCATGGTCATCCTCGTCGACGAGGAAGATCGCGAGAACGAGGGCGACCTCGTGCTGGCCGCCGAATTCGTCACGCCCGAAGCGATCAACTTCATGGCCAAATATGGCCGTGGCCTGATCTGCCTGACGCTGACCGAAGAGCGCTGCGAGCAGCTCGCGCTGCCAATGATGACCACCCGTAATGGCACTTCGTTCGGCACCAATTTCACCGTATCGATCGAGGCTGCCGAAGGCGTCACGACCGGTATCTCCGCCGCCGACCGCGCGC
>CAZCDW010000216.1:0-3589 GCA_964497485.1 uncultured Bifidobacterium sp.
AAGAACGCGGTGCGCGCGTGATGCAGCTGCAGGAAGATATCTCGCGCCAGCGACTGCAGGCCAGGGTTGGCAAGACCCTGCGCGGGCTGATCGACAAGGTCGACAGCAGCGGCGCGACTGCGCGCTCGGCCGCTGACGCGCCCGAGATCGACGGCGTGGTCTATGTGAAGCTGCCGTATGAGCCGGGCCGCGAACTGAAGGTTGGCGAGTTCATTGACGTGCGCATCACGGCGGCCGATGCGCATGACATGTGGGCCAGCGTCGACTGACAGTCGTCGCGTAACCTGAACCGCGAAGACTGGCCGAGGAATGGTCGTGGACGACGATCACAAGAAATCCCTGCAAACCCTGCTGACGACGACGGACTATCGTCCGCCCGAAGGCTTCGGCGCATTCCCGACCGCGATCCATCACGCATCGACGGTGTTGTTCAAGGATGTCGCTGCGCTGCGTGCACGCAACTGGCAGGACAAAACGTCGTACACCTACGGACTGCACGGCACGCCGACCACGTTCACGCTCGAAGCACGTCTGGCCGAGATCGAAGGCGGCAGCGATTGCCTGCTCGCGCCGAGCGGCCTGGCGGCGATCGCGATGGTCGATCTCGCACTGCTGAAGGCCGGCGATGACTTCCTGATCCCCGACAATGTCTACAATCCGAACCGCGAACTGGCCAACTGGCTGCAGAAAGATTTCGGGATCAACGCGCGTTTCTATGATCCGTTGATTGGCGAGGGCATAGCCGAGCTGATTCAGCCGAACACGACGCTGATCTGGACCGAAGCGCCCGGTTCGGTGTCGATGGAAATGCCGGACATACCGGCGATCTGCCGTGCAGCGAAGGCAAAAGGCGTGACGGTTGCACTCGACAACACCTGGTCCGCCGGCATCGCATTCCGCGCGTTCGACCATGGCGTCGATATCGTGATGCAGGCGCTGACCAAGTACCACTCGGGCGGATCGGATGTGCTGATGGGCGCCGTGATTACCCGGGACAAAGGTCTGCTGCGCAAGCTGGAGTTGGCACACATGCGGCTCGGCATGGGCGTGTCAGCCGATGACACCTATCTGGTGCTGCGCGGCTTGCCGACGATGAAGCTGCGCTTCGACGCGCACGATGGGGCTGCCCGCAAGGTCGCAGCCTGGCTGAAAGCACGGCCCGAGATTTCGAAAGTGCTGCACCCGGCCTTCGCCGATTGCCCGGGGCATCACATCTGGCAGCGCGATTTCAGCGGCGCCGGCGGCCTGTTCTCCGTGCTGTTCGACCCACGCTACGCCGAGGCGCAAACGGATCGTTTCATCGACAGCCTGAAGCTGTTCAGGATCGGCTACAGCTGGGGCGGCGCCAACAGCCTGGCCGTGCCTTATCGCATCGCGCAGATGCGCCGTGAATGGAAAGAAGCTGGTCAGCTGGTACGCTTCAACATCGGGCTGGAAGACCCGCAAGACCTTATTGCAGATCTTGCTCAGGCGCTTCAGGCATTGGCATAGGCTTGCCATCGTCGAGGTCGAGGAAGCCCTTGATCAGCCGATACGCCTTCCAGATGAAGGCGCCGGCAAAGGTCACGAAGGCCAGCGGTATGCCGATGACGGTGATGAAAAACGCCCAGCCGACGGCCACCCAGAACAGGTACCACCAGAACGACCGTATCTGCCAGCTATGATGCGTGCGCAGCCAGGTACCATTGGTCTCGTCGCGTTTCAGGTAGTTGAAGATCAGCGGGATGAACGAGAAAGCGCCGAGCGAGAAGAACAGCGACGCGCCATGCATCAGGTACAGCCACCAGAGCAGGGTCTTGCGCGCTTCGGTGGCTTCGTCGTAAACAGTCTGCTCATCCATTGCCGGGTCTCCCGATTGCTTTGCAGCTCAGCCTCGCAGCTTGGCCTGCCAGTTTCGTTCCTTCGTTTCGCTCAGTAAAACAGGTTCAACAGTCCATCGAGTCCCGCGTAGTTCAGCGCGACATCGGCTTGCGCCTGCACCACCGGCTTCGCGCGGTAGGCCACCGACAGGCCGGCCACCGACATCATCTTCAAGTCATTCGCGCCATCGCCCATCACGATGGCGGCCGAAGTCGGCACACCGAGTGCCGTGCTTTCCGCCTCGACCGTCGCCTGCTTGGCATCGGCGTCGATGATGCTACCTTTGACTTCGCCGGTCAGCTTGCCGTCGATGATTTCCAGCTCGATCGCATGCGCGACATCCAGTCCCAGCTCTTGCTGCAATCTCTGCGTGAAATAGGTGAAGCCACCCGACACCAGTACCGTGCGCAGTCCGGCGGACTTCAGGTATTTGATCATCTCGCGCGCGCCGGGCGACAGTTGCAGGCGCTTGCTGAACACCTCATCCAGCGCTGATGCATCCAGTCCTTCCAGCAGCGACACCCTGCGCAGCAAGCTGGCGCGGAAATCAAGCTCGCCGCGCATTGCGGCCTCGGTGATCTCGGCGACTTCGGCCTTCTGCCCGTGCAGGTCGGCGATCTCGTCGATGCATTCGATCGTGATCAGCGTCGAGTCCATGTCCATCACCAGCAGCTTGAAATCCGACAGCCGCAGGTCGGCACGCAGGAAGGCGCCATCGCATCCGGCCTGCTCGCAGGCCGCGGCCACGGCGGCCCGGTTGGCCGGCGAGTCGGTCACGCCATCGGCGCGGTACACGCGCGGCGCGGCGGGCGTCACCGATGCGGCGCCGGCCAGCGCGGCGATGCGCTTCGCGGTGTCAGCATCGAGCGCGGGGCCCTGAAGGATCAGTTTTTTCGGGGTGGTGTCAGACATCAGTTTCAGAGGGTACGATAATGTTCGTGCAGCGGCGCGCAGCATCGTGCTGCAAATCGCAGGGTGTCAGTGTCAGTGAGCAGGGCGCCATCCAGGTTCAACCGGCCAGTGCGCGTATGGTGGTCTTCACCTGCGACACGCGTGCGGCGAGGTCCGGCATGCTGGCCGTGATGCGCAGCTTGTCCTGACCGGACAGCTTCACATGTCGGCTTTTCTGAATCAATTCGATGATGCGCATCGGGTCGACCGGTGGCTTGGGCTCGAACTGCAGCAACGCCGACTCGGCATGCGCATCGATCTTGATGATGCCCACGGTCTTGGCCGAGATGCGCAGCCTGTGGGTCTCGATCAGCGCTTTCACCGCATCCGGCAAGCTGCCGAAGCGGTCGATCAGCTCTTCCTGCAGGTCGTCAATCGCTTGCTGTGACTCGCCATTGGCGAGCCGTTTGTAGATCGACAGCCGCTCATGCACATCGCCGCAGAAATCGGATGGCAGCAGCGCGGGCACGTGAAGGTTGATCTCGGTGGTGGTCGACAGCGGCGCGGCGAGATCGGGTTCCTTGCCGGCCTTCAGCGCCTTGACCGCGGCGTTCAGCATATCGGAATAAAGCTGGAAGCCGATCTCGGTCATCTCGCCGGACTGGTTCTCGCCCAGCACTTCACCGGCGCCACGAATTTCGAGGTCATGCATCGCCAGGTAGAAGCCGCTGCCCAGTTCTTCCATTTGCTGGATCGCCTCCAGCCGGCGCTCGGCGAGCTTGGTCAGCCCCTGTACGTCATGCACCAGCAGGTAAGCATACGCCTGATGGTGTGAACG
>CAZCDW010000216.1:3599-3953 GCA_964497485.1 uncultured Bifidobacterium sp.
TCGGCACGGTGCATGCTGATGGTGTTCGCGGTCGCCACGTCGATGCCGGTCTCGATAATGCTGGCGCAGAGCAGGCTGTTGAAGCGCTGCGACACGACATCGCGCATCACCTTTTCCAGCTCGCGCTCATGCATCTGACCGTGCGCGATACCGATGCGCGCCTCGGGCAGCAGTTCTTCGAGCTTGGCCTTGCGGTTTTCTATGGTCTCGACTTCATTGTGCAGGAAGTACACCTGGCCGCCACGCTTGAGTTCGCGCAGACAGGCCTCGCGGATCACGGAATCGGATTCGCTGCGCACGAAGGTCTTGATCGCCAGCCGCTTCTGCGGCGCAGTGGCAATCACCGAAAACTCG
>CAZCDW010000217.1:0-3946 GCA_964497485.1 uncultured Bifidobacterium sp.
CGCACCGCTTCCGGCATTGCTGCTGCCAGCACCGGCTTCATTGCCGTACGCGCCCGTTCCCATGCGGCGTCTTCGTTCTCGCGGCGGCTGACGGCCTCCGCGGCGACATTGAGCGTGGAGGCCTCTTCTTCCTCGCGCTCGGTGACGAAGTTCTCTAATTCGACAATAGCTTCGCCGAAAATTTCGACATTGGTCTGGAACTCGTTCTGGATGCGGCTGACCAGAGTCGCTAGGTGGGCAAGGAAGGGATCGTCTTCGGCGCCACCAGCACCCCAGTGCAGCGCGATGCCGGTAATGCCGTTCAGCATCACCGACTGGCGCACCATGGCGGCGTCGAACCAGCCGCAGCGGCGTGCGCGACCGGTGACGGTGCCGAATTCATGACCTACCGATGCGAGATGCTGTCCGATGCCCGCGTCCGTCGGCAGCTCCGACGGGAACGGGCCCGAGCCCACACGCGTCGTGTACGCCTTCGTGATGCCCAGCACATAGTGCAGCATGTTCGGGCCCACACCGGTGCCGGCGGCCGCATTGCCGGCCACGCAGTTGGACGAGGTGACGAACGGATAGGTGCCATGGTCGACATCGAGCAGACTACCCTGAGCGCCTTCGAACAGCAGGTTGGCGCCGGCCTTGTGCGCCGCATACAGCGCGCTCGACACGTCGGTCACCATCGGACGGATACGCGGCACGGTGGACAGCGCATCGTCAAAGGTCTTCTGGAAATCGACGGCGTCGGCCTTCAGGTAATTGACCAGAACGAAGTTGTGATAGTCGAGATTCTCGCGCAGCTTCTCTTCGAAGCGCTTTTGGTTCAGCAGGTCGGCGACACGGATCGCGCGGCGGCCAACCTTGTCTTCATAGGCCGGGCCGATGCCCTTGCCGGTGGTACCGATCTTCGCGGCACCACGCGCCGCCTCGCGCGCTGCATCGAGCGCGGTGTGATAAGGCAGGATCACCGGGCAGGCTTCGGATACTTTCAGCCGCGACGCGACCTCGACGCCCGAGGCCTGCAGCTTGTCGATCTCGCGCAGCAGGTCGGGCACCGACAGCACGACACCGTTGCCGATGTAGCAGGCAACGCCTTCGCGCATGATGCCCGAGGGGATCAGCTGCAGCGCCGTCTTCTGGCCGCCGATCACCAGCGTATGGCCCGCATTGTGGCCGCCCTGGAAGCGCACCACACCCTGCGAATGATCGGTCAGCCAGTCGACCACCTTGCCTTTACCTTCATCGCCCCACTGGGTACCGATGACTACGACGTTTCTAGCCATGATTGTTCACTACCTTCATCAAATCTTTATTTCAAATCGATTCTTTGCTCGCCGTCCCGGATCGCGCATCTGCACGACGACTCAGCCAAGATTGCGCACAACGTAGCCACCTTGCTGCGCGACGATCTCGCGATTGACATCGAATTCCTGCTGCTCATCGTCATGACCCGGCAGCTGCTGGATCACGATCTCGCCGGCTGCACGCAACTCGGCAATCAGTTTCTGCAAGGCTGGCTCGCGTCCCCACGGCGCGCGTATGGCCGGGGTTGCCGCTGCGCCCGGCAGCAGGCGCGCGATCTCGCGCAAATCCATCGAGAAGCCTGTCGCCGGGCGTGCACGGCCAAAAGCCTCACCCACCTGGTCATACCGTCCGCCGCGCGCCAGCGCATTCGGCAGCCCCGGCACGTACAGCGCGAACGTGACGCCGCTTTCGTACTGGTAGCCCGACAGCTCGGCCAGGTCGATATTTACCCGCACATGGTCGGCAGAGTGTGCAAGCGCCGACAGGTCCTCGAGCGCTGCGCGCACCGCAGGCAGGTCGGGCAGTTGTTCTTTCGCGCGTTTCAGCACGCCGACATCGCCATGCAGCGAAGCCAGTGCCAGCACGGCATCGCGCACGGTCGGCGTGAAGTCCTTCGCCAGTGCCTGCAGTCCCGGTACATCCTTCGTGCGCAGCAGCGCGATCAATTCATCCTGGGCCTTCAGCGCCGCCGGATCACCGGCGATCAGCGCATGCAGCACGCCCGCATGCGACAGGTCGAGCGTGATGTCATGCAGACCAGCCAGCTTCAGCGAGGCCAGCGCCAGCGACTGAATCTCGATGTCGGCCTCGAGCCCCTGATGGCCATAGATTTCGGCGCCGATCTGCAGTGGCTCTCGTGTGGTGTGGAAACCGGAAGGTCGGGTGTGCAGGACGCTGCCTGCGTAGCACAGACGGGTGACGGAAGCGCGGTTGAGCAGGTGCGCATCGATGCGCGCCACCTGCGTCGTCATGTCCGCGCGCACGGCCATCGTGCGGCCCGACAGCTGGTCCACCAGCTTGAACATGCGCAGGTCGAGCTCGGCGTCCGGCACCGGCATCAGCGACGCGACATATTCGAGCATGGGTGGTGCGACCAGCTCGTAGCCGTAGCGACGGAACTGATCGAGCAGCGCGCGACGCAGTTCTTCGGTCTTGCGCGCCTCGGAGGGCAGCACGTCGGCGACGTTCTCGGGAAGCAGCCAGTTAGGCATGGGGAAATTCAGCAATGATGTCGAAAAAACGAGCAGCAGGATACCAAACAGAAGGCCGGCAGATCCAAAAAACAGGACCTGCCGGCCGCAAAGCGCTCGAAAGTTGCGGGAATATTATCTACTTGCGCGCGCCACCCGGCGCCTTGAAGTATTTGAGGAATTCCGAGTTCGGATCGATCAGCAGGACATCGCTGCGCGTCTTGAAGCTTTCCTTGTAAGCCTCGAGGCTGCGGATGAACTTGTAGAACTCGGGATTCTGGCCGAAGGCCTGAGCATAGATGCGTGCCGCTCTGGCATCGCCCTCGCCACGGATGGCCTCGGCCTGGCGGTACGCATCGGCCAGGATCACGGTGCGCTGGCGGTCTGCGTCGGCGCGGATCTTTTCCGACTCGGCCGCTCCCGTCGAACGCAATTCATTCGCGACGCGCGCGCGCTCGGACTTCATGCGCTCATAGACGGAGTTGTTGATCTGCTCGACATAGTCGACACGCTTGAGGCGCACATCGACGATCTGCGCGCCGATCTGCGTGGCCTCGGCCGATACCTTGTCGCGGATCGCATCCATCACCTTGCTGCGCTCGCCGGAGATCACTTCGCGCACGGTGCGCTTGGTGATCTCGTCATTCAGCGCGGCCTTGATGATCTGCGCCATCCGGTCCTGCGCGCGGCGCTCGTCCCCGCCGAAGCTGACGAAGTACAGGCGCGGGTCGACGATACGCCACTTCACGAACGCATCGACCAGGATGTTCTTTTTCTCGGCAGTGATGAAGCGGTCAGGTTCCGGCGTATCCAGTGTCAGGATGCGCTTGTCGAGGAACATCACGTTCTGGAACGGGGGCGGCAGCTTGAAGTGCAGGCCCGGTTCCTTGATCACTTCTTTTACCTCGCCGAGCGCGAACACGATCGCGTACTGGCGCTGGTCAACGACGAACAGCGTGGACGACAGCAGCGCCAGCGCGATCAGCGCGGCGATGACATAAGAGAGCAGGCGGTTCATCAGCGGGTCTCCCGGTCACGTGAGCTGCGGCTGTCGCGCTCGCGCAGCAGGCGTTCCGGCGGCGCGGCACCTTCGAGTGTCGCCGGCGGCGCGGACTGGGCCGGCACGCCGGCGGCGGCCTCGGCTGCGGTCTGCGCGATCAGCTTGTCAAGCGGCAGGTAAATCATGCTGTTGTTGGACTTGGTATCGACCATGACCTTGGTGGTGCTGGAGAAGATCTGCTGCATCGCGTCGATGTACAGACGGTCACGCGTGACGCCCGGCGCCTTGTTGTACTCGACCAGCACCTTGGAGAAGCGCGCAGCTTCACCCTCGGCATTGGCGATCACGCGCGCACGGTAGCCTTCGGATTCCTGCAACAGGCGCGAAGCGGCACCGCGAGCCTTGGGCACGATGTCGTTCGCATACGCCTGACCCTCGTTCTTCTGACGCTCGCGATCCT
>CAZCDW010000218.1:0-3710 GCA_964497485.1 uncultured Bifidobacterium sp.
TCAGCGCCCCCGATCGGGATGATGACCAGCACGCCCAGGATGAAGGCGATCGCAGTCATCACCAGGAACGGCTGCCATGCCGGCGCCGAACCTTCAGCCGCGACGAACACCAGACCGGCACCAATCATCACGATGGCGAGGACCAGGTTCAGCATGTGCTGGCCGGCGAACTGCACCGGTGCGCCCTGGAACAGGCGGAACTTGTATTTGCCGGCGAGCTTGCCGAACGCAATCACGGAACCGGAGAAAGTGATCGCACCGACGAAGGTACCAATGAAGAGTTCGATACGGTTGCCCATCGGGATGGCATCGCCAATGTTGGCAACGATACCGAAAGCCTTGGGCTCGGACACTGCAGCGACTGCGATACAGACCGCTGCCAGACCGATCAGCGAATGCATCGCGGCGACCAGTTCCGGCATCTTGGTCATTTCGACGCGCTTGGCGAGGATGGCGCCTATGCCACCACCGACGACCACGCCGAGGATCAGCAGGCCGAAGCCGGAAGGCGTAGCACCGGCAGCGACGGCTTCGCCCTGCAGCTTGGAGATCAGCGCAACCGTAGTGAACACGGCGATGGCCATGCCGGTCATGCCGAAGGCATTGCCGCGACGGGCCGTAGCCGGATGCGACAGACCCTTGAGCGCCTGAATGAAGCAGATCGAGGCGATCAGGTAGAGAAGGGTAACGACGTTCATGCTCATGACTTTATGCTCCCTCTTTCTTGGCCTTCGGCTCTTTTTTCTTGAACATCTCGAGCATGCGCTGCGTGACGAGGAAGCCACCGAACACGTTCACGGCAGCCAGCGCGACGGCCAACGTACCCATGAATTTGCCGACCGGGCCTTCGGTCAGCGCGGCGGCAAGCATCGCACCGACGATGATGATCGCCGACACGGCATTGGTGACCGCCATCAGCGGCGTGTGCAGCGCCGGGGTGACGGTCCACACAACGTGGTAACCGACGTAAATCGCCAGCACGAAAATGATCAGGTTGATGATGGTATGGCTGACTTCCATGATGTCCTCTGGTTGTTAGCTGTCTGTTAGCGGTGAGTCCCGTTATTCAAACTTCAAATGCAAACGGGGCTTATTTCTTCAGGCCGGTAATGCCGTTTTTTTCGTCGACGAAGACAATCTTTGGCTTATACGTCGCCACTTGCTCGTCGGTCATCGGCGCATAAGTGCAGATGATCAACAGGTCGCCGAGGTGAGCGAGGCGTGCCGCTGCCCCGTTCAGCGAGATCTCGCCGCTGCCGCGCTTGCCCTTGATCGCGTAGGTGGAGAAGCGCTCGCCATTGTTGACGTTGTACAGCTCGATCTTCTCAAACTCGCGGATGTCCGCGGCTTCCAGCAGGTCTTCGTCGATGCCGCACGACCCTTCGTAATTCAGGTCGCACTGCGTGACTGTCGCGCGATGGATCTTTGCGCGAAGCATGATACGGTTCATTACCACTCCAAACTTCTTCGTTATTACTTGCGCAGCATCTCGCCACCGTGGGCGACGAGGGTCGCGGCAACGATTTCATCGCTGCGGTCGATGGCAAGGTTGGCATCTTTGTCGATGATCAGCTTCAGGAAGTCGATCACGTTGCGTGCATACAGCGCCGAAGCGTCAGCCGCGCAAGTCGCAGGGATGTTGCCTTCGCCGATGATGTGCACGCCGTGCTTGATGACAGTCTTGCCCAACTCGGACAGCGGGCAGTTGCCGCCCTGCTCGACCGCCATGTCAACAATCACCGAGCCGGGCTTCATTGCCTTGACGGTTTCCTCGCTGATCAGCACCGGTGCCTTGCGGCCGGGGATCAGCGCGGTGGTGATGATGATGTCAGCCTGCTTGGCGCGCTCGTGAACGAGGGCTGCCTGGCGCTTCATCCATGCTTCCGGCATCGGACGAGCATAGCCACCAGAACCTTGCGCGATCTCGCGCTCTTCGTCAGTCTCGTAAGGGACGTCGATGAATTTCGCACCCAGCGACTCGACTTGTTCCTTGACCGGCGGACGCACGTCCGACGCTTCGATCACGGCGCCAAGGCGCTTCGCAGTCGCAATCGCTTGCAGGCCCGCGACGCCCACGCCCATGATCAGCACGCGTGCCGCCTTGACGGTACCTGCGGCAGTCATCAGCATCGGCATGAAGCGCTGGTAAGTGTTCGCAGCCATCAGCACGGCCTTGTAGCCGGCGATGTTCGCTTGCGACGACAGCACGTCCATCGATTGCGCGCGCGTGATGCGCGGCGCAGCCTCGAGGGCGAAAGCGGACAGGCCGGCCGAGGCCAGCGCGTTCAGGCCTTCGATATCGAACGGGTTCAGCATGCCGATCAGCACGGCACCCGACTTCATCAGGCCACGCTCTTCGGCCGACGGGGTGCGGACCTTGAGGACCATCTCGCAGCCGAAGGCATCTGCTGCAGAGCCGATCTGCGCGCCGGCGGCAGAGAACGCCTCGTCAGGAATGCTGGCAGCGACACCGGCGCCGGATTGCACGATCACCTGGTGCTTGGCAGCGACCAGTTTCTTCACTGTTTCCGGGGTGGCGGCTACCCGCGTTTCCCCTTGACGCGTCTCGGCTGGAATGCCGATTCTCATGGCGTTCTCCAAAAAGAAAAAAATGCGCCCGAATCTTACACTCAAACCCCTGCGTTCCGACGGGACAGGTCAGACGTTCCCATCTTGGCAAGCAAAGAGGCGAGGGCGGCGCGGATTTGCCCTCAGGAAATTTCAAAACCTCACATTGTCCACATTTTTGGCGCAATGCACAATTAATGCTTTCTTATGAAGACTTATTCCGGCTTGCGCTCTGCCAAACCCCGCCTTTGAGTATCGCGGGGGCGACATTCGCCAAAGCGGTAAAATCGCGGGTCGTTGATCAGGCTCCGATCAAGCAAACCCGCGAACACGTGTGCTGTTTCAGAACTGTGGCCCTGCATCGACCCCGCTGCAATCTTGCGTCGCACAGCTTCGCTGGCTCGCCATAAAACACGGCTCCTCTCAGTGCCTGTTTGAAAATTGTCGCGAGCGGCCTGAGTTCGGTCCGAGAAGCGCAGTCGTACGTGAGGTACGTCGAGCATCGCAGGGGCGAAATCAGGTCGCGCAGCAGATTTTCAAACAGGCACGCAGGCTCTACTCAAAAGAAACCATGTCAACCCTCTGGAAACCCTCCGTCACGGTCGCGGCGATCATTGAAAAGGACGGCAAGTTCCTGCTCGTTGAAGAAGAGACCAGCGACGGCATCCGCTTCAACCAGCCCGCTGGCCATCTGGACCCGCACGAGTCGCTGCTGGATGCCGTCAGCCGTGAGGCACTCGAAGAGACGGCGCACGAATTCCATCCCGAGTCCCTGATCGGTGTTTATATGTCGCGCTACCAGTCCAGCCGCACCGGGGAAGACGTGACCTATCTGCGCTTTGCCTTCGCCGGTGCAGTCGGCAACGTGCATGACCGCGCACTCGACACCGGCATCCTGCGAGCGGTCTGGCTGGGCTATGAAGAAATCGTTGCCTTGCAGGACAAGCACCGCAGCCCGCTGGTCCTGCAGTGCATCGACGACTACCTGCGCGGCCGCAAGCTACCCCTGACGGCGATTTATACCCACCCGAGCGTGATCGAGCCCGGCCATGCGTAAGGAGAAAGTCGTACTGGGCATGTCCGGCGGCGTCGATTCGTCGGTCGCCGCCTGGCTGCTCAAGCAGCAGGGGTATGAAGTCATC
>CAZCDW010000218.1:3720-3934 GCA_964497485.1 uncultured Bifidobacterium sp.
CCTGTTCATGAAGAACTGGGAAGACGATGACGACGACGAGTATTGTTCGACCCGCCAGGACTGGATCGATGCCGCGAGCGTGGCCGACGTGGTGGGCGTCGACATCGAGGCCGTTAATTTCGCCGCCGAATACAAAGACCGCGTGTTCGCCGAATTCCTGCGCGAGTACGAGGCCGGCCGCACGCCGAACCCGGATGTGCTGTGCAATGCCGAG
>CAZCDW010000219.1:0-2416 GCA_964497485.1 uncultured Bifidobacterium sp.
AGGTGCCATCTTTGTCTGGATGTTCACGCTGACCCAGAACCGCTGGGAGATCGATGACGTGCTTGGCGTATGGCCGCTGCATGGCCTGTGCGGTGCATGGGGCGGTATCGCTGCAGGCATCTTCGGCGCGAAGGCTTTGGGTGGTATCGGTGGTATCAGCTTCATGTCGCAGCTGATCGGCACCGTGATGGGTATCGTGATCGCTGTCGTTGGCGGCGCGCTGGTCTATGGCGTGCTCAAGCGCACCGTTGGTATCCGTCTCGACCAGGAGCAGGAATACGAAGGCGCTGACCTGTCGATTCACAAGATCACCGCGACGCCGGAGCGCGAGTCGAGCTGGTAAGCCAGTTTCGTCAGCAAAAAGCGCGACCATGAATTTCATGGCCGCGCTTTTTTATTGTCCGTGAACTGACGGAATGAAGCTTAGTCGCGCATGCGTTTGCGGATGTCCATGGTGTGGAAGCCGAATGACCCGCCCGAACGATGCGCAGCGAGGTCATTGAAGAAAAACTTCAGCGTATGCGACACGGTGGGGAATGCAATGTCATCCCACGGTATCTCATGCTCCGCAAACAGCTTCACTTCGAGACTCTCGGTGCCGGCGGCGAAATCGAGATCCAGCAAACGTGCACGGTAGAACAGATGCACCTGATGCACATGCGGCACATTCAGCAGCGTGTACAAGTCCTGCAATTCGATGCGCGCTCCTGCCTCTTCCATCGTCTCGCGCTGCGCCGCCTCGCCGGTGGTCTCCTCGTTCTCCATGAAGCCTGCAGGCAGGGTCCAGTAACCGTGACGCGGCTCGATCGCGCGCCGACAAAGCAGCACCCGCGTCTCACCCGACTCGCGCGCCAGATCCCAGACCGGAATGCTGCCGATCACCATCTTGGGATTCTGGTAATGGATGGTTCCGCAGTGACCGCAGACATGGCGCATGCGATTGTCATCAGGCGGCACGAGCAGGGATACCGGTCGACCGCAGTCGGAGCAGAAATTCATGGGTGGAAGTGAGAAGTGTGAGAGTGGGCGCTGTTGAAGCGCTCGTCATCGAGTGTAGCATTCACCTTTGCGCATGCATTAAATTTGCATTGCGCTGCAATACCTTGTATTATTTCGTTCTTCAGACGCGGGGTGGAGCAGTCTGGCAGCTCGTCGGGCTCATAACCCGAAGGTCACAGGTTCAAATCCTGTCCCCGCAACCAGATACCCAAGGCCTGGATCCAAGATCCGGGCCTTGTTGTTTGTGGCCCTTGCCTTGTTGCTTTTGTACCTTGAGGCAATGACAGCACGGGTGAGTTGCCCTATAATCCGGCGCAATGTGGTTCCCAGCCCCGCGCCGAAGCGATACTGGCAGCAGGCGGCCCCAGACGAACCCAGTCGGACCACCAGTCTTACCGGCGCACACACGCCAGCGGCCCACACAATAATCCACAATGCGGCCCTGGTTCGCCAGCATCACCTTCTGTATGAGCCTGCGGCATCGTTGATGCAGGCCTTGAATTTGATCTGCTCACTGCAACCAACCAGTACGACAAGAATCGTAGATGAATACCGCTGAGGCGAAAAAAGTCCTCGAGACTGCGCTGCTGTGCACGCACGAGGCCCTGTCGGTCAACGACTTGAAAAAACTCTTCAATACGGGGCACGACGCTGTTGTGCCGGTCAGGCCTGCAAGGCTCAAAGCCGTTGCAGGCACGGCTGATGCGCAGCCCGAGGGTCTCGTCGCTGAAGCCGGGGACGAATCTGCTGCTGCGCTGACTGCGCAGGAGCAGGCCACCGCCGAGCAGCATGCCCCTGAGGATGCCGACGACGCTGGCCACGAAGAGAGCGAAGAACACGAAGAGCACGCGGATGGCGACGAAGGCGCCGCTGAAATTGCAGAACAGGTCGAGCAGGAATTGGTGATCGATGCCGATGCCATCAAGCACATGCTCGCTGAATTGCAGCAAGAGTGGGCCGGGCGTGGCGTGGAGCTGGTGAAGCTCACCAATGGCTGGCGATTCCAGAGCCGGGCCGAGATGAAGGTCTTTCTCGACCGCCTGAATCCGGAAAAGCCCCCGAAGTACACCCGCGCGACGCTCGAGACCCTGGCGATCATTGCCTACCGTCAGCCGGTGACGCGCGGAGATATCGAAGACATTCGCGGAGTTGCGGTCAACTCGCAAACGATCAAGATGCTGGAAGATCGTGGCTGGGTTGATGTCATCGGTCACCGAGATGTACCGGGCCGTCCGGCACTGCTGGCGACAACCAGGCAATTTCTCGATGACCTGGGCCTGGCATCGCTGGAAGAGCTGCCCCCATTGCAGGCCGTGGGCCAGGAAAACATGCCCGGCGGCCCCGAGAATGCGATGCAGGCGATGGAGCAAAGCCTGCAGGCGACGCTTGACCAGGCCAGCATTGATTTCGAGGCCGG
>CAZCDW010000219.1:2516-3933 GCA_964497485.1 uncultured Bifidobacterium sp.
CAAGGACATCAAGGACATCAACGCAGGGGCGGCAATGACGCCGATGCGGTGTTCAGCTATGTGACCTCGGACGCGTTCGACCACCTGGCCGCCGACGATGGCGCCAACCAGAGCAAGCAAAAGACTGTACGCCGTGACCTGACGGCAGACGATGATGCGCCCAAGCTGCACAAGGTGCTGGCCGAGGCCGGCCTTGGCTCGCGCCGCGACATGGAAGAACTGATCATTGCCGGTCGCGTGTCGGTGAATGGCGAGCCGGCCCATATTGGCCAACGCATCCTGCCGACCGACCAGGTCCGCATCAATGGCAAGCTCATACAGCGCAAAATCAGCAGCAAGCCGCCGCGCGTGCTGGTTTATCACAAGCAGGCAGGCGAGATCGTCAGTACCAGCGACCCGGAAGGCCGCGCGACGGTATTCGACCGCGTGCCCAGCATGAAGACCGGCAAATGGCTGGCCGTTGGCCGTCTCGACTTCAATACCGAAGGCCTGTTGCTGTTCACGACCTCCGGCGATCTGGCGAACCGGCTCATGCACCCGCGTTACGGCATCGAGCGTGAATACGCGGTGCGCACGCTGGGCGTGCTGGAGGAGGGCATGCGGCAGAAGCTGTTGTCGGGCGTCGAACTCGATGATGGCCCGGCCAATTTCAACAAGATCGTCGATGGCGGCGGCGAGGGCGTCAACAAGTGGTATCGCGTGACGATTTCCGAAGGCCGCAACCGCGAGGTGCGCCGCATGTTCGAGGCGGTCGGCCTGACCGTGTCGCGCCTGATCCGGACGCGTTACGGCGCACTGACCCTGCCCAGCAACCTGAAGCGCGGCCGCTGGGAAGAACTCGATGAACATGCGGTGCGCAACCTGATGACGGCCAGCGGACTCGGCGGCAAGGCCGGTGGCCAGAAGCAGCAGGCCAAGGGCAAAGGCGGCCAGAGGGGTGGCCCGGGCGGCCCGCGCCAGGGGCAGCGCAACGGCGATGTCAACGGCAATGCAATCGGCTATGCAGGCGGCAATGCCAATCGCCCCGTGAACGGCAACGCAGACCGTAACTCGGGAGGCGGCAAACGTCAGGGCAAGCCGCGCCAGCCAGACCCGCTGCAGACCGCGCTTGGTTTCCCGGGTGGTGGCAATGGCGGCAACCGTCATCGTGGCGGTCAGCAGCGCCGCGGCGCTGCCGGTGCGACGGGTGGCGTCGGCGTCTGGACCGGCGACCGCGGTGGCATGAGCGGAGGCATGGGCCGCCGCCGTTCGCGCGGCTGAGGCCGATGCCGGCTGCCTCGCAGCAGTTGGCCTCTGATCGTCGCGCGTATTCTTGTTTTGGCAAGGCTGTGCCGCGCTTTGTGCATTGCGGTGCGGTGTCAAATCGCTTATAATCAGGCACTTAACAAAAGCCGCTGGCGTCCACGCCAGCGGCGGC
>CAZCDW010000220.1:0-3908 GCA_964497485.1 uncultured Bifidobacterium sp.
GTCCAATCTCGAGAAGAACGACGTGCTGTTCATCGACGAGATTCATCGCATGTCGCCGGTGGTCGAGGAGATCCTGTATCCGGCGCTCGAGGATTACCAGATCGATATCATGATCGGCGAGGGCCCGGCTGCGCGCTCGGTGCGGCTGGATTTGCAGCCTTTCACGCTGGTAGGCGCGACCACGCGCGCCGGCATGCTGACCAATCCTTTGCGCGACCGTTTCGGCATCGTCGCCCGCCTCGAGTTCTACACACCGGAAGAACTGGCGCGTATCGTCACTCGTAGCGCCGCGCTGCTGAATGCGCCGATCGTCGACGACGGCGCGCTGGAGATCGCGCGCCGCAGCCGCGGCACGCCGCGTATCGCGAACCGGCTGCTGCGCCGCGTGCGCGACTATGCGGAAGTGAAGGGCCGAGGCCAGATCACCAAAGACATCGCCGATGCAGCGCTGAAGATGCTGGATGTGGATCCGGTCGGCTTCGACCTGATGGACAGGAAACTTCTGGAAGCAGTGCTGTTCAAGTTTGGTGGCGGCCCGGTCGGCCTCGACAACCTCGCCGCTGCGATTGGCGAAGAGCGCGACACTATTGAGGACGTACTCGAGCCTTACCTGATCCAGCAAGGCTATCTGCAGCGCACGCCGCGCGGCCGTATCGCCACGCCGCTCGCGTACCGGCATTTTGGCGTTGCCGCACCGCGCACCAGTCCCACGGGCGACCTGTGGGAGCAGGGCTGACGCATTGCTTCCTTATGTTCAGCACTACGACTAGCCAAACAGCCGGCTAGTACATCGCAAAAGCGTTACTCCTTGAACTTCATCCCGGGTAGTGCCACCGAGCGGGACTGGCCAGTTGAATCCTTCTGGCCTTCCGCTGAACCCCTCGAGGAGAAGTCATGTCGATCAACAAGCCCGGCGCGCTACCCACCCAAGCGGTCACCCCCACGGTAGACCAACACCCCGCCGGATCGCAACCCACGCCACCCGCCGTTGGGGCGAGCCCGAGCCTGCAGACGCACCAACCGGTGCCAGATGTCGGGTGGCAGCAGTTGCCGGACGACGTGTTGACGAGCCTGATGAATGTCTTGATGGCCGAGGTTGAATCACCCGTGCTTACGTCTGCGGACCGCATTGCTGCCTTGAGTACCTTGGTCAGTGTTGGCAATGCTTCGCATCGAGAACACAAGGTGCTGGAGCATTTTTTGAAGCATTTTCACGCTCAGATGCCGGTCGACCGCCTGTGGCAGCATATGGCCGAGGTCAGTCGGCCTCGCTGGAATAGCGTAGCCGACAATTTGAAAACTCGACGCGAGCAATTGATCGAAGATTTTTCCATGACGAGGCAATTGATTACATCTGCTGTAAAGGCAAATTCCCCCATCGCGCTACCTGAGGACTGCGACGGCGTCGCGTTCTGCTTCCGGGAAATCAGCGTCAGCCCGTCCATCAAGAATCTGATTCCAGACCTGGCCGGAAAAACCGTCAAGCTTGACGCAAATGAGATCGGCGCTGATCGTTTTGCCAGCGAAATTCTGCCTTTAATCGAGCAGATGCCGGGCGATTGTCATTTGGTGATTGATGCGGTCAACAATAAGCTGAACCCTGCCCATGTCGAGGAATTGGTGCGCCTGATGGCCCAGAAGTGCAATATCTACCGGCTGGACTTGAGTGGCAATCAGGTGGGGGCCGGTACGGAGGGAGCGGCCTGTATGGCAAAGCTTTTTACGTATTCGGGGCCGTTGACCCATCTCTATCTTGCGAATACAGGAATGACTGGCGCGACTTTCATCGAGCTGAAAAAAAACTTCCCCGCTTCTGACGGTCGCATCGAGCACACCATGTTGGAGCAACTGGATCTCCGAAACAACCAATTCGATGCCGATGGGGTGCTTGAGGTGACGCGGACACTCCTGCCTCCGGCTGGCGCTCCTGGTCTGATGTGTGCTGATCTATCCCTGTTACGCCTAGCGCGAAACCCGTTTTTCGTGATGCCAACAATAAGCGAAGAGTTTTTGCGGGCAGAAGATGTGCATACGGCGCTGAAAAGTCCAGAGGGCGAATCGGTCATAGATTGGCAAGGCGATCCGACTGGTCAGCGCGGTTTCGTTATCGGCGGTAAGGATTCATCCTCTACTTTAGACATAGAGTTTCCCGGCGAGATTGCCAATATGACGGAGGAAATCCGTGCCGACCTCATTGAGGGACTGGCCAAGGAGAGCAGACTCTGAAAATCCATAACCAGGGAAATCGCCCGCAGAGTGAGGGCGATTTGCTGTTTACTCTTCCCGTATCCAGACCTGCGTACGCCCCAGCAGTGACACGCCAATGAAGCCACGCACGTTCAGCTTCTTGCCGCCATCGTCGAGCGACATCTTGCACTTGTAGGTCTTGCCGTTGTTCGGGTCGAGGATCTCGCCGCCCGTCCATTCCTTGCCGTCGCGCTTCAAGCCGGCCATGATCATCATGCCGAGCACGGGCTTGTTCTTCTTGTCGCCGCTGCACTTGTCGCACACCGGGTTCTGGTCTTCATTCGGCTCGCGGATCAGTTTCTCGATCGTACCGCGCAGTTCGCCATTGACCTCGGTGATGCGTACCAGCGATTTTTCCTTGCCGGTCTTGTCGTCGATTGTGCGCCACAGGCCGACCGGCGTGGCCTCATTCGCGCTCGCCGTCAACGGTAGCGATGCGAACAGCGTGAACAGTGTGAAGCAGGCCAGTATCAGGCGGCTGGACAGTTTGCGGATCATGCGGGCTCCTCCGAACTTGTTGTCGTTGTAGTCGACTCGCCGCGACAGAGGCCGCGACGGCGACATCGCCAGTGATCGCGGCGATGCCCACAGATATTACTTCAGCGGACGCCGGAAGGTGGCAGGCACCCCATCAGCGCAAGGGGCCGCGGCGCAGCATGCCAATCGTCGGGCGGGCGGGGCCGGGCCCGCCCGTGGCCTTATTTCAGCTTGGCCAGTTGCTCCTTCACTTTCTCAAGCGTGGCGCTGAAGTTGGCGACGCGCTCCTGCTCCTGCGCAACGACCTGCGCCGGTGCGCGCGCAACGAAGCTCTCGTTGGACAACTTCGCATTGGCTTTCGCGATCTCGCCTTCGAGGCGCGCCGCTTCCTTGCCCAGGCGCTCGCGTTCGGCGGCCACATCGATTTCGACCTTCAGCATCAGGCGTGTGCTGCCTGCCACCGACACCGGGGCCGGCGATTCCGGTAGCGTGTCGACGACCTGCACTTCCGACAGCTTGGCCAACGATTGCAGATAGGGCGCGAAGCCTTGCAGCCTCGCATGATCGCTGCCTTCGAGGATCAGCGGCACTTTCTGCGCCGGCGACAGCTGCATTTCGCCGCGCAGGTTGCGGCAGGCGTCGGTCAGCGCCTTCAGCTCATCCATCCAGCCTTCGGCCTTCTCGTCGATCTTCTTCAGATTCGGTTCCGGATAGGCCTGGCGCATGATCGAATCGCCCGCCGGGTCGAGCTTGCGGCCTGACAGCGGAGCGACGGTCTGCCACAGCTGCTCGGTGATGAAGGGGATGATCGGGTGCGCGAGTCGCAGCACGGTCTCCAGCACGCGCAAAAGGGTGCGACGCGTGGCGCGCTGCTGCTGCTCGGTGCCGTTCTGTATCTGTACCTTGGCGACTTCCAGGTACCAGTCACAGTACTCGTCCCAGATGAATTTGTAGATCGCCGACGCGATATTGTCGAAGCGGTACTCGGCATAGCCTTTTTCGACCTCGGCCTCGGTACGCTGCAGCAGCGACACGATCCAGCGATCCGCTTGCGAGAAATCGAGATAGCTGCCGGTCGCGCAAGCCTCTGCGCCATGCTCGTCGAGGCCGCAATCCTTGCCTTCGGTGTTCATCAGTACGAAGCGGGTCGCATTCCACAGCTTGTTGCAGAAGTTGCGGTAACC
>CAZCDW010000221.1:0-465 GCA_964497485.1 uncultured Bifidobacterium sp.
ACTGACGCTGTCACAGAAGGTGCCGGTCACGGGTGCCGTGATCGTCACCACGCCGCAGGACATCGCCCTGCTGGATGCGCGCAAGGGCCTGAAAATGTTCGAGAAGGTCGGCATCCCCATTCTTGGCATCGTCGAGAACATGAGCATGCACATTTGCTCCAACTGCGGCCATGCCGAGCCCATCTTCGGGCAGGGCGGCGGCGAAAAGATGTGCGCCGACTTCGGCGTCGATTTCCTTGGCGCGCTGCCGCTGACCATGAGCATCCGCGAGCAGGCCGATTCCGGACGCCCCACCGTGGTGGCTGACCCGGACGGGCAGGTCGCGAACATCTACAAGGGCATCGCGCGCAAGGTCGCGGTCAAGGTCGCCGAGAAGGCGAAGGACATGACCAGCAAGTTCCACAGCATCGTCATCAAGAACGATTGATCGCCGGGCCTGGCCCGGTGCCGCTTCACCGCCTGGAC
>CAZCDW010000221.1:475-3523 GCA_964497485.1 uncultured Bifidobacterium sp.
CGTGCCGGGTCAGCGGGTCGGACTTGAGCCGGCGCACCATGTCGAGCAGCAGCTGCACGTGGCCGTGCGCGGTGTCGGCGACCAGGACGTCGACGCCGGCCTCGACCAGCGTGGTGGCGCGGTCCCAGGCGTCGCCGTCCAGGGCGGCCGATAGCCGGGCCTGGCCCGGCGCCGCTTCACCGCCCGGACTGCGCAAGGACGCCGCCACTGCTGATGCAGGGCGGCGTTTTTTGTTGGCTTTAAATAGGCGATAAATCACCTATTGACAAGCCACTCACGCCCGATGAATATGGCCCAAGTCATTGAGCGAAAAGACTTTTGCTCTCGTCAAAAATATGAAATGCCCGACATATAGTATGCCGGAGGAGAAGCTGATGTCCGCACAATCCTATGAGACTTGCATAGGCACGACCCTGGACACGCTGGGCGGGCCGGACGGGGCCTTGCTGCCCATCCTGCACGCGATACAGGCGGAACACGGCTACGTGCCGGCGGATGCCGTACCCGTGATCGCGGACCGCCTGAACCTGTCGCGCGCCGAAGTGCATGGCGTGCTCAGCTATTACCATCACTTCCGAAAAGCGCCGGCCGGCAAACACGTGCTGCAGGTATGCCGCGCTGAAGCTTGCCAGGCACGCGGCGGCGACGCGCTCGCCGCGCATGCGAAGCAGGCGCTGGGCATTGATTTCCACGAAACCACGGCCGACGGCAGCGTGACACTGGAGCCGGTGTACTGCCTCGGGCAATGCGCATGCGGGCCTGCGGTCATGCTGGACGATGCGGTGCATGCGCAAGTCACGCCGCAGCGTTTCGATGCGCTGCTGGCCGAGGCAAGCAGCGGCCGCGCGCAAGGGAACGCGCACAAGAAGGGACCAGAGACCGGACACGAGACGGCGGCGAGCGCCGCTTCCGGCCAACGCCTGCAGGACGCCATACGCGTGTACGTGCCGCGCGATTCGACGGCGCTGGCGCTGGGTGCGGACGCAGTCGCGGCTGCGATCGTGGCGCAGGCTGCCAGTGCGGGCCTCGCGATCGATCTGGTGCGCAATGGCTCGCGCGGCATGTTCTGGCTGGAACCGCTGGTCGAGGTGGCGACGCCCGATGGCCGCATCGCTTTCGGCCCGGTCACGGTGGACGATCTGCCCTCGCTGTTTTCGGCGGGCTTCCTGAGCGGCGGCGCTCACCGTCTGGCGCTCGGCAAGACCGACGAGCTTCCTTTCCTGAAGCAGCCGGAGCGCCTGGCCTTTGCGCGCGTCGGCATCACCGACCCGCTGTCCATCGACGATTATCTTGCGCACGAAGGATTTGCCGGCTTGAGCAATGCGCTGGCAATGACGCCCGAGCAGATCGTGCAGCAGGTGACTGATTCGGGTTTGCGCGGCCGCGGAGGTGCAGCTTTCCCAACCGGCATCAAGTGGAACACGGTGCGCAATGCGCAGGCCGATCGCAAGTACATTGTCTGCAATGCCGACGAGGGTGATTCCGGCACTTTCTCCGACCGCATGGTGATGGAAGACGATCCGTTCATGCTGATCGAAGGCATGACCATTGCCGGGCTCGCGGTCGGTGCCGACAAGGGCTACATCTATGTGCGCTCCGAGTATCCGCATGCGATCGCGGTGCTGGAAGAGGCGATCCGCATCGCCCATGCACACAGCTATCTCGGCGACGATATTCGCGGTTCGGGCAAGCGCTTCACGCTCGAAGTGCGTGTCGGCGCGGGTTCCTATGTGTGCGGCGAAGAGACCGCGCTGCTCGAATCGATCGAAGGCAAGCGTGGCATCGTCCGTGCGAAGCCGCCGCTGCCCGCGATCGCCGGCTTGTTCGGCAAGCCGACCGTGATCAATAACGTGATCTCGCTGGCGACCGTGCCGGTGATCCTCGCGCGCGGCGCGGATTTCTACAAGCACTTTGGCATGGGCCGCTCGCGCGGCACGCTGCCAATACAGCTGGCTGGCAACCTGAAGCAGGGCGGATTGGTCGAGAAAGCCTTTGGCGTCACGCTGCGCGAGATGCTGGAAGATTTCGGCGGCGGCAGCGCCTCGGGTCGGCCCTTGCGTGCGGTACAGGTCGGCGGGCCGCTCGGTGCCTATCTGCCGCCCTCGCAGTTCGACACGCCACTGGATTACGAAGCCTTCCTCGCGATCGGTGGCACGCTGGGCCATGGCGGCATTGTTGCGTTCGACGACAGCGTGAACATGCTGCAGCAGGCGCGCTACGCGATGGAATTCTGCGCAGTCGAATCTTGCGGCAAGTGCACCCCTTGTCGCATCGGTTCCACGCGCGGCCGCGAGGCGCTGGACAAGGTGATCGCGACTACCGATACGGCGGTGCGCGAACAGCAAGTGCATCTGGTGCGCGACCTGTGCGACCTGATGCTCAATGGCTCGCTGTGCGCAATGGGCGGCATGACGCCGTTCCCGGTGCTATCGGCGATGAATCATTTCCCCGAAGATTTCGGCATGCCCCCGGCATCGGCAGCACAGGGGTCGCGCAGCGCCAATGGCGGCGCCACGCAGAAGGCGAAGGAGGCAGCATGAACACGCAAGAGCTCAAACGTAACGTCGATGTCGACTATGGCACGCCGGCGCGCGAAGCGGCGACGATGGTGACGCTGGAGATCGACGGCCGGTCCGTCACCGTGCCGGCCGGCACCTCGGTGATGCGCGCCAGCGTCGAAGCCGGCATACCGATACCCAAGCTGTGCGCCACCGACTCGCTCGAAGCCTTCGGGTCCTGCCGCGTGTGCCTGGTCGAGATCGAGGGTCGCCGGGGCTATCCGGCCTCGTGCACGACGCCGGTCGAGGCCGGCATGAAGGTGCATACGCAGACACCGAAGCTGGCCGACATCCGGCGCGGCATGGTCGAGCTCTACATCTCGGATCATCCGCTCGACTGCCTGACCTGCGCCGCGAACGGCAATTGCGAATTGCAGGATGTCGCCGGCCAGGTCGGCCTGCGCGAAGTGCGCTATGGCTATGACGGCGAGAATCATCTGGTCGCGCAGAAGGACGAGTCGAATCCTTACTTCACCTACGACCCGTCGAA
>CAZCDW010000221.1:3533-3906 GCA_964497485.1 uncultured Bifidobacterium sp.
GTACATTTCCGATCACCCGCTCGATTGCCTGACTTGCCCCACCAATGGCAATTGCGAATTGCACGCCGTGGCGGGTTTGGTTGGCTTGCGTGAAGTGCGCTACACCAAGGGCAGTGCGCCGATCAAGACCCACACCGAGTTGAAGAAGGATGAGTCGAATCCTTACTTCACCTACGACCCGTCGAAGTGCATCGTCTGCAACCGCTGCGTGCGCGCCTGCGAAGAGACGCAAGGTACGTTTGCATTGACCATCGACGGCCGCGGCTTCGAGTCGCGCGTGGCCGCCGGCCAGAATGAAGACTTCATGGAGTCCGAGTGCGTGTCCTGTGGCGCCTGCGTGCAGGCATGCCCGACCGCGACGCTGACCGAGAAG
>CAZCDW010000222.1:0-3891 GCA_964497485.1 uncultured Bifidobacterium sp.
ACATGTTGCCGAACAGTCGCATGCCCAGCGACACGGTCTTGGCGACGAATTCGATCAGGTTCAGACCGAAGTTCGCGATCCACAGCGCCGGGTGCGAGCCGAATGGTGCGCAGAACAGTTCATGGATGAAGCCACCGAGCCCCTTGATCTTCACGTTGTAGTACAGCATCAGCGCGAGCACGCCGATGGACATGCCCAGCGTGCCGTTCAGGTCTGCGGTCGGCACGATGCGGAAGTGCGGCTCTGCGCCGAACAGACGGAAGATGCCCGAGAACAGGTCGACCGGCAGGAAATCCAGCGAGTTCATCAGGAACACCCAGACGAATACGGTCAGGGCCAGCGGTGCGATGAAAGCACGGTTGCCATGGACGATGTTCTTCGATTGCTCTTCGACCATCTCGACGACGATCTCGACCAGCGCCTGGAAGCGACCCGGAACGCCGGCGGTCGCCTTGCTGGCGGCCTTGACCATGAAGAACAGGCCGACGACGCCCATCAACACCGACCACAGTACGGTATCCATATTAATGACCGAGAAGTCAATAATGCTGTGCTGGTGGGAAGTCTGGAGATGTCCAAGATGGTGGACGATGTACTCAGAGGCCGTTGGCGCGTGGTTTACTGCGCCGTCTGCTGCCATTTCTGCTGCCATGTCAGTGCCTAAACAATAAGATGATGTAACTTTTCAGCGCGACGATGAATGCGGCGAGAAGCGCCAGCCAGTTCAGATCGCGATACCACCAGACGACCGCTGCGAGCAGGCCGACCGTCAGCAAAATCTTGGTGAACTCGCCAAAGAAAAACGTCAGCGGGTTCAGGCTTCCCGGCCGCTGCGCGCCGACAAACAGGCGCAAGGCAAACAGGCCATTGGGCACTACGCAACACAAGCCTCCCAGCAGCGCAGACAGAAACGCATGCCAGCCAGCGATCAGGCCGGCGACGACTGCAGCGACCAGAGTCACTGCCAACTGGGTCAGGACCAGACGCAGCATCGGTCGTTTCAGGCGGGCCAGGGAGCTGTTGACGGCACCCGCAAGCCTGGCTTGCACGTACCGCGGAGTTGTTGCGACTTTGCAGGGATTTTGTAAGCTTTTGTCAGCTTTCCGTAAGCCACCTGCAAAGCCTCGGAATTATAAGTGGGCGCAGTGATTGGCGTCAAACTTTTCCCTAGATGAAAATGACTATCTCAGCCGATCAATCAGCGCCCACTTTGAGGCGCGCGATCACGCCATCCAGCTGATCGAGGTCGCCAAAGGCGATCACCAGTTCGCCCTTGTTCTTGGCGCCCAGCTTGATCGTGACGGCTGTCGCCAGTGCATCGGAAAGCTCTTCCTCCAGCCGCAGCAGATCCCGCGATTTTTCCTTGCCTTTCGCGCCCTTGCCCGGTTGATCTTCGGTGGTCGCCCGCACCACGAGCTTCTCGGTCTCGCGCACCGACAGTCGCTTTGCGATCACTTCATTGGCCAGCGCTATCTGGGTGGCCGAATCCACGGCCAGCAGCGCACGTGCATGACCCATGTCGATGTCGCCGGCCATCAGCATCGCCTGTACCGGTTTCGCAAGGTTCAGCAGGCGCAGCAGATTGGATACCGCGCTGCGCGAACGGCCTACCGACTCCGCCGCCTGCTCATGCGTGAACTTGAATTCTTCAATCAGCCGCTGTATGCCCTGCGCTTCTTCCAGCGGGTTCAGGTCTTCGCGCTGCATGTTTTCGATCAGTGCCATTGCCGCTGCGCCCTGGTCGTCGACGTCGCGCACCAGCACCGGCACTTCGCTCAGTCCGGCCAGTTGGGATGCGCGGAAGCGGCGTTCGCCGGCAATGATCTCGTGCGTGACACCGGCCTTGCCGTGGCTGATCGGTCTCACCAGAATCGCCTGCAACAGGCCTTGCGCGCGGATCGAGTCGGCAAGCTCATTCAGCGCACCTTCATCCATCCGTGTGCGGGGCTGGTATTTGCCTGCCTGTAGTGCCGTGACCGGCAGGGTGGCGGTGGCATTGGCGGCAGAGGTGGCTTCGGGCGTCAAATCGGGTGAACCGCCGAGCAGGGCTTCGAGCCCGCGGCCGAGGCCCTTGGGTTTTTTGGTGACCATGGTGTTGAATGAAATGGCGTTGAATCAGTTCAGGGGCGAGGGCCGTCGCAGGTGCTGTGGCATGGGCTGTTGCCGTCGCTGTGTGTGGGCGTTCGTGTGGTTCTGGCGCTCAGGCAGCGGCCAGCGCGTCGATGCGCTCGACCAGTTCCTTGCCGAACGCGATGTAGGCTTGCGCACCCTTGGCGACCGGATCGAAGATCACCCCCGGCACGCCATACGACGGCGCCTCGGCGAGACGCACATTGCGCGGGATGATGGTCTTGAATACCTTGTCACCGAAATGCTTCTCCAGCTGTAGCGACACCTGCTGCGACAGCATCATGCGCGGGTCGAACATCACACGCAGCAAGCCAATGACCTGGAGGTCAGGGTTCATCTTCGCGTGCACGATCTTGATCGTGTTGACCAGGTCGGATAGTCCCTCGAGCGCGTAGTACTCGCACTGCATCGGGATGATCACGCCGTGGGCGGCGCACAGGCCGTTGAGAGTCAGCATCGACAGCGCCGGCGGGCAGTCGATCAGCACGAAATCATGATCGTCTGCCACCGCGGCAATGGCCTGCTTCAGGCGCATCTCGCGCTGCTCGAGATCAACCATCTCGATCTCGGCGCCCGCCAGGTCGCGGTTCGAGGGCAGCACGTAGAATTTGCCGGAGTCGGACCACTGGCGCGCAGCCGGGATGTCGGCCATCCCCAGCAAGACCTGGTAGACCGAATTCTCGAGCGCGGACTTGTCGATGCCGGCGCCCATGGTCGCATTGCCCTGCGGGTCGAGGTCAATCAGCAGCACGCGCTTTCTCAGGTTAGCTAGACCGGCAGCGAGGTTCACTGCAGTCGTCGTCTTGCCAACGCCCCCCTTCTGGTTGGCAATGCAAAAGATCTTGGCCATATGGTCTTCGCCCTTTTTATTGTGCTGCTGCCTTGGGTATTCGCTTCATGTTTCTACCCATGTGTCGTAATGGTCGCGCTGCTGGTCAGGTGCAGCTGCCAACCGTTCAAGCTACTTTCTTCTCGTGGCGCGCAATACCCGGCCTTTATCAGCCGCGCTCCACTTGTATCACATGCCGCTCGGCATCCATGCCGGGCACCTGCAGTGGCAGGTCATGCACGATATGCCAGCCTGCTGGCAGCGCCTCGCGCTGCGTGGTCTCCGCCTGTCCTTTCAGTGCGAGCATGCGCCCACCCTCTGCCAGCAAGTGTCCGGACCAGGCCACAAAGTCGCCCAGCTCGGCAAACGCGCGCGACGTAATCACGTCAAACTTTTCAGCCGGCGCGAACTGCTCCACACGCCCGGTATGAACCTTTGCATTTGCCAATCCCAACTCGGCCTTCACCTGCGTCAGAAAGGCTGTTTTCTTGTGGACGGTGTCGATCATCTCGACCCGCATCTGCGGCTGTGCGTGACGCGCCCAGATCGCGATCACGATACCGGGCAGCCCGCCGCCCGAGCCCACATCCAGCACATGTTGCGTGCCTTCGAACGCAGGCAGCGCGGCCATGCAATCAAGCAGGTGCTGCGTCAGCATTTGCTGTGGATCGCGCACCGCGGTCAGGTTGTAGACACCGTTCCATTTGTGCAGCAGCGCCAGGTATTCCAGCAGCTGCGTCAGCTGCGCGTCGGGCAAATCGAGCGCCAGCGCATCGGCGCCAGTGCGCAGGTTCGCGCGCAGCGCGGCTTCGTCACGCAAGCTCATTCAGGCGTCCGCGTTTTCGCCGCTGGTGGCGAAATTCTTGAAACCACCCTTCTTCAAGTGCACCAGCAGCAGCGAAATCGCTGCCGGCGTTACCCCACCGATGCGC
>CAZCDW010000223.1:0-799 GCA_964497485.1 uncultured Bifidobacterium sp.
TCCCAGCGCAAGGTGTAGCCGGGGTTTCGGGTCACATGTGACCCGCCGGCGGAACGGCACTGGCGTACTCGCCAGTGCGCGCCCTGCAAGGGGGGATCCAAAGCATCCCCGCAAACGTATCAACAGAGATGCGCAAAGGATGTTTACAACAGGACGAGATTGTCCCGATGAATCAGCTCTTCCTCATCCATGTAGCCCAGGATGGTCGCGATCTCCGATGAAGGCTTGCGCAGAATGCGCTTGACCTCGGCGCTGGCGTAGTTGGTGATGCCGCGCGCGATGGCTCGACCGTCCGGATCCACACAAGTCACCACATCACCGCGCCCGAATTCACCAGCAACTTCGACCACGCCGATAGGCAGCAGCGACTTGCCTTCGGCCTTCACCTTCTGCACCGCGCCCGCGTCCAGCACCAGCTGGCCCGCCGTCCTCATGTGATCGGCCATCCACTGCTTGCGCGCGGTCAGCCGCGCAGTCTGCGCGACCAGCTGTGTGCCTATGCCCTCGCCCTGAGCGAGACGCACCAGCACCTTGTCTTCGCGGCCCCAGGCGATCACGGTGTGCGCGCCGGAGCTGGCCGCACGACGCGCAGCGAGGATCTTGGTCAGCATGCCGCCGCTGCCGATACCGGTACCGGCACCGCCGGCCATCGCTTCGAGCTTGGGATCACCAGCGATCGCTTCATGCACGAACTCGGCATTCGGGTCCTTGCGCGGATCGGCGGTATACAGACCACGCTGGTCAGTCAGGATCACCAGCGCATCGGCTTCGATCAGGTTGGTCACCAGCGAACCGAGGG
>CAZCDW010000223.1:809-3891 GCA_964497485.1 uncultured Bifidobacterium sp.
TCGTTGTCACCGAACTTGATCTCGTCGGTGACGACAGTGTCGTTCTCATTGATGACCGTGATGACGCCCAGGTCGAGCAGCGTGAACAGTGTCGAGCGCGCATTCAGGTAGCGCTCGCGATCGGCGAGATCGGCATGCGTGAGCAATACTTGCGCCGTGCGCAGACCATGCGAGCGAAAGCTGGTTTCATAAATCTGCGCGAGGCCCATCTGGCCAACGGCTGCACAAGCCTGCAGTTCATGGATGCCCGTCGGACGCTTCTCAAACCCGAGACGCTGCATGCCCTCGGCGATCGCACCGGAGCTGACCAGCACCACCTGCTTGCCCATCTTGCGCAGCTGCGCGATCTGGTCCGCCCATTTGGTGATCGCGCCATGGTCGATGCCCTTGCCTTCGTTGGTGACGAGCGAGGAACCTACCTTGACGATGACGCGCTGTGCTTGCTGGATGACGGATTGCATGGCCGGTATTTTATTGTCTGCGCTTGCTTGTTCTGTTCTCTGGCAGCTGTGCCCGCTGTAAGCCTGCGGCGATCATGCCCGATGGCGGAGGCTAGTCGACCGACTTGAAGCGGGGATCATCGACATCGATGCTGCTGATGTTCATCGCTTCTTCGGCGATGCCGCTCTGTTCGCGCTGCTCGTGCTCGCGCAGCGTGGCCATGTATTCGTAGACTTCCTTGACCAGGTCTTCGCAACCTTCATGCGTGAGGCCGGAGATGCGGAACACCGGGCCTTTCCAGCCGAAGCGCTTCACGAAGTCTTTCACGCGCTTTTCGCGCTCGTCTTCGGGCACCATGTCCAGCTTGTTCAGCACCAGCCAGCGCGGCTTGTCGTACAAGGTCTCGTCATACTTTTTCAGCTCCTTGACGATGGCCTTCGCTTCTTTCACCGGATCGACATTGGCGTCGAACGGCGCGAGATCGACGATGTGCAACAGCAGGCGCGTACGCTGCAGGTGGCGCAGGAACTGCACGCCCAGACCAGCACCATCGGCCGCGCCTTCGATCAGGCCGGGGATGTCGGCGATCACGAAGCTCTTCTCATGGCTGACGCGCACGACACCGAGGTTGGGATGGAGCGTGGTGAACGGATAGTCGGCCACCTTCGGTCGCGCATTGGACACGGCGGCGATGAAGGTCGACTTGCCGGCATTCGGCATGCCGAGCAGGCCGACATCGGCCAGCACCTTCAGCTCGAGCCGCAATTCGCGGCGCTCGCCTTCCTTGCCGTCGGTCTTCTGGCGCGGCGCGCGGTTGGTCGACGACTTGAAATGAATATTGCCCCAGCCGCCCTCGCCGCCCTTGGCCAGCAGCACGACCTGGCCGTGCTCGGTCAGGTCGGCAATGATGGCGCCGTCGTTCAGGTCGGTGACCAGGGTGCCGACCGGCATGCGCAGATAGACATCGTCCGCGCCCTTGCCGTAGCAGTCTGAGCCACGGCCGTTCTCGCCGTGCTTGGCCCGGTGCAGTTTCGCAAACCGGTAATCCACCAGCGTGTTGATGTTCCGGTCGGCGATCGCGAAGATGCTGCCTCCCTTGCCGCCGTCGCCGCCGTCAGGGCCGCCGAAGGGGCGGAACTTCTCGCGGCAAAACGAGGCCACGCCGTTGCCGCCGTCACCGGCCACGACTTCGATTTTGGCTTCGTCAATGAACTTCATGCTGTGCCGTGAGTGTGGTTGTAGTTTGTGAGTACTGCTTGAAACGTCGATACGGGCCAGCCTCTGGCGTCGGCCCTTGGAATGAAAAAAGGCCCTGCGTGGGCAGAGCCTTTTCGCACTGCTAGCTGAAGACTATCAGGCTGCGACGACCGTCACAACGTGGCGCTTCGCAGCGCCTTTGGTCGCGAACTGCACCTTGCCGTCGATCAGCGCGAACAGGGTGTGGTCCTTGCCCATGCCGACGTTCTCGCCTGCGTGCAGCTTGGTGCCGCGCTGGCGAACGATGATGCCGCCTGCGTTGATAGCCTGGCCGCCGTAGACTTTCACGCCAAGTCGCTTCGACTCTGAGTCACGGCCGTTGCGGGTAGTACCGCCGCCTTTTTTGTGTGCCATTTGATGCTCCTGATTCGGTAGTAAGGATCGCGGGGATTAGCCGTTGATCGAGACGATCTGCAATTCGGTGTAGTTCTGGCGATGGCCTTGACGCTTCTGGTAGTGCTTGCGGCGACGCATCTTGAAAATCTTCACCTTGTCGTGGCGACCGTGCGCCACTACCGTAGCCAGCACCTTGGCACCTTGAACCAGCGGCGCACCAAATTTGATGGTTTCGCCAGCGCCCACTGCGAGCACTTGATCCAGGGTGATTTCGGAGCCGATGTCTGCCGGTATCTGTTCTACTTTAAGTTTTTCGCCAGCAGCAACTTTGTATTGTTTGCCGCCGGTTTTTATGACCGCGTACATGGGAACCTCATCATTCGAGTTTGGGGATAACGCCCGACGTCCGCCGCTGCCCGTGAAGGCGGGCGGTGTGGCCGGGATACTGCTTCGCCCTCTGCCACAGGCATTTCGCCTGCGGAATCGGGAAAACCCCAAATAATACATGGACTTGGCGCTCACGTCAAAGGCCGGCTCCGATGCGGTCTGGCGGCGTATAATCGCGGCTCCCGGCCGCCCTGAGCCCCACAAAACCACCGATACGCCGTGCTCGCCGAACAATCCTTGCCCAAATCGCAACACCCCCTCGCCGTCATTGCCAACGACATGCAAGCGGTGGACGCCGCCATCCGCGCCCAACTGCACTCCGACGTACCGCTGGTCTCCACGATCGCGGATTACATCATCAGCGCCGGCGGCAAGCGCATCCGGCCCGCGCTGGTGCTGCTGATGGCCAATGCCTGGGGCTACCGTGGCGACGAGCATTACAAGCTGGCGGCGGTGATCGAGTTCATCCACACCGCGACGCTACTGCATGACGACGTGGTCGACGAGTCCGCGCTTCGCCGTGGCCGGCAGACTGCGAACGCCATGTTCGGCAACGCCGCATCAGTGCTGGTTGGCGACTTCGTCTACTCGCGCGCGTTCCAGATGATGGTCTCGGTGAACAATATGCGTGTGATGCAGATCCTGGCCGATGCGACCAATG
>CAZCDW010000224.1:0-3870 GCA_964497485.1 uncultured Bifidobacterium sp.
CACCGCTGTGGTCTTGATCTTCGTGGTGTCGGTGCCGGTGGTGGGCTCGGTGACGCCCATCGACTGCAGGCGCAGCTCACCGCTTGCGATCTTCGGCAGGTAATGTTCTTTCTGAAGCTTCGAGCCATGGCGCAGCAGCGTGCCCATGTTGTACATCTGTCCGTGGCAGGCGCCGGAATTGCCGCCGCAACGGTTGATCTCTTCCATGATCACCGAAGCCTCGACCAGCCCCAGGCCGGAGCCACCGTATTCGACCGGGATCAGCGCCGCCAGCCAACCGGCTTCGGTCAACGCCTTGACGAAGGCTTCGGGGTAGCCGCGCTCCTCGTCAACCTGACGGAAATAATCTGCGGGGAATTGAGCGCACAGCGAGCGTATCGCGTCGCGAATGTCCTGGTGCGCGGGCTGGTTCGGGGCCATGGGAACGTGAAGCTTCAATGTGGTGCACGAAGTCTCACCGAAGCCGGCGCCGCGAACAATTCAGATTTTCGCAAGCAGGGCTTAGAGGCGAATTAAGCGCCCCAAGCCCTTGATTTGGATAAAGAAATCCGGAAGGAAAAGCAGTGGTCAGACCACTTCGGCAGTCGCCTTCGCCACACCTCCGGCGGTGCCCATCGCCGCGCCTTCGGACACCAGCAGTTCGACCAGTTCGCGGGCAAACAGCGGCAGCGCCTGCATGCTGCGGATACAGACCTGCAGCTTGCGCACTGCCCATTCATCGCTGATCTCGACCATGCGTATGCCCATGCTCTTCGCGTGACGCGAGGCCGCCGAATGCGGCACCACACCGATGCCGACATTGGCGTCGATCATGCGGCACGCCGCCTCGAAGTTACCGACCTGAATGCGGATCTTGATCTGGCGGTGCAGCGCATTCGCCGCCTGCGCGAGGAAGGAATGAATGGCGCTGGCTTCAACCATGCCGACGAAGTCATAGGCCAGCGCTTCGCTGAATTCAATGCGCTCCCGGCCTGCCAGCGGATGGTCCTTTGACGTGACCAGCACCAGCCGGTCTTCGTGGAAGGGCAGTACCTCGAGGCCCTCGGTGCGCACATTGCCGGCGACGATGCCGACATCAACCTTGCCTTCGGAGACTGCGCGCACGATGTCATGCGACAGACGCTCCTTGAGGTCGACGTTCACGTCCGGGTGGGACGCAAGGAATTTCGGCAGCAGTGCCGGCAGGAACTCGGCAATCGCGGTGGTGTTGGCGAACATGCGCACATGGCCGCGCGAGCCTTTCACGTATTCGGCCAGGTCGCCGCGCAAGTCCGTCAGTTGCTGCAGCACGAGCCGCGCATGGTGCATGAAGGCCTGGCCCGGCGGGGTCAGGGTCACACCCTGGCTGGTGCGGTACAACAGCTTGACACCCAGCCCCTCCTCGAGGTTCTTGATCCGGATCGATGCCGCCGGTAGCGACATGTGCGAACGCTCGGCACCACGCGTCAGGCTGTTGGCCTCCGCGATGTTGACGAACAGCTTGATATCGGGGAGGTCGAAATGCGCAGCCATGTGAAGATCTCTTTCGTCGGTTTTTTATATTGGTCATTGCCGCAGGCGATGGTGTGCCCGCAGCCGCCACAGCCGCCCGCGGGTTGCGCGGACGCCTGCTTTTTTTAACCAAAGACCGGGAAGGTCTGGAAAGTCCCGCCGAGCAGCGATTTGCTGTCGGCTTGTCCCAGCCAGCCCTCGATCAGCGTCGCATAGACGCGCCGGAAGTCCGTGGTGAACCGAAGGTTACCACCTTCGTCGAGGTCCGTGAGCGATGGCGCATTGCCATAATGGCCACCTTTCACCTGTTTGCCGACGATGTACATGTGGTTCGCGGTGCCGTGGTCGGTGCCGAGGTTGGTGTTTTCGGCGGCGCGGCGGCCGAACTCGGAGAACACCAGGATGGTGACGTCATCGGCGCGGCCGATGCGCTCCATGTCTTTCATGAAGCCGGCAACCGCATCCGACACATACGACAGCAGACGCTGGTGCTGATCGGGCTGCTGCACATGGGTGTCGAACGCATTGTGGCGATACGCCGCATAGAACAGCCGCGACGGCAAGCCGGCGCTGATCATCGCCGCCACCTTCGGCAGGTCAACCGGGATGATGCCGTAGTCGACCGGGGTCTTGTAGTTGTCCCACGCGGCACGCACCAGCGCCGACGCCTCTCTGGCGCTCTTCGCGATCTCGTCCAGGTATTTTTGCGAAGGCGTCCGCGCGCTGCCGTCGCCGCCCATGTCGAGCAGCGCGCGGCTCTGGCGCAGGCCTTTGCGCGCAAAGCGCTCCGGATCATCGAACACCACCGGCACATGGCGCTTTGCGGTCACGGCCAGCGACTGGCGCTCGTCGATGTTGACCAGGAAGTTCGGCGTCAGCTGCGGGTCGATCGCATCGGCCACGCGGCCCAGCCAGCCATATTGCTCGCCACCGTTGGGCACGCCGGTGTGCCAGTAGGCCATCGACGTGAAGTGCGAGAACGACGGCTGCTCATAGCCGCAGCCATGAATGATGGCCATGCGGCCATCCTTGTACAGCTTCTCGAAGCCGCTCATGCTGGGGTTGAAGCCATAGTGATCATCGATCTTGCGCACCTTGTCGGCGCGGATACCGATGCGCGGGCGCAGCTTGTAGTACGCATCGTCGGCATACGGCACCAGCGTGTTCAGGCCGTCATTCGCGCCCGACAGCTCGAGCACGACGAGGATGCGCTTGTCCTGGTTGCCGGCATGGGCGGCATTGCCGGCAAAGGCCGGCATGAACGGCGCCATCGGCAGGCCGGCCGCGAGGCCGGCGCCGGCCAGCGCCTTCAGCAGGTCGCGGCGCGAATAGTTCGTGTGTTCGTGTTTCATGGTCATGTTCCGCTTCTTGTCCTGTCTTTCCCTGCGCGATCGCCGCAGGGTATCTGAATGGGTCTGGGTCGAGATCCCTGCGATCAGCCCAGCTGGTAGCCTGGCAGAGACAGGATCACATGCAGCGCATTGCGCAGCGCATCTTCCATGTAGGAATCCGCACGCTTGAGGTCGGCCGTGCCGAGGTCCTCGGCCAGCATCTGCGCGATCTTCTCGCGACGCACCGCATCGACCGGCACCGACAGGAAGCGCAGCACCAGATGGTCCACCGCCTCGCGGGCCGTGGTGCAGCCGGTATCGCGCATCATCTGCGACAAATCGATCCGGGCCGGTGCGCGTGGTATCGGCTTGACCTTCTCGATCGCCTTGCGCCATGCGTGATAGCTGGCCAGGCGCGTGTTGAAGTCTTCGTCACGGTCGTTCTGCATCGACATCGATGTCACTTCCTTGCCGTCGGGCTTGGTCGCGGTGGTCACGTCGGCGCCCATCGCCAGCTTGTCGGCGACCGGCACGATGCCATAGCGGTCATTCGGCACGCGGTCATTCGGCACGAAATCGATCTGCGGGTACACGGTCTCATAGACGAAGTTGCCGCGCACCAGCAGCAGGCCCGGCGTGATCCATGCCTTGCCGCTGGCCCAGCCGGCAACGTTGGGCGGGAACAGCAGCTTCTGGCCCATCGATTCGGTCAGGTCGTTGAAGTCGGGGATGCCCGGCACTTCCTTCAGGCCCATCTTGCGATAGGTGGAGATCACCAGCTCGACCGGCGGCTTGATGCGGGTGCCGACCGATGCATCGCTGTAGAAGTCCTTCGACAGGAACACCGTCTCGAGGAAAGGCGCGATCTCGTATTTCGCATCGCGCAGCAGCTTGCCGAGCCGGACGCGCATTTCCGGCGTCACGTCCTCGCGCACAAAGTACTTGTACAGCTTGGTCGCGATGTATTCCGAGGTCACCGGCTTGGACAGGATGATGTCGATCACCTGCACGCCATCAAAATTGCCGGTCTGGCCGAGCACGGGCTTGG
>CAZCDW010000225.1:0-3867 GCA_964497485.1 uncultured Bifidobacterium sp.
ACTTCCAGTTGCAGTTCGAGATTGCCGCCATCGGCGGCCGCGATGATCGCTTCCAGCCGCGCCTGCTCGGTGGCGAGCGCATCGAAGTCCGCATCCGGCTCCGCATACGCGGCATAGACCGCATCCAGCTTGGCGCGCGCCTCGAACGCCTCGCCGAGACCGCTTTCCACTTCCTGCCGCACGGTAAGTTCGGGATTGAGCTCGGGCTCCTGCGGCAGGTAGCCGATGTTCAGGTTCGGCATCGGGATCGCTTCGCCCTCGATGTCCTTGTCGATGCCGGCCATGATCTTCAGCAGCGTGGATTTGCCGGAGCCATTCAGGCCCAGCACGCCGATCTTGGCGCCGGGGAAGAAGGACAGCGAGATGTCTTTGAGGATCTGACGCTTGGGCGGAACGATCTTGCCCACGCGGTTCATTGTGTAGACGTAATTGGCCATGTGTGATGTCGGAAATCAGTAAGAAAGAAAACGGATGGCCGCCATTTTACGGGGATCAGCTGCTCGCGGCGAGGCGCTCCTCCGGCTCGCGCATGCGCCATAGGCTCTCGACAGAATACAAAGCCAGTGCACCCCAGATGCAGCCGAAGCCGATCATGCGATCGGTGCTGAACACTTCGCCATAGACCCAGACACCGATCACCATTTGTATCGACGGGCCGATGTACTGCAACAGTCCGATAATGGACAGCGGAATGCGGCGTGCGCCAGCGGCGAACAGCAGCAAGGGTATCGCCGTCACCGGCCCGGCCGCCATCAGCAGCAGCGTCAACGACAGCGACTCTCCCCATGCGTGCGAACTACCGCTGCCCGGAATCAGCAGGAAGGCGACCGACAGCGGCAGCATCGCCAGCGTTTCCACCGTCAAGCCTTCCAGCGGGCCAAGCGACGCGGTCTTGCGGATCAAGCCATAGACTGCGAAAGTCACCGCGATCACCAGGCCTATCCATGGCAAGTGACCTGCGCTGACGGTCAGCCACGCGACACCGCAGGTGGCCAGTGCAATCGATGCCCACTGAAGGGTTCGTAGTCGCTCGCCCAGCGTCAGCCCCAGCAGCACATTGAATAGCGGCGTGATGAAATAGCCGAGGCTGGCGTCAACAATATGGTCATCATTGACGGCCCAGATGAAGACCACCCAGTTCGTGAACAGCATCGCTGCGCTGGCCGCAAAGGCGAGTGCGACGCGCGGCCGCTGACGGATCGCATCGATCCAGGTCCACTGGCGACGCAGACCCAGCAAGCCGAGCAGAAAAATCACGGACCACAGCACACGGTGCGCGAGGATTTCCAGCGGCGGCACGGCCTGCATCAGCCGCAGGAAGACGGGGAACAGGCCCCAGATCGTGAATGCGGCACCGGCCGCAAGTATGCCGCGCAGCATGGGCTTAGTCGAAGCCCAGCGACAGTTGTGGCGGTGGTGTATCCGGCGTCGGATTTGGCGTCGGAGCTGGCGATGTCGTAGGCACTTGTGTGAGCATTTTTTCAGGCGCTGCCTTGGGCACTGATGTTTGCGCGGCAGAAGCTGAGGTGTTTGCCGGTTTACTTGTCGCGGTGTCGCTCCCGGTGTCATTGCCGGTAGCGGTGACGTTATCGACAGTGCGCGCTTCGGTAGCCGCTATGACTTCGCTCAGCAGATCAATACTGGCCGCGGAGACTTTCTTTGCTGATGTGGTTTTGCGCGGGCGGCCCTCACGCAGTGGATTTCGGCTGCCGTGTTTGGTGAATACCTGCTTCGCCTCTGCGCGTACGTTCGGATCCCTGCGCATGCCCCACAAGGTGTCGCGTGCATGGCGTGCGGCTTCCAGATGATCGACAACGGGCAGCGGGTAGTGCTCACCTAGTCGCACGCCGGTCATCTGCTGCAAGCCCTCGGGCATGGTCCAGGGTTCGAATATGTAATCGCTCGGCACGTTCTGCAATGCCGGAACCCAGCGCTTCACGAAGATGCCTTCCGGATCCTGGTCCTGTGCCTGTTTCACCGGGTTGTAGATGCGCAGCGTATTGATACCGGTGACGCCGGACTGCATCTGTATCTGCGGATAATGAATGCCCGGCTCGTAATCGAGGAATTCACGCGCCAGGTGCAGCGCCGGCTCGCGCCAGTGGTTCCACAACTGATAGCTGGAGAAGCTGACCAGCAGCGCGCGCATCCGGAAATTGATCCAGCCAGTTTGCGCCAGCATCTTCATGCAGGCATCGATCAGCGGGAAGCCGGTCTCGCCGGCGCACCAGCGCTCGAAATGCTCGCGATTGAAATGTGGCTCGCGCAGTCCATCGAAGCCGCGATGCACATTGCGCTCTTCGATCTCGGGCTCGGACTCGAGCTTCTGGATGAAATGGCAGTGCCAGTGCAGCCGGCTCTCGAAAGACTTCAGCCCGGCCAGTGCATCCTTGGGTCGCACAGGTTCGGGCATTGCATTGAACTCGCTGCGCGTCTTCCAGACCTTGTGCATCAGTTCGCGGATCGACAGTACGCCATACGCAATGTACGGCGACAGCCGCGAGCAGGCATCCTCGGCCGACAAGGGACTCGACATTGCATAACGATATTCATGCAAATGCTTGCTGAAGAATTGCCGCACTTGTTGCGAGGCCAGCTTGCGTCCGCCTTGCTGGCGCAGCGGCTTGTCTGCGCCCTGCATGCCCAGGCTGCTGGGTCGCAGCAGACCGGCCGGCAGCAGCTGCCCCTTCGGCGCGCCGATGAAGTCGGGTGCAGCCAGCAAGGGCTGGCGCATGCGCTCCATCCAGATTGACGCCCATTCATCGCGCGAACCGAGACGACGCACCACACCATTTGACGGAAACTCTTTCCAGTCGATGCCGTTCACGCGGCACCATTGCGCGACGCGCTTGTCGCGCTCGTAGCTGATTGCGTTACCGGTCTCTTCGTGGGAGTACAGCGAGAAGGGGCCATAGGTCTCGAGCACGCGCTTCAACACATGCGTGATCTCGCCAAACTGCACCACCAGCGGGCTGCCGCGCGCCGACAGCGCCTGATCGAGATCGGCCAGGCATTCATTCAGGAACTGCACATGCTGCACCGAGCAGTCCGGCGCGCGTATCAGCTCGGGTTCGTACACATACAGCGGCAGCACCTCGCGATGCTTCACCGCTTCAACCAGCGGCGCATGGTCGAACACGCGCAGGTCGCGCTTGAACCAGACGACGCCCAGCTTCACCGGTGCCAGCTCCTGCGCGGTGCGCCTTCGGGGCCAGTACAGTGGCTCCAGAAGGCCGAGAAAGAACGGCAGGCCTGCGCCGGGTTCGGGAACTGGCGCGCCGGCTCGTGCAGCGCGCCGCACACCGACGCCAGCCCCTCCCGGTATCCGGGATTCAGCGTGGCGATCGACTCCACGGGTGCGGTGGCAGGCAGCATGGGCTTGAGCTCGTTGAGGTCGCCGATGAACAGTGCATCGGTCACTTCCAGCATTCTATCCATCACGAAACGCCAGCGCAGCTCCGACCAGGGGAAGGCCTGATGGAAAGGCAGGTGGATCACGCCCAGTCGCAGGCCGCCGAAGCTCTCGTCAGCCAGCATCCACGGGTGGACCAGTCGGATGCACGTTGCCTGGCGCAGAGCGTCGGACGTCACCTGGCGGGCCGCGGTATCCGGCCAGTCAATGGCTGTCGGCGGCTCGGCGAGCAGTGCCGGCTCAGGCATGCCGACCAGTGCCGGCACGGGTTCGATGGTCTGCTGGTTGCGCGCGATAGCTTCCAGCGCCTCATAGCTGATGTCGAGCGCGCTGCCGTCCACTCGCCAGCCAGCCGGCGCATGGCGTGCGACATTCTCCGCGTTGAACAGATAGGGCTTGGCGCTGAAAGTCGCCGCCACCCATTGCCAGGACAGATGATTGGAGGCGAGGTCGCC
>CAZCDW010000226.1:0-3861 GCA_964497485.1 uncultured Bifidobacterium sp.
GGCAGATGAACGCAAGGCGCGCGAGATTGCACTGTTCAGGCAGGGCAAGTACCGCGACGTGAAGCTCGCGAAGCAGCAGGCCGCAAAGCTGGAGAACATGTTCGAGCAGATGGCCGAAGGCGAGGTGAAGAACCTGCCGCTGATCATCAAGGCCGACGTGCAGGGTTCGCAGGAAGCACTGGTCACCTCGCTGCAAAAACTGTCGACGTCCGAAGTGCGCGTGCAGGTCGTGCATGCGGCGGTCGGCGGCATCAGCGAATCCGACGTCAACCTCGCGGTGGCGTCGAAGGCCGTCATCCTTGGCTTCAACACCCGTGCCGATGCACAGGCGCGCAAGCTGGCCGAGGCGAATGGTATCGACATCCGCTACTACAACATCATTTACGACGCGATCGACGAGATCAAGGCGGCGATGGGCGGCATGCTGTCGCCGGAGAAGCGCGAACAGGCACTGGGCCTGGTCGAGATTCGCCAGGTATTTGTGGTCAGCAAGGTCGGCTCGATCGCGGGTTGCTATGTGCTCGACGGTCTGGTCAGGCGCGGTGCGCAAGTCCGCCTGCTGCGCAACAACGTGGTCCAGTGGACCGGCGAACTCGATTCGCTGAAGCGCTTCAAGGATGACGTGAAAGAGGTGAAGGCCGGCTTCGAATGCGGCCTGCAGCTGAAGAACTACAACGACATCCAGGAAGGCGACCAGCTGGAAGTCTTCGAGGTGCAGGAAGTCGCTCGTACGTTGTAATCGCCTTTACCGGCAAACCGCGACGGCCGGATTGTTCCGGCCGTCCGTTTTTTGAAGTGAGAAAAAGAGAGGTTCACCATGGTCAAGCACAGCAAAGCCATTCCCGGCCGCAGCCTGCGTGTCGCCGACCAGATCCAGAAAGACCTGGCCCAACTGATCGCGATGGAGGTCAAGGACCCGCGCGTCGGCATGGTGACCCTGACCGAAGTGCAGCTGACGCCTGACTATGCGCATGCGAAGGTGTTCTTCACCACGCTGATCGATGACGATGCAGCGGTGCAGAACACACTGAACGGCCTGCGCAAGGCGGCCGGTTTCCTGCGCGCGCAACTGGGCAAGCGGCTGCACATCCATACGCTGCCCGAGCTGCACTTCGTGCACGACACCTCGACCACGCGTGGCGCAGCCTTGTCGAAGCTGATCGATGAAGCCAACGCCACGCGCGCGGCCGACAGCGACCAAGATTGACATCCCGGCAATGAACAAAGTAGCCAAGCGCAAGCGCGTGCCAGTGCACGGCGTACTGCTGCTCGACAAGCCGGCCGGCATGAGCAGCACGCAGGCGCTGGCGAAGGTGAAGTGGCTGTTGAATGCGGAGAAGGCAGGACATACCGGTACGCTCGACCCGTTCGCGACCGGCCTGCTGCCGTTGTGCTTTGGCGAAGCGACCAAGTTTGCGCAGGACTTGCTCGAAGCCGACAAGACCTATGAAGCGACCGTCCATCTTGGCGTGACCACGACCACAGGGGATACCGAAGGCGAGGTGGTCGACACCCGGCCGGTTGACGTAAGCGAAGCGAAAATCGAAGTCGTGCTCGCGAAGTTCCGCGGCCCGATCAAACAGGTGCCGCCGATGTATTCCGCCTTAAAACGCGATGGCAAGCCGCTGTATGAATATGCACGCGAAGGCGTGACACTGGAGCGAGAGGCGCGAGATGTCGTCATCCATGAACTGGACGTGCTGGAGTTGTCGCCGCCCGTGCTGAGGATCCGCGTCCGTTGCAGCAAGGGTACTTACATTCGTGTACTGGGCGAAGACATTGGCAGTGCCCTCGGTTGTGGCGCACACTTGACTGTCTTGCGTCGTACCGGTCTCGGTGCGATAGGCCTTGAGCAGTCGCGAAGTCTGACGGCCATGGAAGCGGCTAAGGATGTCAGCAAATTTCTGTTGCCTGTGGATGCGCTGTTAGACAGTCTGTATCGTATTGACTTGCATGCTTCGCTTGCAGCGCGATTCGTGCAAGGACAACGCTTGAGCTTGGCACGTGAAGGGATCATGGTGCCAGCCGAAGTCGTTGAAGCGCGCATCTATCACGACGGCCAGCTATCGGGTTTAGCAGATATTACGCCCGAAGGTTTACTGGCACCCAGACGCCTCGTCAAGCTGGGCGGTACGCTATCGTCCTGAAGCTTCGAAGCCGGGCTTCAGTCGGCTGTATTACGGCGTTCCGCACAGGGTGAACTTTTATCACGTTCAGGTTTTCCCGATCTGGTCCAGTTCGGTCAGCGTCGTCTGCTTGAAGGACTGCAGCAGCTGAGGGAAAGTCTGCCCCAGATAATCCAGTTTGCTTCCTTGCGCGCCATTGATCTTGCTGAGAAGCAGCGTAATCATCTTGGCCATTGTCATTCCTGCGGTCTGAGTTTGCGGGTTGTCATTCATGAAGCGATCGAACGCTCTGACTTCCGCTTGTCTGTCTGCTCTATTGGTTCGCACCAATTCCGCCAATTGCGGTATCAGTGTCCGCAGCAAAATCGCTCTCACGACATCTTGCTTACAGAGACTTGCCTTGGCGAGAATGCCCGCATGCTTGTCAGCCGGAAGCTTGCTGCATTGATCCTTTGCCGCACCGTCCAGAGCATTTTTCATCACGCTTGCGGCTTCCCGGAAGTTGTCAGACAGCCGAATCTGGGTGAAGTCCCTGATCAGTGCTGAAAAGGTCTGGGTCAGTATGGCGTCGATATGCTGGGTAGTGGGGTTGTTGCCTGCATTCTTCAGGCCGGCTTCGAAGGTCTTGCTCATGGTACTGACCAGGTCTTGCGCTACGGGCGCTAACTCAGGGCCCAAAAGCCGAAACAGCGCGCGGGTAGCATTCGAATCGTTGCGAAAAAATGTGGTTCCTGCATCGGCGGCTGTCAGCGATGCCTCCATCGCCTGATCACGTATGAAGTTCAGAGCCAGCTGCTTGTCGATCGGCCCGGTTTTATCAATCGTAGGTCGTGTACTGCTCGTCTTGGCACTGGCACTTGCGCCGGTGCTGGCGATTGAGGTCGCGGAGCCAGCGGATGACGTCGGTACTTGCAGCGTCATTGAGCGGGCCGCCATCAGGGAGGCCAGCTTCGGTCGTTCTGAGCGAGCGCGCAGCGCCAGTGACCCGGTGTCCCGCACCTGACCATCCGGGCTCAGCTGCTTGCTTGCCAGCACATCGCCGGCCGTTGTCTGCCCCTGCGCGACTGTCTTCAGGCCCGCAGATATGGCCGCCAGATTGGGGCGTCCGGATTGGTGCAGCACAGTCAGCCTTTCGCGCTGTCGCGCCGGGGCCGAGGTATCCGTTTGAAGGGGTGCAATTGCTTGGGAAGTCGCCAAGCCGGGTAGGTTCGGTGCAGTGCGGATGCTCATGTTTTCTCCGAGGTAAGCATCATCGAAAGCCACAATTAGCTGCGGTAGGCCGCAATTTCTTGGTTGGCCGATGATTTCTCACCAAGTTGTAACTTTTTTGCGTCATCTGTTCCTCGAAGCCATCCGCTGGCCGAAGTCGCAAGCTATTGAAATTTCAGGGGAATTCACAATTCAGACACCAAAAGATGCTAAAATCTCGGGTTTACTCCTTCTCGGCCAAGTTTCCCCATGTCCAGTACCGACCGCGCATTGCGCAACATCGCCATCATTGCCCACGTTGACCACGGCAAGACCACGCTGGTTGACCAGCTGCTCCGCCAGTCCGGCACCTTCCGCGAGAACCAGCAAGTGGATAACCGCGTGATGGACTCGAACGACCTCGAGAAAGAGCGCGGCATTACCATCCTCGCGAAGAACTGCGCGGTCGAGTACGAAGGCACCCATATCAACATCGTCGATACCCCCGGTCACGCTGATTTTGGCGGTGAAGTAGAGCGCGTGCTGT
>CAZCDW010000227.1:0-3856 GCA_964497485.1 uncultured Bifidobacterium sp.
CCGCGCGATTGCTGATGGCTATCAGCTGCTGCAGGAGTTGGGCGCTGTCGATGATGCGAAGCAGCTGACGCCGCTTGGACGCCAGCTCGCTAAATTGCCGCTGGACCCGCGCGTCGGTCGCATGATACTCGCCGGCCGCGACCATCAGTGCCTGGCCGAGATGCTGATCATTGCAGCGGCATTGTCAGTGCAAGATCCGCGCGACCGTCCACAGGAAGCGCAGGGCGCGGCCGACAACGCGCACAAGAAGTTCGCCGACGATAAATCCGAATTTCTGTCCTGGCTGAAGATCTGGAAGTGGTTCGAAGAGGCGATCGAGCACAAGAAATCGAATCGCCAATTACAGGAACACTGCCGCGAGAACTTCCTGTCTCAGCTGCGGCTGCGCGAATGGCGCGATGTGCATTCGCAATTGTTCACGCTGGTGCGCGAGCAGGGCTGGCGCGTCAACGAACTGCCGGCGACCTACGAACAACTGCACCTGGCCCTGCTGACCGGCCTGCTTGGCAATGTCGGTTACAAGGCCGAGGACGAGCCGCATTACCTTGGCGCGCGCGGCATCAAGTTTCATTTGTGGCCCGGCTCCTCGCTGGGCAAGAAGGCCGGGCGTTGGGTGGTGGCTGGCGAGCTGGTGGACACATCGCGGTTGTTCGCGCGCACGCTGGCCAATATTCAGCCGGAATGGCTGGAGAAGGTTGGCGGCCACCTGCTGAAGAAATCGTATGGTGACCCGCGCTGGGAAAAACGCAGCGGCCAGGTGTCGGCCTATGAGCGCGCGACCTTGTACGGGTTGGTGGTCTACAGCCAGCGCCGCATCGACTACGGCAAGATCAATCCGGAAGAGGCGCGCGAGATCTTCATCCGCAGCGCGCTGGTCGAAGGCGACTTTGACACCCGTGCGTCATTCTTCGCGCACAACCAGAAGCTGATTCGGGAGATCGAGAACCTCGAGCACAAGTCGCGTCGGCAGGACGTGCTGGTCGATGACGAGCTGATCGCCGCGTTCTATGACAGCCAACTCCCGCAGGATGTCTGCAATGCCGTCGGCTTCGAGCAATGGCTGAAGCAGGCCAGCCGCGACAATCCGAAAGTACTCTACCTGTCGCGCGATGACCTGATGCGGCACGAGGCGGCCGGCATCACTACCGAACTGTTCCCGAAAGTGATGCGGCATGCCGGCATCGAGATGGCGCTGACCTATCACTTCGAGCCGGGCGCAGTGCGCGACGGTGTCACGCTGGCTGTGCCGCTGTATGCGCTGAACCAGGTATCGGCGCCGCGCTGCGAATGGCTGGTGCCCGGCATGCTGAAGGAAAAAGTGCACCTGTTGCTGAAGTCGCTGCCGCAGAAGCTGCGCCGCCATTGCGTGCCCTTGCCGGACTATGCAGCAGGTTTCTGCGACCGTATCCATGCGGCGAAGAAGTTTGGCCAGGGGCCGCTGCTCGATGCGCTGATCGCGGACGTGCGCGAGCAGACCGGTGTGATGGCGAAGCTGGCCGACTTCAAGCTCGAGACGCTGCCGGCGCATCACTTCATGAACTTCAAGGTGATCGACGAACATGGCCGCCAGCTCGACATGGGCCGTAACCTTGCCGCGCTACAGGCCGAACTCGGCGCGCAGGCGCGTCAGGAATTTCAGAAGATCGCCGAGCAAGTCAGCCCGATCACGGGCGATGCTGATGACGGCGATAAGGATGCAAGTACCGCCGGTGGTGGCAGCGCAGCTGCTTTGGGGGGCGCGCACCGGGCGCACGCTGCTGGCGCCGGCAAAGCATTAGCGACGAACGGCGCGGGTACAGCAAGCGGTGGCGGCAAGCCTGCCATTGGCGGCGGCAAGGGGGCAGGCAGCGCAGTGGCCCCGGCTTCGGTATCGACTGACAGCAGCGGCTACACCCAACTCACGACATGGTCCTTCGGAGAACTGCCCGAGCTGCTGGAAATTCAGCGCGGCCGCCAGACCTTGCTCGGTTTCCCGGCGCTGGTCGACAAGGGCACGCACTGCGACATCGAAGTCTTCGACGACCCGAACGAGGCAGCCGAGATCCACCTGAACGGCTTGCGGCGGCTGTTTGCGCTGCAGCTGAAGGAGCAGCTCAAGTACCTCGAAAAGAACGTGCCGGGCCTGCAGCAGATGGGCATGCAGTTCATGGCGCTGGGCTCGCAGGAAGAGCTGCGCGAGCAGATCATCCAGGCCGGCCTGTCGCGCGCCTGCCTGCAGCCGCCGCTGCCGAAGAATCCTGGCGAATTCAACACCCGGCGCGACGAGGGCAAGGCGCGGCTCAACCTGCTGGTCAACGAAATCGCGCGGCTGGTCGGGCAGGTGCTGGCCGAATACCATGCGCTGCCCAAGAAGCTGCAGGGCATCAAGTCGCATACGGCCGCGCATGCCGACATGCAGGCACAGCTGCAGGCGCTGGTGTACCAGCGCTTCGTGGCCGATACGCCACATGCGCAGCTGTCGCATTTTCCGCGTTACCTGAAGGCGATAACCGTAAGACTGGACAAGTTGCGCAGCGACCCGGCGCGCGACGCCCGCCTGCTGGCCGACTGGCAGCAGGCTGCCGCGCCCTGGCAGCGCGCGACCAAGGCCGGCAGCCGCGGCGACCCGCGGATGGACGAATACCGCTGGCTGCTGGAAGAGCTGCGGGTGTCGCTGTTTGCGCAGGAGCTGCGAACCCCGATGCCGGTGTCGGTCAAGCGGCTGCAGAAGGTCTGGGAATCGATGCAGCGCTGATCGGGCCTTGGGTTCCCGGAGGACCCGCCGGCAGCACGGCTGGTCCCGCTTGTTTTGCGTCTTCGATGTACTAGTGGCAGCACTGCCGCGACAAGTGACATTCCGCCGCCGCGATAATGTCCCCAACGGCGCTGCTAACGCAGCGGCGAACTACACGGGGGTACCATGGACGTCTCAGGGATACGATCGCGCCGTGTCGCCTATGGCGAGCAAGCCCTGTCCAAGCGGGCTGGTGCAAAGGCTCAGGGTTCCGAAGCGGACGGCGTACGTCCGCTACATGTGGCCTCCGGCACGACCAAAGGTGCTGCCGCTGCATCGGCAACACGGGCTGTACAAGGTCTGGCGGCGCATCGCCAGGCGGCGAGTGCTCGGGTGTCGCAATCGCTGCAATCTTCAGGTGCACCATCAGCGCGTGCCCAGCAGGATGTGCGTACAAGGCAGCCCTGGGCGGGCGCCCGTATCGACAAAGAGGGGCGTAAAAAGTTAAGCAATAACTTGCTGCTGTCAAACATAGCCAGACACTTCGGAAAGACTGACCCTGCGACCGGCGGACGGTCTCTCAGGATTCCTTCCTTTCCGACTCTGTGGAAGGAGCGAGCAAGCGACCCTGCGGGCTTCGAAATGATTGCCGAATATGCGAGCCGCAACCAGTCGGACGTCGATGTGGCTTTCCTGCGCGCCGTTGACGCGCTGAAGAAGGACCCCAGCATCGACGGCGCTCGCCGCCTGCTGCAGAACTTCATTGAGCCCCTGCCGGTGGATGACTTTGGCATGGAAATCCCGGTGCCCGGCAAGTCTGTGCTGAACATGCAGGACGGCAGCAAGCGGAAGGAACTGCTTGCCTCCGGCGCTGCAGCGATCGGCAAGGCCATGCGCTCGGGTGACGCAGCCGACGTGCAAGCGCTGGCTGGCTTATTCGATGACGCGGCGTCACATGCCAGCGGACTGGTCAGGAATAACCTCAACAATTTGCAAGCTGACTTGAGGACTTATGAAGCCGCCGCGACCATGAAGGCGTAAGCGTGATCGCGTACAATTGCCGGCTGACTTCGTTAGCCAGTATTTTTTGCCAACATGACCATCAAATCCGACAAGTGGATCCGCCGCATGGCCGAACAGCAC
>CAZCDW010000228.1:0-3817 GCA_964497485.1 uncultured Bifidobacterium sp.
GGCGGTCGGCGCGCAGGTCTTCGTCGCGGAAGCACTTGGTGATCTGGTAGTAACGGTCGAAGTTGGCGACCATCAGCAGCTGCTTGAACAACTGCGGCGACTGCGGCAGCGCGAAGAAGTGGCCGGCATTCACGCGCGACGGCACCAGGTAGTCACGCGCGCCTTCGGGCGTGGACTTGGTCAGCATCGGCGTCTCGATGTCGATGAAGCCGTTCGCGTCGAGGAATTTGCGCACTTCCATCGAGACCTGATAGCGCAGGCGCAGGTTGTGCTGCATCTGCGGACGGCGCAGGTCGAGCACGCGGTGCGTGAGACGCGTGGTCTCGGACAGGTTGTCGTCGTCGAGCTGGAACGGCGGTGTCACCGACGCATTCAATACCTCGAGTTCATGGCACAGCACTTCGATCTTGCCTGACTTCAGGCCGGCATTCTCGGTGCCTTCCGGGCGCGCGCGCACGAGACCCGTGATGCGCAGGCAGAATTCATTGCGCACCGATTCGGCCGCCTTGAACATCTCGGCACGGTCCGGGTCGCAGACGACCTGTACCAGGCCTTCGCGATCGCGCAGGTCGATGAAAATCACGCCGCCATGGTCGCGGCGACGATGCACCCAGCCACACAGGCTGACGGTCTGGCCCATCTGCGCCTCGGTGGTCAGGCCGCAATAGTTTGTACGCATTGACATGTTTTGAGTCTCGGTTTCGGTAATCAGTGGGAGGCTGCCTCGGGGCTTGCCGTTGCTGCCTTCTTGCTCGGCGGCGCGACGACGCCCATGGACACGATGTATTTCAGCGCCTCGTCAACGCTCATGTCGAGCTCGATGACATCTTCGCGCCGGTACATCAGGAAGAAGCCGGAAGTCGGGTTCGGCGTGGTCGGCACATACACGCTGACATAGTCGCCATGCAGGTGGTTCTTCACGTCGCCGCCGGGCACGCCGGTCTGGAACGCGATGGTCCAGCTGCCCGCGTGCGGGTACTGCACCAGCAGCGCCTTGCGGAACGCATTGCCGGACGAGGACAGCAGCGTGTCGGACACTTGCTTGACGCTCGAGTAAATGGAGTTCACCACCGGGATGCGCTGCAGCAGCAGTTCCCACAGCACCAGCAGGCGCGTGCCGATGATATTGCGGGTCACCAGACCGGTCAGCAGGATGATGACCAGCGTGACCACGGTGCCGAAGCCCGGCAGGTGGAAGCCGAACAGGGCTTCGGGCTGCATGTGCGGCGGCAGCAGCATCAGCGACTGGTCGAGTGTGCCGATGATGAGGTTCAGCACCCACAGCGTGATCACGAGGGGCACGAGCACCAGCAGGCCGGTGATGAAGTATTTGCGCATGGATGTCAGGAGTTGGCGCTGGCCGGCTTGCTGTCGTTGGCAGACGCAGCAGCGCTGCTGCCGGATGACTCCGACGACGACGCGGCCGGGGTGGCGGTCGATGATGCGTTCGATGACGCAGATGACGCAGCCGACGAAGATTCGGTCTTCGGCGCCGCGCCGCCGCTGCCATTGCGGAAATCAGTCACGTACCAGCCGGTACCCTTGAGCTGGAAACCGGCGGCGGTCAGCTGCTTCTTGAACTCGGACTTGCCGCACTCGGGGCAATCGGTCAGCGGCGCGTCGGAGATTTTCTGCAGCACGTCTTTGGCAAAGCCGCAGGCGTCGCAGCGATACGCATAGATAGGCATGGTGCATTCTCCCTGCAAAATTTCGAAAACCTTGAATTATAAAGGGTTTCCGCAGGGTTTCAGGCCCGGCCGCGAGCGAGCGGCCCGGCCTGGCACTCAGGCGGGGGCTGCGTCAGCCCGACGTTGCCATTGTGGCAGCAAAGACCCGACGATCATGCCGACGAACGCGACCAACAGGCCGACCAGCTGCGGCGGCCAGATCGACGCGGCGGCAAAGACTTCCATCAGCAGCCACGAGGCCAGGCCGCCCAGCACCGACACCAGCGCACCCTGCGTGGTGGCGCGACGCCAGTAAAGGCCCATCACCAGCGGCACGAATGCGCCGACCAGCGGCACCTTGTAGGCATTGCCCACCATTTCATAGATCGGCATGCCCTGGGACGCGAGCGCGAACAGCGTGACCGCGATCGCGAAGCAAACCACGACGATGCGGGTAGCCAGCAGCAACTGGCGATCGCCCATCGGGATGAATTCGCGCAAGATGTTCTCGGTCAGCGTGATGGAGGGCGCCAGCAACGTACCGCTGGCGGTCGACATGATGGCCGACAGCAGTGCGCCGAAGAACAGTACCTGCGCAAACACGGGCGTGTCACGCAAGATCAGGGTCGGCAGTATCTGCTGCGGGTCATCGGCAATCAGTGCATTGAAGATCGCCGGGTCGATCAGCTGCGATGCATAGACCAGGAACATCGGGATGAACGCAATGAAGAAGTACATCGAACCGCCGATCACGGCGCCGGCCGCCGCCGTCGACTCATTTCGGGCCGACATCACGCGCTGGAAAACGTCCTGCTGCGGAATCGACCCGAACATGATGGTGACCGCAGCACCAACGAAAGCCAGCACCGAGGGCAAGGTGGCCTCAGGCAGCAAATGCAGCTTGCCGGCGCTGGCCGCGTGGCTGATCACGACATCGGCACCGCCGGCCTTGTCGGCAATGACCCAGGCAATGAACAGCATGCCGATGATGATGAGGGTCATCTGGAACGCATCCGTCAGTGCCACCGACCACATGCCGCCAAACAGCGTATAGACCAGCACGATGGCCGCGCCGATCACCATGCCGGCCGATATCGATACCGCACCCTCGGTCAGCACATTGAACACCAAACCCATCGCGGTGATCTGCGCTGATACCCAGCCCAGGTAGGAGATGACGATGCAGACCGACACGATGATCTCGACGACTCGGTTGTAGCGCTGCTTGTAATAGTCGCCTATGGTCAGCAGGTTCATCCGGTACAGCTTGCGCGCAAAGAACAGGCCGACGAAGATCAGACAGAGCGATGCACCGAACGGATCTTCGATGGTGCCGCCCAGGCCATGCTCGGCAAACCGGGCCGGAATGCCCAGCACGGTCTCGGAGCCGAACCAGGTAGCGAACACGGTCGCGACCACGACCGGCAGCGGCAATGCGCGGCCGGCGTTCGCATAGTCACCGGCGCTCTTGACGCGGCGTGCCGCGTACAGGCCCAGCCCCACCGAAATCATCAGGTAAACGAGGACGAACAACAGCAGGATGCTCATTCGGGCTCCGGTGTCTGTGGGAAGATTCCCTCAGAAAAAAAATGCCCCGATTATAGCCATGGCCAACGGGGTCGCGCAGCGCAGCGATGAAAATTCCGCGCGCTGCAGTTGGGGGCCATCCTGTAGAACGAAACGGTGCTGCGAACGGACGATGTCAGCGAGCCTCATTGGGCTTGCAGCTCACCAGCCGGAATGCCATTGAATGAAGAGCTGCACCGCAAGGAAGCCAGCCAGCAGGCCGCCGCCGAAGTAGACCGCGATTTCGATCAGCCGGTTGGTGCGGCGCTGCTCGACGATCAGCCGATCCAGCAGCTGCTCATGGCGATCGCCGGGCGGTCTGGCCTGCGCAGCGAGCGCTTGCTGCACCAGGCGCGGCAGCTGAGGCAGGATGTGCGCCCATTGCGGTGCCTCGACCTTCAGCTTGTCGACGAAACCGCGCCAGCCGATCTGCTCGCCCATCCAGGTCTCGAGGATGGGCTTGGCGGTTTGCCACAGGTCGAGCTCGGGGTCGAGCTGGCGGCCCAGGCCTTCGATGTTGAGCAGGGTCTTTTGCAGCAGCACCAGCTGCGGCTGGATCTCGACATGGAAACGCCGCGAGGTCT
>CAZCDW010000229.1:0-3815 GCA_964497485.1 uncultured Bifidobacterium sp.
CGAGCAGGCGCCTTCGTCTCCGCGTAGCCGCAAGCGCACATTGGCGGAGTCGGAGTCCCTCTCACCCGAAACAGAAGTCAGCACGGAGCCACAGTTCAAGCGATCCCGTACTGAACCGCCTGATGCCGAGCAGTCAATCGCGCCTGTGTCCGATGGAAGGAGGCCCTGGCATCAGGATGTACTAATCACAGACGACATCGAGGGAAGCGAGCCGCTTGAGAAATTGCTCTCCGCGATCAGAAGCAATGCATCACCAGTCACCATCAACAAGATACTGTTTGGCGAAAACAGTCCCTGGCTTGATCAGACATTCAAGATCACTGTTCTTTACATAATATTTGACACGACGGACCTCAAACTTGATCTGCTCAAGTCGTGCGGCGCTTTCATATTGAGTACATACCATTCGATTGAACGACCCAATTCCGAAAGAGACTCAGACGTGTGCACAATCGTGATGACCGGAAAGGATTTTGATCGCGAAAAGCTGGTGCATGGACTCAAGTTCAGGCTACCCGAGACCAGCGAAGAAGCCAGCGAAAATGAGCCTGACAATGACGATACAAAGCATCTTGTAAAGAGCCTGGAACTGGCAGCGCAATGGGGCGACGTTTCAATCGTGCAGGAACTGATATCGCTCGGGGCCAGGTTCGATCCTGAGGACTGGGATGCCGGCCCATTGATGCTTGCAACCTATGCAGGACACAGCAGCATCGTTCAAAAGCTCATTGAAGCCGGTGCGAATATTTACGCCATAGATGTTTACGGATGGTCCGCGCTTACCCTCGCAGCTCATCAGGGATCGGATGAGATATGCAAGTTACTGCTTGCACCTGCGCTACCCCCGGGCATGCATTTACCGAAAACACCCTTTGTGGAAGCGGCCAAGGCCGGCCATCTATCGATATGCCGGCTCATTATGGATCGTTTTCCGAGCATTATTTCCGAGGAACCATCATGTGGTTTCGAGGCGCTTGAAAATGCCATTGAAGCTGGCCATCAGGAGATTTGCAGGTGGCTTGTCGAAAAGGGCGTAGATGTCCACGAGGACGATAGCTTAAGTAGAGACCTGCTTCCGGAAGTAGCGGCAAGCGGAAATCTTTCGCTGTTCAAGTTCCTGCTCGAACTTGGCATCGACATTGGATCATGGGAAAACACGCCTTTGATGGAAGCGGCTAGTCATTCGCACCTGGAACTTGTAAATTTCATCTTGTCGCAGGGTGTAGAGATTGATAGCAAGAACTGTATTGGGTGTACTGCACTTCATTTGGCGTGCGCTTCGGGGTCGGCTCCGGTCGTGGACGCCTTGTTGATGAACGGTGCATCACTTGATGTCATTGATGACAAGGGCGAAGATGCATTGGCATACGCTGTCCATTCCCTGAATCTTGACGTGGTCAGATATCTTGGATCGCGACATGCCAACTTCAGACGCCAGGATCGTAAGGGCAGAGACGCGATACAGCTTGTCCTGAATCGGTTACCGGATTTCTCGGACAGGAAGTTTAAGCACGCCAATGACATCGTCAGGATGCTGATATTGCTGATAGAGTTCACTGGCCTCAATGAAGAAGAACTCAGGGCGCGAGTGGGCCTCGTATCTGGAAAATTCAGTCCGCTCGCAATGGAGATTCTTGATACCTGTATTGCCATTAGATTTCCAGCCAACGCAACTCGTCGATTTTCCGAGCTTGACGCAGCGCAGCTGATGTCAGCCATGATGAGGGAGCTTGATCCTGAGCGATTGTCTACAGAATCCTTCCTCCTTCATCGGGAAGTCAGCGATTCCCTGTTCCGCAACGGTATCCCGGCAATGACGCTCGATAAGCTCGTACAACAACTCGACGGTGCTCGGCAGATCTGGCCATTACTGACAGGCTCCGTGTCGTTGGAGGCAGGCGCTATCAGTTTGATGTGCAGTGCTGGCATGTTGGCCAATCTGGAGCGCGAGTTGCTCAAAATGGAGCAAGGGTGGGATCCGTTTGCTGAACTCGCGCTGGACGAGGAGTTCAAGCATGCGATGACGGCAAGCACACGCTACAGACTCCGAGTGCTGGTCGATCATGGCCTGGCACAAGAATCCGAGCGGCTCTCCCCGGTATTTGCCAATCTGCCGGACATTTGCCTGGCGCTGTCGCTGGAGGCTTCACAGGCGTTGGAATGGAATGAGCTCATTCCGGTAACGTTTGCTGGAATACCTGCGGCCCACACGGTGGTAGCGGGCTTGTGCAACAAGGGCGTGTACGCGCCATTGGCCCAAGCCATTGGGGACGCATGGACTTACGCGTACATGCGCTTGCCGAAGGCCAGCTTCGAGCAATGGAAGCTGGCGGCGGGTTATCCGCCGGCAGCAGTCAACGTTGCTGTACAAGAGTGGCTCGAATCGCCGATCGACGACACGGCACAGTGGATCGATGAAGGTTTCGACGAGCAGTGCACTTCCGCTGCCACCACCTCTGCCACGATGCCGTCCCCAGCGCGTCCGGAACAAGCGAGCGCCGAGGGTGCGGCGGTCAAAGCACAACTGCAGAGTGATTTCCGGCAAGCGCTCCGGGATCGGCTCGCAATCAGTCACGATCACTCTCTGTTGCGCCACCCGGACCTGTCAAAGGAGGCGAATGGCCTTTATGCCGACCTGATGTTCCGGCAGCTGCACATGCTATGGCAGTTCATCGCGCCAGAGAAATTCAGTCGGTAGCGATATACATCACGCTGTACGAATCCTGGTCAATGCGAGCTGCAGCCGCCGCCTTGTTTCACCATCGGCGCATCGCGACCGGTGTCGCGCGTAAAGCCGGCGGCTTCCAGCTGCTGCAGGTAGCCTTCCCACAGCTTGTCATGGTCCATGCACAACTCGTACAGAAAGTCCCAGGTGTACAGACCGCTGTCATGACCATCGGAGAACACCGGTCGGATCGCATAGTGGCCCACCGGCTCGATGCCCTTGATCTCGACATTGCGCTTGCCGGTCTGCAGCGTCTCCTGCCCGGGACCATGGCCGCGCACTTCAGCGGATGGCGACATCACGCGCAGGAACTCGAACGGTAATTGAAAGACCTCGTCGTCGAAGGCGATCTCGAGCGTGCGGGAAGCCTTGTGCACGGTAAGTGCAGTGGGAATACGTTGGGTCGTGCTCACGTTATTTAGAGATAAGTAGCCAGTCGTTGCTGCATTTTGGCACGCAGCGCCGGAATGCGCTCGGCCCGCACCTGCAGCGCGGCCGGTGACGGATCGCGCTGCTTCTGTCCCCACACCGGCTGCGGGAAATGCGCGTCGTCGGTGTAACGCGGGATGATGTGCCAGTGCAGGTGCGGCACCATGTTGCCAAAGCTGGCCAGGTTGATCTTCTCGGGCTGCATCACCTCGCGCACCACATGCTCGACCTGCCACAGTACGTCCATCAGCAACATGCGGTCGAGCTCGTTGAGGTCGGTGACTTCCTGCACATGGTCGCGCCAGATCACGCGGCAAAAGCCGGGATACAGCGCATCGTCGACCAGCACCACGCGAAACTGTACGCCCTGATGCAGCACGTCGCCGCCAGGGGTCTCGCACAGCTCGCAGCCGGCTACGGTGATGCTCATTGGCCTATCCCCCGCTTACACGAGCACGCGCTCTATGCCGCCATCGTTGGCCTTGGCGACATACTCGGGCATCCAGTTCTCGCCCAGCAGGTGGCGCGCCATCTCGACCACGATGTAATCGGCGTCGGTGCCGCTGTCATCGTTGTAGCGCGACAGACCCTGCAGGCATGATGGGCAGGAGGTCAGCACCTTGACCTCACCGGTGAAGCCCTCGGCGCGCAGCTTGTCGGC
>CAZCDW010000230.1:0-3787 GCA_964497485.1 uncultured Bifidobacterium sp.
GGGACGCGGTGATGGAAACCAACCTCACCAGCCTGTTCAACGTCACCAAGCAGGTGATCGACGGCATGCTCGACAAGGGCTGGGGCCGCATCGTCAACATCTCTTCGGTGAACGGCGAGAAGGGCCAGTTCGGCCAGACCAACTACTCGGCAGCCAAGGCCGGCATGCACGGCTTCACCAAGGCGCTGGCGCTGGAAGTGGCGAAGAAAGGCGTGACCGTGAACACGATCTCGCCGGGCTACATCGGCACCAAGATGGTCACCGCGATCCCGCAGGAAGTGCTGGACTCGAAGATCATCCCGCAAATTCCGATGGGCCGACTGGGCAAGCCCGAAGAGGTTGCAGGCCTGGTCGCATACCTCGCGTCCGATGAAGCGGCCTTCCTGACCGGCGCCAACATCGCGATCAACGGCGGGCAGCACATGCAGTAATCGACGTCATCGCTGGCTGCGCGGCCGCTTCAATGCTGACGCAGCCACCTTCGAGAGTGCGCCACTGGCAGGCAGGTTGTTGCCTGTCTGCGGCGGCCTCGGTTGCCCGGGGGTGTCAAATCAGCGATAATCCGGCTCGCGTTACCGGCCTTGGCCGGCAAGCGCCTGGCCTCGGTGGTGAAATTGGTAGACGCGCCGGACTCAAAATCCGGTTCCGAAAGGAGTGTCGGTTCGATTCCGACCCGAGGCACCAGCCAGAACATAGGGTCGTAAAAAAAGCTCCCGTCGGGAGCTTTTTTTATGGGCACCAAGGAATCCGTGCGTCAAGAGCTTCAAACCTGCTTCGCAGCTTCCGGTGCCTGTGCCGCTTCACTTGAGACAGGTTCGGCGGCGCTGTCCGCAGCTTCGGGGGCGGACGCCGCCACTGCATCGCCGTCAGCCCCGTCGGCAGACTGAGCAACATCAGCACCGGTCTCGGCGGTCGCCCCCTCGGCCGCAGCTGCCGTGTCAGCGCCTTCTGCGCCTTCTGCACCTTCGGCACTACCCTGTGCCGCAGGGTCATCGGCACCAACCGCAGCGCCAGCATTCGCATCGACCGGCGCATCAGCCGCCTTCGCTTCTTTCGACTCGGGCTTGTCTTTCTTCAGCGGTTTCGGCGTGCGGTTCTGCGCGGCGATCATGACCGTTGCCAGCATACCGAGGAGGCCCAGCATGATCATCAGCGACATCGGCACAAAGGTCACCAGCGCAAGGTAGCCCACTACGATCACGATCGACAGCGGCAACAGCGCCATCTCGGCGACGAACACGAACGGCGTGATGAACGCGCACATCAGCATGATCCAGCTGATCCATTGCGCAGTGAAGTCCGGCTGCAGCAGCGTGTGTATGCCATATGCAATGAACAGCAGCCCGATCGGGAAGCGCACCCACCAGTGGCCCCAGAAGTGGCTGCTGGCCACGCGCGCGGCGCTCCAGTAACGGTATTTTTCTTCAAGCGCAGCCTCGGTCCACTCCCATCGCTTTGGGCGCAGCAAGGCAACGCCGGTCGACATGAACCAGAACAGCAGGCCATAGACCCAGACCACGACCGGCAGGATCCAGCCGGCCGGACCCCAGCCATCGCTGAATGCGAACTGGGTCTGCACAGCCGCGGGCACGCCGAGCGACACCAGGCTGGGGATGGTAGCGTTGGTGACGCGTTCCTCGATACTGACGGGGACCCACTCGCCGTTCACGCCGGGTTCTTTTTTCATGCGGTGCTACCGTCTTTCTGTCTGCGTTGAATGAATTCCCGAACCCCGTAAGCTGACGCGGCAACGGCGATGCACAGTACCAGCAAGGCCCCCGGCACCGTCAGCAGCAGTGCCAGCCATCGTACCAGCGCCGACAGCGTCACGCCCACTGTCACGACCGCCGCCCACAGCAAAGGCTGGCGCCAGCTCCACAGATTGACGATGGCGAGCAGCAGCAAGCCGACCAGCCAACCGCCAGAGACCTGCATCTGGTTCACGACCAGGACCCAGTAAAGGCCGGCGATCATCACGATCGCCAGCGGAATGCTGACCAGCGGATGCGATGGCCATTGCCATTCCTTGTGCACCGGTACCGAAGAAATCGGCTTGGGCAGCGGTGGCTCGAACAGGCGACTGTCGCTGCGCCAGCGACGCTGCTGGCTGCGTGCGATACGCGCCTGCACCAGCAGCACGACCAGGCACACGCCACCGAGCAGGATCACGAAATCAGGCCAGCTGGCGGCCAGTCCGCTGAACCAGCCCAGAGAAGCGACGACCGCGAGACCGAAAGGCCAGCGCAGGCGACGCAGCCACCGGCGGCGCGGTGCGTCCGGTCCGTCCTGCCAAGCCATGTCGATGCCGCGCTGATGCTTCATCCTTGCCTCGGGAAGTGGCGAAAGCCACATGCGTGTCCAGGCCGGCAGGGGTAAAACGCTGTCGGGATGATGCACTGCCGGGAACGCTGCTTATTTTAGCAGCAAGATCTGTGTGGATGACCTGCAAAGCTGCGTGCGTATGATTCGGCGACCGACGACATATTTCGGCTTGAAGTGACAATTTTTGTCAGTGATCATCAGATTTTGAAATCAATCGCACAACCGGCAAATGATCGCACCACTCTGCTGACCGGCAAATGAACGGCTGGCTCTGACATACATCATCTGCGATGGCGATCATCATTTGCAGAGCCAAGTGAAGGCGATCAGCGGCGCATTTACTTTCAAATCGAAAGGCGCAGACGTACATCGAACCGTAACGCAGGATGGATGGCTTTTGGCATGCGACTTGCCAATGACGGTGGATCCACCAGCTAGGTGGCCTGAACCGATGCATCCACCGGGAGTCCCCATGAGAATTACCTATACCCTGCGCTATCGCCGGTCATCCAGCGCATACGTTACTTGGCAACGCGGCCAAATCGGATTCACTCTTATTGAATTAATGATCGTAATTGCGATCATCGGTATTTTGGCTGCAATCGGCATACCGGCCTACCAGGATTACACCGCAAAAAGCCGAGTAGCTGAGGGACCAAGTATTGCCGCCCCCGCAATGACTGCGCTCGGCATCGCTTGCAGTGACGGTACATTGGAGAACAAGAAAGCCGATCTCAAGAACGAGGATTTAGGCTTACTGGATCCCGAAAAGATTTTTGGGACCAAGGTCAAGTCGGTCCAGGTAAAGGGCGTTGATAGCAAGACTGCGACAATCATCATTGCCTACAAAGAAGGTATTCCAGGGGTGAACGACGGTGACACCCTTGTTTATAAAGGCGTATGCGAACCTGGCACTGGCCTGCAATGGAGCATTGACGACAGCACCAAGCTTGCTCCGAAACTTCGTCCGAAAATCTGAGCCTATCAGCAGAAAAAAACAGGGGAGCCGCAGCCCCCCTGTTTTTTAACCATTTTTTTAACCGTTTTTAGAGCATCGCCTTCAGCAGCCGCCCCATCTCGGACGGGTTGCGCGTGACCTTGATGCCGCAGGCATCCATGATCTCGAGCTTCGCATCGGCAGTATCGGCGCCGCCGGAGATCAGTGCGCCGGCATGGCCCATGCGCTTGCCCGGCGGTGCGGTGACACCGGCGATGAAGCCCACCACCGGCTTCTTCATGTTGTCCTTGATCCAGTACGATGCATTCGCTTCGTCCGGGCCGCCGATCTCGCCGATCATGATGACCGCGTCGGTATCCGGATCGTCATTAAAGGCCTTCATGATGTCGATGTGCTTCAGGCCGTTGATGGGGTCACCACCGATACCGACGGCAGACGACTGGCCGAGGCCGAGCGCGGTCAGGTGGCCGGCCGGTTCATCGGTCAGCGGGCCCGGGCGCGACACGG
>CAZCDW010000231.1:0-3779 GCA_964497485.1 uncultured Bifidobacterium sp.
AGAAGAAGCTGCCTTTCATCTCGGTGCTGACCGACCCCACCATGGGCGGTGTGTCGGCGTCGTTCGCGTTCATGGGCGATGTCGTGATCGCCGAGCCGAAGGCCCTGATCGGTTTTGCCGGCCCGCGCGTGATCGAGAACACCGTGCGCGAAAAGCTGCCGGAAGGCTTCCAGCGTTCCGAGTTCATCCTGCAGAAGGGCGCGATCGACATGATCGTCGACCGCCGCAAGATGCGCGAAGAGATCGCGCACCTGCTGGCACTACTGCAGAACCAGGCGCCGGAAGTGTTGGCCTGAGCCCGATGCCGAACCGACGAGCCCGGGCAATGCCCGGGCTTTTCATTTTGACGGACAAGAAATGACCCTCGATCAATGGCTGGCCCGCCTGGAAGCAATGCATCCCAAGGCAATCGACATGGGCCTCGAACGCGTGGCCGCGGTCTGGCAACGCATGGGTGTCAGGCTGAGCTGCCCGGTGATCACGGTCGGTGGCACCAATGGCAAGGGCTCGACCTGCGCGATGCTGGAATCCATCCTGTTGCAGGGCGGCTATCACGTCGGCTTGTACACGTCGCCACACCTGATCGATTTCAATGAGCGTGCACGCCTTGATGGCCGTATCGCCAGCGACGAGCAACTGGTCGCCGCGTTCGAGGCCGTCGAGGACGCACGTGGCGAGGTGTCGCTGACGTATTTCGAGTTCACCACGCTGGCCATCCTGAAGCTGTTCGCCGATGCCGACCTTGATGCAGTGATCCTCGAAGTCGGTCTGGGCGGCCGTCTGGATGCGGTCAACATCATCGATGCCGATGTGGCCATCGTCACCAGCGTTGACATGGACCACATGGAATACCTGGGCGATACGCGCGAAAAGATTGGTTTCGAGAAGGCGGGCATTTTCCGGCCGGGCCGGACGGCGATCTGCAGCGACCCGCAGCCGCCACAAAGCCTGATTGAGCATGCGACGACGATCGGCGCCGACCTGTGGCTGTTCGGGCGCGATTTCAATTACGCGGGCGACCGCCAGCAATGGAATTATGGCGGCCGCTCAATGCGCCGGAACGCGCTCGCTTATCCGAGCCTGCGGGGCGCGAATCAGCTGCTCAACGCCAGCGCCGCACTCGCTGCACTCGAAGCTTTGCGCGACCGGCTGCCGCTGGGTGCGCAAGAGGTGCGCAGCGGACTCGTCATGGTCGACCTGCCGGGCCGTTTCCAGGTTTTGCCAGGCCGGCCATCGGTGATCCTCGACGTCGCCCACAATCCGCATGCGGCAGCGACGCTGGCGCAGAACCTCGACAACATGGGCTTCCATCCCTACACCTTCGCGGTGTTCGGGGCGATGGCGGACAAGGACATCGCCGGCGTACTCGCCCACGTGAAAGACAAGATCGACCACTGGTGCCTGACCGACTTGCCCATGCCGCGCGCTGCCACCGCTGCGGCGCTGTCTGACAAGCTGAGCGAGGCTGGCATTGCCGACAGCGCTGCCACAGGCGCCGAGCGCAGCGTGCGCCGCTTTGCCAGCCCGGCCGACGCCTATGCTGACGCGAAGAAGCGTGCCGGTGAGAATGATAGAATTGTGGTCTTCGGATCTTTCCTGACCGTTGCCGGCGTACTGGCAGTGCAGGGGAAGGCCTGAGCGCAGGCGCGCAGGCCCCGCAGCAAGTAGCGGGACAGTCTTCGCGACATCTTCAGCGCTTGATCAGCGCAACCAGACGCCACACACGAACTCCTTATGGGCTTCTCGCTCTTCGGCAAAAAAAAGCAGGACTCGGACGACGACCTCGACATTCCCGTCAAGCCACGCCGCCGCGCGAAGGCGCAGGAAGAGGAGCCGCTTGATCCGATGCTGCCGGAGAAGAAGCGCGCTCGCCGCCGCCTGATCGGCGCCACCGCGCTGGTGCTGGCTGCCGTCATCGGCTTGCCGATGATTTTCGATTCCGAGCCCAAGCCCTTGTCGGACGATGTTGCGGTACAGATACCGTCGCGCGACAAGTCCGGCCCGAACAACAGTACCCCAATGCCGCTGCCGCCGTCGTCTGACCAGACGCCGGCCGAGCCAGCCAGGACGGAAGCGCCGAAGGCCGAGCCCGCCGGAGCCGAACCGCCCAAGGTCGAGGCCGTGAAGCCGGAAGCGGCGAAGCTGGTGGCCGACAAGTCTGCCGACAGGTCCGCCGAGAAGGGAGCCGACAAGGTGGCCGACAAGGGCATCGACAAGCCTGCCGAAAAGCATGCAGACAAGCCTGCTGAAAAGGCCGCGTCCAGGCCCGAGAAGGCGGCCGACAGCAAGGCCGACAAGGACAACAAGGACAAGGGTCGCTTCATCCTGCAGGTTGCTGCCGTTGCCAACAAGGCCAAGGCCGAAGAATTACAGAACCGGCTGAAGAAAGCAGGCATCAAATCCTATTCGCAGAAAGTCAGCACCCGGGATGGTGAGCGTTACCGTGTACGTGTCGGGCCTTTCGGCTCGCGTGATGAAGCGGACAAGATGCGCAGCCGTCTCGGCAAGATGGGCCTTACGGCCGCGATACAGCCAGCCTGATCGGTTCGGCGCTGTTTCAGTGTTTTCGTTTCAGTGGTTTCGGCCCCCGCACAACGGCGGGCCGGCAGTTTTTTGAAGGAGTCCACCCATGTGTGGCATCGTTGGTGTCGTATCCCACAGCCCGGTCAACCAGCTGATCTATGACGCCCTGCTGCTGCTGCAGCATCGCGGCCAGGATGCAGCCGGTATCGCGACCAACCATGGTTCGACATTCAGCATGCACAAGGCCAATGGCCTGGTGCGTGATGTTTTCCGTACTCGCAACATGCGCTCGCTGCCTGGCAACACCGGTATCGGCCAGTGCCGTTACCCGACGGCCGGCTCGTCGAGCGAAGAAGAGGCTCAGCCTTTCTATGTGAACGCACCGTTCGGTATCACGCTGGCGCACAATGGCAACCTGACCAATGCGGTGCAGCTGAAGGCGGAGATGTTCAAGAATGACCGCCGCCACATCAACACCGATTCCGATTCCGAAGTGTTGCTGAACGTGCTTGCGCACGAGATCCAGCAATGCACCACCGGCCTGTCGCTCGACCCCGGCACGCTGTTCAAGGCGGTGCAGGCGCTGCACAAGCGCGTCCGCGGCTCATATGCCGTCGTCGCGCAAATCGCCGGCTTCGGCCTGCTCGCTTTCCGTGATCCTTATGGCATCCGTCCGCTGTGCATCGGCTTCTCCGATTCCGACCGAGGGCCGGAGTATGTGATCGCCAGCGAATCGGTCGCGCTCGAAGGCCTGGGCTTCCACTTCCTGCGTGACGTGATGCCGGGCGAGGCGATCTTCATCGACAACGATGGCAAGCTGTACAACCAGCAGTGCGCCGAGAACCCGACGCTGAACCCGTGCGCGTTCGAGTTCGTCTATCTCGCGCGTCCGGACTCGGTGATCGATGGCGCGTCGGTGTATGCGAGCCGCCTGAAAATGGGCGAGCACCTGGCCGAGAAGATCCGTCGCGAGATTGCCGGTGGCGATATCGATGTCGTGATGCCGATTCCCGATTCCTCGCGTCCGGCTGCGATGGAACTTGCGCTGAAGCTGAACCTGACCTTCCGTGAAGGCTTCATCAAGAACCGCTACATTGGTCGTACTTTCATCATGCCGGGGCAGGGCGTGCGCCGCAAATCGGTGCGCCAGAAGCTCAACGCCATCAGCTCCGAGTTCAAGGGCAAGAGCGTGCTGCTGGTCGACGACTCCATCGTGCGCGGCACCACCAGCCGCGAGATCGTGCAGATGGCGCGCG
>CAZCDW010000232.1:0-2126 GCA_964497485.1 uncultured Bifidobacterium sp.
CCGCCTTTCATGACGGTGAAGCGAGAGCCGGACAGCTTGGCGCCGGTGTCGAAGTCCAGACCCAGCGGTGCACCGAGGTCGACGTGGTCTTTCACCTCGAATTCGAATTGGCGCGGGGTGCCTTCCTTGCGTACTTCGACGTTGCCGGTCTCGTCATGGCCGGCCGGGACTGATTCATGCGGAATGTTGGGGATGGCCAGCGTGAATTCCGCCAGTTTGGCCTGCACCACCTCCAACTGCTCGGCCGAGGCTTTCAGCTCGTCGCCGATGCCGGCCACCTGCGCCATCACGGGCGCGGTGTCTTCGCCCTTGCCTTTCAGGATGCCGATCTGCTTGGACAGGGTGTTGCGCTGGCTTTGCAGTTCTTCGGTACGGGTCTGGATGGCCTTGCGCTCGGCCTCGAGGGCGTTGAAGGTCGCCACGTCGAGGTTGAACTTGCGCTGCGCCAGACGAGCGGCGACGGCGTCGATGTCCTTGCGGAGGAGCTGGATGTCGATCATGGGTGAGTGTTCGGCTTGCTGGGTAAAGCTGCGATTGTATCAAGCGCGCGCACTGAATCTGTGGCTCTGCACTTTCACTTGCCCGATTGTTGCGTTACTGCCCCCGATCTTTATTGCTACTTGCCTGCGTCCGAGTGCGCCTACTAGCCTCCCGGCCTCCTGATCAAGTTGAGCGAACCGGAGGCCTGCTTTACCGACTGTATCCTATTTTATACAATCAAACATGCCCTCGGTTCTTGCCACTGAGCGGTTCGATCATTAGTTCGCCGCGCTCCGGGGGCGACAAAAGTAGTCAAGCGGACGATATTGCAGTGGCTATCAACGAAGCGCGAAACATCACGGAGTCATCATGACGCCACCCAATCTCAAAAAATGGGACAGTGCCGAGCACCTCAAGACCGAGGAAGACATGGCGATGTACCTGGAGGCCTGCCTCGAAGAAGCGGAGGACGATGCCGCATTCATCGCCAAGGCTTTGGGCAACATCGCTCGCGCGAAAGGCATGTCACAACTATCGCGCGATACGGGCTTGGGGCGAGAAAGCTTGTACAAGGCGCTATCTGGTGAGGGCAACCCCAGTTTCGCGACGATTCTGAAAGTTATGCGTGCACTGGGGATCCGCTTGCATGCATCGGTAGCGTGACGCGTTACATGAAAGCTGGTCAGTGGTCGATGTTTATTTTTTCTTCTCAGCGCGAAGTGCTTCGGCATCCATTTGCCGCAAATACGCCAGCTTGTCGGCGATCTTGATCTCCAGCCCCCTCGGCACCGGCTGGTACCAGTGAGGGTCGCCGATGCCTTCTGGCAGGTAGGTCTCCCCCGCCGCATACGCATCGGGTTCGTCATGGGCGTAGCGGTACAGTTTGCCGTAGCCGAGTTCTTTCATCAGCTTGGTGGGCGCGTTACGCAGGTGCTCTGGCACGGGGCGTGACTTATCTTTTGCGATGAAGGCGCGCACCTGGTTGTACGCGTTGTAGACGGCATTAGACTTGGCAGCGCAGGCGAGGTAGACGACCGCTTCGGCCAGTGCGAGTTCGCCCTCGGGCGAACCCAGGCGCTCATAGGTTTCAGCAGCATCGAGTGCGATACGGAGTGCACGCGGATCGGCCAGGCCAATGTCTTCGGCGGCCATGCGGATGATGCGACGGGCCATGTAGCGCGGGTCGGCGCCGCCGTCGAACATGCGCACCAGCCAGTACAGAGCGGCGTCGGGGTTGGAACCGCGAACCGACTTGTGCAAGGCAGAGATCTGGTCGTAGAACGCATCGCCGCCCTTGTCGAAGCGCCGCAGCGCATCGCCAAGGCTTTCCTGCAGCAGTGGCACGTCGATCTGCGCCTGCTTTTTTTGCACGGCGGCGCGCAGCATGATCTCGGTATTGTTCAACAGCTTGCGGCCGTCGCCGTCGGCACTGGCCACGAGCATGGGACGTGCGTCATCGGTGATGCCGATTTTGGTCTCGCCTTCGCCGTACAGCGCCAGCGCGCGGTCGAGCATCTGCGACAGGTCGTCTTCGCTGAGTGATTTCAGCACGTAGACGGCGGCCCGCGACAGCAAGGCGCTGTTGACTTCGAACGAAGGGTTTTCGGTGGTGGCACCGATGAAGGTGAACAGGCCGCTTTCCACAT
>CAZCDW010000232.1:2136-3750 GCA_964497485.1 uncultured Bifidobacterium sp.
GCTGGCTCTTGTGGAAGCGGTGGACTTCATCAACGAACAGGATGGTCTTGCGGCCCGAGGTGGCTTGCGTCAATTGCGCGCGCTCGACGGCTTCGCGAATGTCCTTCACGCCAGACAGCACCGCCGACAGCGCGATGAATTCAGCGTTGAAGCCCTGCGCCATCAGCCGTGCGAGCGTGGTCTTGCCGACGCCGGGCGGGCCCCACAGGATCATCGAGTGCGGCTGGCCAGACTCGAAGGCTACGCGCAGGGGCTTGCCCTCGCCCAGCAAGTGCTGCTGGCCGATCACGTCATCGAGGGTGGCCGGGCGCAGGCGTTCGGCTAGGGGAGCGTTCATCGGATTTGCTGGATGTATTGCGTTAACTACGATGGATCCCCCCTTGCAGGGCGCGCACTGGCCATTATGCCAGTGCCGTTTCGCGGGCAGCCCGCATACGGGCTGAATCCCCCGCTACACCCTTCGCCGGGATGACGGGGCGGGGCGGCGTCCCTCGATGTGGCAGCGCTAAGCTTTTTGCTGCACATCACTGCTGCAGCACGTCGGCGCCCTTGGGCATCACGAACTGGAACTGGTTCGCGGGCAGTGAAGGATTTTTCTCGAAACGGGTGAAGGTCAGCACCGACACCTGTCCGAAGGTATCGCGTAATTCCATCGCGACCGGTACGCCGTCTTTGAGGCCGATGCCGATTTTTTCGAACTGGGTGTCCTTGGCTTTGGGTATCGCCTGCAGCCATTCCAGACCTTCTTTCTCACCGGCTTCGGACAGCGTGAAGTTCTTTTCGAGGTCGTTGCTACCGAACAGGATCGCGGCCGGCGATGAACCGATCGCATTGCCGAGCGTGCGCACGGTGACCTGGTTCAGGTCTTTGTCGTGCATGTAGAGCTTTTCGCCATCGGCCTGCAGCACTTGTTCGTAGGGCTTCTTGTAGGTCCAGATGAATTTACCGGGGCGCGAGAACAGGAAGCTGCCGCTGGCCTGGTTGGACGCGCGCAGCTTACCGCCCTCTTCCTTCACCATGCGCTGCGAAAAGTCGCCGCGCGCGCTCTTGGTGTTAGCGACGAAGATCTTGAACTGTTCGAGTGCGGCCGCCTGTGACAGTGCCGGTAGCATCAGTGCCGCAGCGGCAACGGCGGCAAGGCCATGTTTGAAACGTGGGGGCATCGCGTTATTCCTGACCTGAGGCTGGCACCAAAATCTCGCGGTTGCCGTTTGACTGCATGGATGACACCAGCCCGCTCTGCTCCATCTGCTCCAGCAGGCGCGCGGCGCGGTTGTAGCCTATGCGCAGATGACGTTGTACCAGCGAGATCGATGCACGGCGGTTCTTCAGCACGACGGCCACCGCCTGGTCGTACATCGGGTCGGCCTCGCCTGCGGGCTCGCCATTGGCGCCTAGCTCGCCGCCCTCTTCGGCAACGCCGCCTTCGAGTATGCCTTCGATGTAGTTGGGCTCGCCTTGTGCTTTCAGGTGCTCGACCACGCGGTGCACTTCATCATCGGACACGAATGCTCCATGCACACGTACTGGCAGGCCCGTACCCGGAGGCATATAGAGCATGTCGCCCATGCCGAGCAGGGTCTCGGCGCCCATCTGGTCAAGGATGGTGCGACT
>CAZCDW010000233.1:0-3725 GCA_964497485.1 uncultured Bifidobacterium sp.
GCGCGCTGCATCACGCCGGCCGCAATCTCGCCGGCGTTCACCGCTTGTGCAGCGGCCAGCGCTCGCTGCAGCAGGTCTGCCTGCGGGAAGGGCCGGTCCTCGAAGCCGGTGCGGCCACGTGCATCGCATTCACTGGCCTCCAGCATCGCGACGAAGCGTGCCGGCTTGCGGAACGCATCACAGCGCTCGAAGAGTTTGACGATGGTGTTGGCGCGCATTTCCTGCGCGCGCGCGACATTGCCATGCTCGCGCGCCGTCATCAGCGCGAGATCCTTCACGTCATTCGGCAACTTCAGCCGCTTCGCCAGGTCGTCGACCAGTGCGACACTGCGCGCCTCGTGCGCGATATGCCGCGGCCAGTCGGTCGGATTGGTGGCGCCCTTGCCGAGGTCATGCACGAGTGCCGCGAATCGCACCGGCAATGACAGGCCGCGCGCAGCAGCCATGTCCACCACCATCATCACATGCACCAAGGTGTCGATCTCGGGATGGTGTTGCGCCGGTTGCGGCACGCCGGACAGCGCATCGAGCTCGGGCAGGATGCGCGCCAGCGCGCCACAGTCGCGCAGCACCGCGAACATGCGCGAAGGCTTGTCCTCCATCAGTCCGCGCGACAGCTCTTGCCAGACACGCTCCGGCACCAACGCATCGACCTCGCCTGACGCGACCATCCGCTGCATCAACGCCTGCGTCTCGGGTGCGACGCTGAAATCCGCGAAACGTGCCGCGAAGCGCGCAATGCGCAGGATGCGCACCGGGTCTTCGGCAAAGGCCGGTGATACATGGCGGAACACGCGCTTTTGCAGATCATCGCGACCGCCATACGGATCGACCAGCGTGCCATCGGCATGCTGTGCGATTGCGTTGATGGTCAGGTCGCGACGCTGCAGGTCTTGTTCCAGCGTGACATCGGGCGCCGCGTGAACTGAAAAGCCCGTGTAGCCGGGTGCGGTCTTGCGCTCGGTGCGCGCCAGCGCATATTCCTCATGTGTTTCCGGGTGCAGGAAGACCGGGAAGTCCTTGCCGACTGCGACGAAGCCCAGCGCTGTCATCTGGTCGGGCGTGGCGCCGACCACCACATGGTCGCGGTCTTTCACCGGCAGGCCGAGCAGCGCGTCGCGCACCGCGCCACCGACGACCCAGGTGTTCAGATGCCCGAGGTCGACAGGCATCGCTAATGGCTCGACAGATAGGCGGGCGCCACGGCTTCCAGCGGCTGCGGATGCCAGTGCGGCGGCAACGGGTAGTGGCCGCTGCCGATATTGTCGGCTTTCATCGAATCGATGTTGTCGCGACTGATCAAGGGCTCGCCCGGCAATTGCTCGAACAACCAGGCCTGCAGCCGGGCCATTGAATCGGGCAAGGCGATGACGGGGCGCGGATGACCGCTGTAGACACCGGCCAGCCTGACCAGTTCGCGCAGCGTATACACATGCGGGCCCACCAGTTCATAAATATGACCGATGGTGGCCGGATCGTCGAGCGCGTGCACGAAGGCATCGGCCACATCGCCGACCCAGACCGGCTGGAATTTTGCCTCGGCGCCACCGAGCACCATCAGCGGCAGCCAGCGCTGCATCTGCGCGAACAAATTCAGGAATTGGTCGTCAGCGCCAAAGACCACCGACGGACGGAACGACGTCACATCGAGACCGGACGCGAACATGAGCTTCTCGCCTTCAGCCTTGGAGCGCTGGTACATCGACGGCCCATCTGCAGCAGCGCCCAATGCGCTCATGTGCAGTATGCGCCGCACGCCGTTGCGCAGGCAGGCCTTCGCGATACGACGCGGTAGTTCCACATGCGCGCGCTCGAAGGCCGGGCCCCAGGGCTGGCCCGGGCGCGAATGCAGCACACCGACCAGATTGATCACGGCATCGCAGTTTTGCAGCAGACGGTCGAGCTGCGTCGCATCATACACATCGGCTTCGACCACTTGCACTGTCGGCAGAACCAGCAGATGACGCGCGCGACCATAGCGGCGGGTTGGTACCAGCACACGGTAACCGGCATCGGCCAGGCGGGCGGCGATATGGGTGCCGATGAAACCGCTGCCACCGATCAGCAGTATCGAGCGAGGATGTATCGTGGTCTTGATGGTCATTGTCAGGGCAGGTCGCCGAGCTCGGCAAGATTGGCATCGCGTGGCGCGACCACGCCGAGGCGTGCTTTCAGCGATTGCGGCTTGTTCTCGAACTGTGCCGCATACCAGGTCGCATTGGCGAGCACGTTCTTCACATAGCCACGCGTCTCGGAAAAAGGAATTGTCTCGGCAAATACCGCACCTTCGACTGGCTTGTCGAGCGACGAGCGCCACAGGCGCGGACGGCTGGGGCCGGCATTGTAGGCGGCGGTGGCCAGCGTCTGCGAGCCGCCAAGGTTGGCCAGTACCATGTTCAGGTACTGGGTGCCGAGCGTGATATTGGTACGAATATCATTCAGGCTGGCCAGGCTGAAGCCGCTCATGCCTATCTTCTTGGCGACATAGTTTGCGGTGCCCGGCATGATCTGCATCAGGCCGGATGCACCGACCGAAGACTTGGCGCTCTTCACGAAACGCGACTCTTGCCGGATCAGCCCGTACACCCAGGCCATGTCGAGGCCGATGGTATGGGTCGCGGCATGCATGATGTCATCATGCGGCGTCGGGTAACGCTGGCTGAGGTCGATCTCGCTCTTCGCACGATCAGCCGTGGTCACCATGCGATCCAATACTTCGCTCTGGCGCGCGAATTCGCCGGCAGCCAGCAACTGACGCTCGCCAAGCTTGCGCAATTGCCAATTCCACTCGCGGTTGCCTTCAAAACGCAGTTCGAGGTCGAAGAAGCGCAGCGCATTCTGGAAGCCGGGGTTGGCCGCGGCCTCGGCGATCTCGTCCGAGCGCGGTGGTGTCGGCTTCGGCGGCGGCATGATCGGCAGTCCCAGCTCTTCGGTTGCGAGCAAGCCATAGAAATGATGCTGGCCGGCGATCAGCTGGAAGTGCTTCAATGCGTCGTCTTTTGATCCTTGCGCCGCCAGCGCGCGTCCGCGCCAATAGATCCAGGATGGCTCCTTGCGCAAATCGGCCGGCATGGCGTCGATGGCCTTGAGCACCATCGCCCAGTCGCCGGCGCGCAGTGCGGCACGCGCGCGCCACTGATAGCCTTCCTGCGACAGCGGCGCATCCCAGGTCTTGCGCCACTGGTTCACGGCGTCTTTCGACAGCGTCAACGATGCCGGCAGCGCAATCTGCGACCAGGCCAGCGCCAGTTCGTCATGGCTGAGTTTCGATTGCTGTTTCTCGAGGAACCTGATGGCCTTGTCCGGATTGTCACGCGCGAGCCGGCCGAGCGCGATCAGGAACAGCTCATGTGAGGTGCGCGCCGGCGACAGCGCGCGGTCGAGCACCGCTGAGGGTTTGTCGATGGCCTGCGCGAGCTGCTTGTCATTGACATCGGTGTAATTCCCGATGCGGCGCGCGATGCCGGGCTGACCGGCTTCGACCGCGAGCCGCACCTGGCGCCAGACATCAGCGTCATTGAATTGCTTGTCCTTTGCAAGACGGCCGATCAGTTCGGGACAGGCCTCGCCATAATATTTGGGCTGTACCAGCAGCTCGCGCGCAGCCTTGCCGATGTTTTCACCCTTGGCCAGCTTCGATGACAGTGCATAGCATTTGAGCTGGGTGTCATCATTCAGCTGGAACAGCGGGTATTGTTCGTCGAACAGTCGCCAGTCGCGCGCGC
>CAZCDW010000234.1:0-3719 GCA_964497485.1 uncultured Bifidobacterium sp.
TACCGGTCGGGTCATCGGCCAACAGCAAAGGCGGCTCGGTCACGAACGCTCGCGCCAGTGCCACGCGCTGCTGTTCACCACCGGACAGATATTTCGGATAGTGCTTCAAGCGTTGGCCCAGACCCACGCGATCCAGCATCGCCTCGGCCTTTGTACGCGCCTGCGGATCGCCTCGCAACTCCAGTGGCAGCATCACGTTCTCCAGTGCCGTCAGGTGGCCCAGCAGCTGGAAGGACTGGAACACGAAGCCCAGCTTGTCCTTGCGCAGGCCGGCACGTCCGTCTTCATCCAGCGCATACAGATCAATGCCATCAATACGCACGGTACCCGAGGTCGGCGTATCGAGCCCGGCGAGCAAGCCCAGCAAGGTCGATTTGCCCGAGCCTGAAGCGCCGACCAGCGCCATCGTGGCACCGGTGGGCACTGTAAAATGCACGTCCTGAAGAATGGTCAGCTCACCGCTGGCATCGGTTACGGTCTTGCCAAGTCCGCTGACATCGATCGCAGGCGTGGAAGGGGATGTGGCAGGCGCAGTATTCGTCGTGGAGTGAGATGACATGCAGGATGGAATGAACGGTCCGTGGGTGTTGAAATCAGTGTGGCATTCAGCATTGCTGGCGGCGTCGAAGTTGGCGCAGCACCGGCATCTGTGGCTGCGCGGTTGGTTGCTGGCTTGCTGCCTGTGGGCGGCTGCGCTGCCCGCTCATTCTGCATCAAAAACCGTGCTGCTGCTCGGCGACAGTCTGTCGGCCGAGTATGGACTGCCACGTGGCTCCGGCTGGGCCAGCCTGCTCGCGCAACAACTGCGCGACGAAAAGATCGATGCGACGCTGGTCAATGCCAGCATCAGCGGCGAGACCACGTCTGGCGGCAAGGCGCGACTGCCGGCACTGCTGGCCCAACACAAGCCGGACATCCTGATCCTCGAACTCGGCGGCAATGATGGCTTGCGCGGCCTGTCGCTGGCCGCCACCCGTGACAACCTGCAGCAGATGATCGCCATGGCAGGCAGTGCCGGTGCGCGTACGCTACTGGTCGGCATGCAGGTGCCGCCGAACTATGGACCCGATTACAGCAAGCGCTTTGCCGCGATGTACGAAGGCCTGGCAAAAGCTGGCGTGAAGCTGGTGCCCTTCTTGCTGGCGGGCCTTGAAGACACCGAACGCTGGTTCCAGCCCGACCGCATCCACCCCAACCGCGAAGCACAGCCCCTCATGCTTCGCAATGTGTGGCCTGTGCTCAAACCCATGCTGAAATCGGTCCGCTGATGAAGCCGGTCTTGAAATATCCGGCTTTACTGGCCGCCGAACAGGTACTGTCCTCACTCGATGATTACGACACCATCATCGATGTACGCTCGCCATCGGAATACGCACTGGACCATATTCCCGGCGCGATCAATTGCCCCGTGCTGGACGATGAGCAACGCGCTCAAGTAGGTACGCTCGATCGCCAGGTCAGCCCTTTCGAAGCACGCAAGATCGGCGCGGCACTGGTGGCACAGAATATCGGCCTGCACATACAGCAACGCTTCCTGCAGATGCCAAAGGAATGGAAGCCGCTGGTCTATTGCTGGCGGGGCGGCAACCGCAGCGGGGCTGTTGCCCATATTCTGGCGCGGATAGGCTGGCCGGTGTCGCAGCTCGAGGGCGGTTATCAGGCTTACCGGCGCAGCGTGATCGCCGGGCTCGATGATCTGGCTGAGCGATACACTTGCCGTGCCGGTTGCGGCACCACCGGCAGCGGCAAGAGTCGACTGTTGCAAGTGCTTGCGCGCGAAGGTGCGCAAGTGCTCGACCTCGAACAGCTGGCCCATCACCGTGGCTCAGTGCTCGGTGGCTTGCCGACCGCACCACAGCCCTCACAGAAGATGTTCGAGAGCCGCTTGTGGGATGTGCTGCGGCGGCTGTCACCCGAGCGTGTGGTCTATGTCGAATCGGAGAGCAAGAAGATCGGCGACCTTCGCGTGCCCGACAAACTGATGGAGCACATCCGTTCGTCCGACTGCGTGCGCGTCGATACACGCATGGCCGACCGCGTTGCGCTGCTGATCGAAGACTATCCGCACCTGGTCCATGACACCGGCCTGCTGGCCACGCAGCTGGGCCATCTGGTGCAGCTGCATGGTCATGACAAGATCAATCGCTGGACGCAGCTGGCGAAGGACGGCCACACCGCCGAGATGGTGGAGGCGCTGCTGGTCGAGCATTACGACCCGTCCTACCTGCGCTCCATTCACCGCAATTTCATTCGCTATGGCGATGCTCGCCCACTGGAGCTGGCCGGCATCGACAATGACGACTTCGTAGCGGCGGCGCGATCGCTGATCGCAGACGACGCTTGTGCCAACGCACTGTCCTGATCAAATTGCGTTGATGGATCAGCGTTGAAGATCCCGACGACCAGGCTGAAACTGCTTTAACGGGTTTTACGGGCACGAGCGCCCGAATCGGGACGCTCAGTGCTGCCCGACCGAGAACACGCTGGCCAGAGTATCTGCCGACAATACCGCCACTCCCCACGCCAGCAGCTCACCTTCGGTCGCTGTAGCCAGACGTTCAGTTACCCAAGAGGGCAGATCCCCAAAGCGCTGTGCCAGCTGACTAGTCAACAGGCTGGCCTGTCCCTTTTGCATGCCCTTTTGCATGCCCTGTTGCATGCCCTGTTGCATGCCTTGCTCAAGACCCCGTTCCATTCCCAGCCGCTCGATCGATGTCACATAGCGCATCCTGGTTTCCTCCTCTGTCGCTACCAGCATTTTCCAGAAAACTTGATCCTGTTCTTCGGGCAGGCGCATCATCCAGTCAATCACGGCAAACAATTCGACGACCATTTGCTTGCCCCAATCCCAGCGATATAAGTCGCGCACGATCCTCCATTTGGCCTTCAATCTGGCAGTGGGATCGTTGGCCGTTGCTCTCGTTGCCAAATGGGCGCGCGTGACTATCGCAAACGGGTTACGGCTGTCCTCCAGCACTGATTCGCTGCCCGCCCAGTCCAGCAGCTTGGCAACCGGAAAACGTATCCCCACCTTACAGCCCAGCACATCATACGCAAAAGTGGACGGTCGCCAGTTAAGCTGTTCGTCGGCCAGCACGGCAAGGCTGGCAATGGGAATTCGATAGCGGTCATACAAGCGGTAGTTGTAGATGAACATACGTTCAGCAAAGCCTGGCTGCATGTTGCCTTGAATCTCGAGGTGGATATACAACCAGTCCTGTCCACCATCGTGGCTGGCCACCCGCACCAGCTTGTCGACGAAGCGTTTGCCCAGCTCGGCATCGCGCACGACTTCGCGCAACTCCTGCTCCAGAAAAATGATGGGCTGCGACCAGTCGATTCTGGCGTGAGCCGACGGGAAGTAAAACTGAAGGAAATCAGCAAAATGGCGTTCTATCGCTTCTTTCCACGGACTGTCGTAGTCGTCGGCCAAGCTTCGCTCCACAGCAAGTGCCGCAGCAGAAACGGGCGGCTTGACGAAGCATGACTGTCAAACCCGTGACTGCACCGAAACATGGTTCAGCATCTGACGACGATAGCGGCCGAAGCTATCGGCAGCACACAGGCTTGTAGCGTGCAAGCCGCATCAAACGGCAAACGAAAAAAAACCCGTTCAAAAGAACGGGTTTTTCGACATGCCCTGTACCTGCTGTACAGTCGCACCGGGCTGCCGCCATGGCAGGCCGTCGTGAATGTGCTTATTTGGTCGTGGTTGCAGG
>CAZCDW010000235.1:0-3339 GCA_964497485.1 uncultured Bifidobacterium sp.
GATGCGCTACAAGGCTTGCGAACTGTTCGATGCCGGCTTGCCGTGCGGCGCCGAGGCGAACATGGCCAAGATGCTGGCGGCCGATGCATCGTGGGAAGCGGCGAATGCCTGCCTGCAGTTCCATGGCGGCTTCGGCTTCGCGGCCGAGTATGACGTCGAGCGCAAGTTCCGCGAGACCCGTCTGTATCAGGTGGCGCCGATCTCGACCAACCTCATTCTTTCCTACGTTGCCGAGCATGTGCTCGGCCTGCCGCGCTCTTTCTGAAGCGCCGGAGCCTATCGATGAAAGACAGCATCGCCCCCGGCCAGCAACTCGCGCATTTCGCGTCCACGCTGCGCTTCGAGGACATTCCCGAGCCCGTGCTGCGTCGCGCGGAAGACTTGTTCTTCGACTGGTTTGGCTCGGCGCTGGCCGGCAAGGTGGGTCGCCCGGTACAGGCGATCGAAGCTTTCGCCGCCGAGCAGGGGCCGAAGGATGGCAAGGCCGAGGTACTGATCTCGCGCCGTACCACGTCGCCACTGTTCGCGGCACTGGTCAATGGCGCAGCTTCGCATTATGCGGAGCAGGATGATGTGCACAATGGCTCGGTGTTCCATCCGGCCGCGGTGATCTTCCCTGCGGTGCTGGCCGCCGCCCAGGATCGTGGGCTATCGGGTCGCGACATGATCGTTGCGGCCATTGCAGGCTATGAGGCCGGTATCCGTATCGGTGAATTCCTCGGCCGCTCGCATTACAAGATCTTCCATACCACTGGCACCGTCGGCACCGTCGCATCGGCGATTGCGGTAGCGCGGCTGATCGGTCTCGATGCGCAGCAAATGCAGCATGCGATGGGCTCGGCCGGCACACAGGCAGCGGGCCTGTGGGAATTCCTGCGTGATGCCGCCGACTCCAAGCAACTGCACACCGGCAAGGCCGCCGCCGATGGCCTGACGGCAGCGATGCTGGCAGAGAAGGGCTTCACTGGCGCAAAGCAGATCCTCGAGGGCAAGCAGGGCATGGGTGCCGGCATGTCGCAGGCGCCGAATCCGGCTGCGCTGGTCGATCGCCTCGGCGAACGCTGGGCCACGATCGAGACCTCATTCAAATACCACGCGAGTTGTCGTCATACGCACCCGGCCGCGGATGCATTGCAGCAGGTGATGCGCGCTGAGAAGCTGGAAGCAAAAGACATCGTCGAGGTGATCACGCAGGTGCATCAGGGCGCGATCGACGTACTGGGCCCGGTGGTGGATCCGAAGACTGTGCACCAGGCGAAATTCTCGATGGGCACCGTGCTGGCCATGGTCGCCTTGCGCGGCGCAGCTGGTGTCAATGAGTTCGAGACCCACTACAAGGATGAAGACATTGCCGACTTCCGCGTACGCGTGAAGATGGTGCTCGATGAGGAAGTCGATGGCGCCTATCCGGCGCGCTGGATAGGCAAGGTCACCGTGCACACACGCGATGGCCGAGTGCTGCACGGACGTGTCGATGAACCCAAGGGCGATCCGGGCAACACGCTGACGCGGGCCGAACTCGAGATCAAGGCATTGCAGCTGGCCGAGTTTGGAGGCGCTGCGTCACCGCAGGAAATGCAGCACGCGTTCAAGCGACTCTGGAATATCTGCAACGAATCCGATTTGCGCCGCTTGCTGTCGCGCTGATCATTACCTGCTTTTCAACGCACCTGTTCACGTTCGGATTCGCTCGTCCGAATGCAAGTACTTCCAATAACCATCAGCTTTGGCCTGGATTTGGCCTTTGCCCGTCGCCTCAGCCAGCGACGGGCATTTTTTTGTCGCTCAGGCTTCGGCAGGCTTTTCGTTGCGCGGGATATGGTTCTTCACCAGCGCCAGTCCGACCAGGCTGATGATCATCGAGCCACCCAGCAAGTTCAGGTAGGCATTTGCACCGCCGGCGGTGATCACGCTGGCGCCGACGAAGGAGCTGAGGATCGCACCTAAGCGGCCAAAGCTCAGCGCGGATGCGGTACCGGTCGCGCGCATGAATGTCGGGTACAGGTGAGCGCACAGCGCATAGCTGGTCGTCTGCAGCGCATTCATGAACAGACCATGCACGCCGAGGCCGAGCAGGAAGGTGTCAGTGTTCGTGCGAACGTCCACGCTCTTCAGCGCAAATGCGGAGATCACCGCCATCGAGCAGAACACCAGCATCGTCTTGCGGGAACCGAAGCGATTGATCGCCAGCGCACAGGCGATCACGCCTATCACGCCACCCAGGTTGTACGCGGTCAGGCCCATCGCGGCCGGCTTCGGTGACAGGCCTTCAGCCGTCAGCATCGTTGGCAGCCAGCTGAAAGCACTGTAGATCGACAGCAGGGTCATGAAGAAGCAGATCCACATGCCGATGGTGTCGCGCAGGTAGGCTGGCGAAAACAGCGCGCCGAAGCTGGCGCGTTGCTCGCTGTCGTCCTGCTGCTGGCCGTCATGGAATCCCGTGCCGGCCGGTACCTCGATTGCCATCCGCGCAAGGATGGCGCGCAGCTCGTCCCAGCGGGCCTGTACGCGCGCGAGGTAGCGTGGCGATTCACCCAGCGTAAAGAACAGCACGACCGCATAAGCCATGGGGATGGCACCACCGATCCAGAACAGCGGACGCCAGCCCGCAAGTGGCAGTACCTGCCCGGCAAACAAGCCAGCCAGCATGCCACCCAGCGGGTAACAGATGATGGTGCCGGACACGGCCAGCGTGCGCAGCCGCTGCGGTGTGTACTCGGCGGTCATCGTCGAAGCGCTGGGGAGCGCGGCGCCGATGCCGAGGCCGGCAAAGAAGCGAATAAATGCAATCGTGCCGACATCCTGCGCAAAGCCGATCAGCACCGTGGCGCTGCCGAACAAGAATACGCTCGCGACCAGCAGCAAACGGCGGCCGATGCGGTCCGCAATATAGCCGGCACCGACGCTGCCCACCGCCATGCCGAACAGGCCGGAGGCGACCGCCGTCGAAAACGCTTCGCGGGTCACGCCCCATTCCTTGATGATCGCGGGAATGGCAAAGCCGATCAGCTGGCCGTCGAAGCCATCGAGGATCATGGCCAGCGCGGCCAGCAGGTACATCGTTTTTTGCAGCGGTGAGAAGCGGCGGTCGATCGCTTCGGTGACATCAAAGAGGCCAGCCTGGCTAGGTACAGTTGCAGACACGATGAGTCCTTTGTTGTGGGTGTCGTTCAGTCAGGGGTCTCCGTCCCTGTCATGTAGCAGCCAGAGTCGAATCTGGCCCGGGCGCCATTTTATAGGGATTAGCCGGCAGTTCACATTGGGCATTGGCCTGCAGCTCAGGCCTTCTTCACGAACTCCGACTTCAGCTGCATCGCTCCGAAACCTTCGATCTTGCAA
>CAZCDW010000235.1:3405-3715 GCA_964497485.1 uncultured Bifidobacterium sp.
CAGGTCCTTGATCAAGGTGACGGTATCGCCATCCTGCAGCACATTGCCGAACGCATCCTTCCAGACTTTTGCGCCTTCGTCGGCAATGGCGTCGCCAGCACGCCATTCATGACCGCATTCGGGGCAGGACAGCAGATCGCCGACTTCATAGGTGAAAGCGGATTGGCAGGCGGGGCAGGGAGGCAATGAGGACATGAGCGTATCGGGTCTGGATGGTTGGCGGGCGGCCTTTTCGCCGGGATTACGGTTGTCATTGTAATGACACGGGCTGCGCTGCCTTCCATAAGCCTGGCAGACAAAACTGATACGG
>CAZCDW010000236.1:0-3698 GCA_964497485.1 uncultured Bifidobacterium sp.
GCGGCAGGCCTCGGCGCAGCGGTCGCCAACACGGGCCAGCACCCGGCGGTTGATGCCGGGGGCGGGTGCCTCCTCGATCACCTTCTGGTGGCGGCGCTGCATCGAGCAGTCGCGCTCGCCGAGCCAGACCGCGTTCTTGTGTTCGTCGGCCAGGATCTGGATTTCCACATGGCGCGGATTCTCCAGATACTTCTCCATATAGACCTCGGGATTGCCGAATGCGGCACCGGCCTCGGTCTTGGTCATGGTCACTGCGTTCAGCAGTGCGGCTTCGGTGTGCACCACCCGCATGCCGCGACCGCCACCGCCACCGGCGGCCTTGATGATGACCGGGTAGCCGATGCGGCGTGCGGTCTGCACGATGGCCTTCGGGTCGTCCGGCAGCGCGCCGTCGGAGCCGGGCACGCAGGGCACGCCGGCCTTGATCATTGCCTGCTTCGCGGAGACCTTGTCGCCCATCATGCGGATCGAATCCGAGCGCGGGCCGATGAACACGAAGCCCGATTGCTCGACACGTTCGGCGAAGTCTGCGTTTTCGGACAGGAAGCCATAGCCCGGGTGGATCGCTTCGGCATCCGTCACTTCGGCGGCGCTGATGATCGCGGGCATCGACAGGTAGCTTTGCGCGGAAGGCGCCGGGCCGATGCAGACCGACTCGTCGGCCAGCTTCACATACTTGGCCTCGCGGTCGGCCTCGGAGTGCACGACCACGGTCTTGATGCCCATTTCGCGGCATGCGCGCTGTATGCGCAGTGCTATCTCACCACGGTTGGCAATAAGGATTTTTTCAAACATATCTACACAGCTTTCTCAAAGGAGCATAGCGTCAGCGGAGCTGCCGCCGGCCAGGCATTCGGCCAGCGGCATTTTGAGGAAGCTTTAGCCAATGATGAACAGCGGCTGGCCAAACTCGACCGGTTGGCCATTCTCGACCAGTATCTGCTTGATCGTGCCGCTGGCGTCGGCATCGATCTCGTTGAGCAGCTTCATGGCTTCGATGATGCACAGCGTATCGCCTTCCTTCACGCTCGAGCCAACATCCACGAACGGCGCCGCACCCGGCGCGGATGAACGCTAGAAGGTGCCCACCCTCGGTGACTTGCCCACATGGCCGGCCGGCACTTCGGCCGCTGCAGGAGCCGCAGGTGCTGCAGCGGCAGGCGCGGCAGCCGGGGCTGCGGGAGCGGCGACGGCCGGTGCCTGCGCGGCGGCCGGCATCATCACGACCTGGCTATGGCTGGCGGCAGCGCCGGACTTGACGATGCGTACCTTGCTTTCGCCCTCGGTGACTTCCAGTTCCGAGATATCGGATTCGGCCACGAGGTCGATCAGGGTTTTGAGTTTTCTTAAATCCATGGAGATCTGCCTGCAAGGTTGATAAGGGGGCAGTCGCCTTCAGGCGGCTGCACGTCTATATAAAGAGGGCTGCCATCGGCGGCAGCCTCGGTTACAGCTTGTTCACTGCGAATTCAATCGCGTATCGGTACCCGTCCACACCGAAGCCGCACACCACGCCGGCCGCAATGTCGGACAGGTAGGAATGGTGACGGAAGCTCTCGCGCTTGTGGATGTTCGAGATATGAACTTCGACAAACGGGATCGCCACCCCGGCCAGCGCATCGCGCAGCGCGACGCTGGTGTGGGTGAGGCCACCCGGGTTGATCACGATGGCATCGATACCCTCGCCTCGTGCCGCATGGACCCGGTCGATCAGCTCACCTTCATGATTACTCTGGAAATGGATCAGCTGAGCGCCCAATCCACGCGCCTGCGCGACTGCGGCCTGCTCGATTTCCGCGAGCGTGGTCGCGCCGTACACCTCAGGCTCGCGACTGCCGAGCAGGTTGAGGTTGGGGCCGTTGATCAGCAGCAGATTTTTTGCCATCGGATCGCTTCAAATTTGGCGAGGAAGGGCACATTTTCCTGCAAAATGTCGAAGGATGGCAAGCGGAAACGCTTATAAGACCTGTAACCTGGTTACAGGGAATCGAGGTCGGCCCGCACTTTTTGCATATCCAGGCGTCCCATATAGGCCTGTTTGACGCTGCCATCGGTGCCAATCAGCACGGTGAAAGGCAGGCCCCCAGTCTCGTTGCCAAAGCTGCGCGACACTTCCGTGCCTTGCAGGCCGCCCACCAGCAATGGGTAGCTGATTTTATGCTTTTCCGAGAATTCGCGGATGTTGGTGGGTGAATCGATGCCGATGCCGACGATTTGCAGGCCTTTGCTTTGCCGCTCGGTTTGCAGCTGTTGCAGTTCCGGCATCTCGGCGACGCAGGGCGGGCACCAGGTGGCCCAGAAATTCACCAGCAAGACCTTGCCTTGCCACTGCGACAGCTTTTGCTGTTTGCCGTTCGGGTCAGCCAGCGACAATTGCATCAGCGCGCCCACCGCCGTATCGGCCGGTGGCGCTGGCTGAAAGCGCTTTGCACCAAAATAAACACCAATGCCGGTAAAAAGAACGGCGATCAATACGATTAGCAGGTTTTTTTTGGTCATGGCGTGTGGTTGGTGGGATGGGTGTCGGCTGCGCTGTCGTTCTCGATCAGCGCGCGTACGGCGGCAAGGTCAGCCCGTTCCGGTTTCTGCTTGCCGGCGCTCTTGCCGCTGCTTTTGCCGGTATGGCGCAGGTCATCTCTTTCATACAGTATCAGGTGTACGCCTTCGCGCTGGTGCATGAAGGACAGCACTTCGACGTCCCGGTCCGGGTGGCGGAAATGCGGCGCTTCGGACACCTCGTAATCGATGCCGGCATTCAGTAAAAAAACGGCAACGTCTTTCGGGCTGTCGGCAAACAGCTGCAGATGAATGTCCGAATGCTCGGTCGCGGTCCCGTTCAGGACGGCGCCTGTCAGGTAGGGCGAGAATTCGGCCAGCCGCTCCATCAATGCCATTGCAAGGCGGCGCAAGTGTAGCAAGTGCTGCGCATGTTCGTCACCGAAGAACAGCGCCTGGTACTGGCGCACCTCGTCCTCGACCTGCGCATTGTCCGGCAACACGTCGCCGCGCACTTTCTGGTTGCCGAGGATGAGCTTCGCCGCTTTGCGTTTGGCCGTCGCATAGTCGGCGCCGTCTTCAGCGATCATGCGCGCGGCGGCGGCCGCAATTTCGGCACGCAGCAATTCGGCATCGCTCGGGTAATTGATGGACATGGGAACGGTGGCTGGGGCGGCGCTGAACGCCGTCGTTGCAGTCGGTGGGTCGGGTAGAATGCTCGCTTCGATCCGGCATGGGAGGCAGTGTGTTCGCACCCTGGCATCCCCATCCATCTCAGTCGGCACTCCGATTCTAAAGTAAATGCATATTCATATCCTCGGCATCTGCGGCACCTTCATGGGCGGCCTGGCTGTGCTGGCCCGCGAGGCGGGCCACAAGGTCACCGGCTGCGATGCCAATGTCTATCCGCCGATGAGCACCCAGTTGCAGGCGCAGGGCATCGAGCTGATCGAGGGCTTCGGTCCGCATCAGCTGAGCCTGCAGCCGGACTTGTACGTGATCGGCAATGTGGTCTCGCGCGGCAACCCGCTGATGGAAGCCATCATGAACCGTGGCCTGCCCTATGTGTCGGGCCCGCAGTGGATAGGCGAACACATCCTGCGCGACAAATGGGTGCTGGCCGTAGCCGGCACGCATGGCAAGACCACCACCTCGTCGATGCTGGCCTGATCACCCCACAGGAGGATGGCTATATCTCGATC
>CAZCDW010000237.1:0-3694 GCA_964497485.1 uncultured Bifidobacterium sp.
TCGCTCGACGTGGCCGAGATCGGCAAGCAATCCGGTGTGGTGCTGGCCACCTTGAAAGGACCGACAGCCGAGGGTGTCTACAGCCTGTTGTCCAGCATCGCGCAGGAATACATGGCGCAGAACAGCGCGCGTCGCACGGAAGATGCCGACAAATCACTGGCCTGGCTGAACCAGCGCCTGCCCGAGCTGAAGCAACAGCTGGAACAGGCCGAGGCGCGCTACAACCAGTTCCGCAATCAGCATGGCACCGTCGATATCGGCGAAGAGGGAAAGATCAACCTGCAGCGCTCGGCGGCGGTGCGCACGCGCAAGATCGAGCTCGAACAGAAACGGCTTGAACTGCTGTCGCGCTACACGCCCAGCCATCCGGCGGTGATCGCGATCGACGATCAGCTGCGTGACGTGAATCGCGAATTGCGCGACGCAGCCGCCCAGCTGCGCGAGCTGCCGGTGCTGGAGCAGGAGATGGTCAAGCTGGCACGCGATGTGAAGGTCAACAATGAGCTGTACAGCGCCTTGCTGTCGTCGGCGCAGCAGCTGCAACTGATCACGGTAGGCAAGACCAGCAATGTACGTCTGGTCGATGCGCCGGAAAAGCCGGACCAGCCGGTGACGCCGAACCGGCCGCGCATCGTCGCGATATCTGCATTCGCCGGACTGTTCCTGGGTGTGCTGGCGGCCTTCCTGCGGCGCTCGCTGCAGACCGCGATCGATGACCCGGAAGATATCGAGCGCGGCTTTGGCCTGCCGGTCTATGCCAGCATCCCGCACAGCACGATGCAACAGACGCTGGCCGATAGCACGCGCGACCCGACCCGTTTGCCGCTGCTGGCACGTGTGTCGAGCATGGATATCGCGGTCGAAGGCCTGCGTAATTTCCGCACTGCGCTGCAGGTCTGTCTCACCCATGCGAATAATCGCGTGGTGCTGATCACCGGGCCGACCCAGGGCATGGGCAAGTCGTTTGTGTCGGTCAACCTGGCCTCCATCATCGCCGCCAGTGGCCGGCGCGTGCTGCTGATCGATGGCGACTTGCGTGACGGCCAGTTGCATCGTTATTTCCATGCGCCGCGCGGCGGCGGCTTGTCCGACATTCTGGCAGGTGCGCCGCCGGCCGGGCTGGTGCGGCACAGCGTGCTCGAACATCTGGATTTCATCGCCACCGGCAGCCTGCCGCCGAATCCGTCCGAGCTGTTGCTGCGGCCGGCGCTGGCCGCGATGCTGGCCGAGCTCGAGCCTCAGTATGACGTGGTGCTGATCGATGCCGCGCCCTTGCTGGCCGTGGCCGACAGCCTGGTGATCGGCGCGCATGCAGGCACCATCTTCCTCGCGACACGTTCCGGCGTGACGCGGCCCGGCGAGATCGCCGAATCGATGAAGCGGCTCGCGCGTGCCGGGCTGTCGGCGCGCGGCGTGCTGTTCAACGACATCATCCCGCGCCCCGGACGCTATGCGTATGGTGGCCGCTATGGCTATGGCAAGTTACGTCAACTGGGGTACACCACCGATGCACAGCGCACCGTTCCTTCAGAGACTTGAGCGGCAACCCGGCATGCAGCACCATGCCCCGCCTGTTCGCCTGCCGATCGATCCGGGTCTGTCGTCGGAATTTCATCGCTGGCCCTTGCCCGGCTATCTGTGGCCGGCGCTGGAGAAGCGCAGCCAGAGCATTTTCTGCACCGAGCCGCACCTGCGCATCCATGCATCGCTGACGCCGGATATCGAGGCCTGGGTGCAGAGGCGCGACGGCAGCATCGCCGGGCTGTGGCTGTTCCGTCGCCATGGACGCCGGGCGCGCGTGATCAATGAAGTCGCCACCGTCAGCCTTGCGGAAGCCGAGCAATTTGCCGAGGCCTTGTTCGCACGCTACCGCGAGCTGGACATGATCGAGCTACATGCCTTGCACCTGGTGGACGATCCCGTGCAAGAAGCCGATGAGACCGCACGGCGGCAGGCGAAACCCGTCTGGCAGCGCGCGATCGTATCGGAAGACTTCGTGCTCGATTTGCCCGCCACGGTCGACGACTGGCATGCCAGCCTGTCGGCGCGCACGCGCGAAAAGCTGCGCCAATGCGTGCGGCGAGCGCAGCGCAGGGAGCCAACGCTGAGCTTTCGCCTGCGGCATGACTCGGACATCAGCGAGCGAGAGCTGCGCACCGTGCTGCAGATGAGCCGGGCCCGCATGCGCGCCAAGGGCCGCAGCTTTGGCATGGATGCCGGCGAAGAGCGCCGCTTGTGCGCACTGATGCGTGAGCGCGGTCAGCTGGCCACCATCGAGGTCGACGGCCACGTGCGCGCAGGCCTGTTGTGCACGCTGGCCGGCAATGATGTGTACATGCATGTGATCGCCCATGATCCGGCCTTCGACGAACTGCGGCTCGGCTACCTGTGCTGCGTGCTGTGCATCGAGGCTGCCATCGCCCAGCGCAAACAGCGCTTTCATTTTTTGTGGGGCTGGTATGACTACAAGGTCCGGCTGGGCGGGCAGCGGCAGGCGCTTGCGCATGCGCTGCTGTGGCGCAGCCGGCTGGCAGCTTGCCGACATCCATGGGAATTCATGCATCAGCAGTGGCGGGCGCTGAAAGCTGCGCTGCGCGAGCGGCGCGATGCGCGACGGCAGACACAGGCGATGCAGGCCGCGCACAGCGTGCATCCTGCAGCGATTCAAGCATCCGGTGCCAGCGCCCATGTTCATTGACACCCGGCAGGTCAATGATGGCCGCGCACTGATGGCCACCGTCTGCATTATCGGTGGCGGCGTTGCCGGCCTTACCCTCGCGCGCGAGTTCGACGCCCATGGCATCGATACCTGTGTGCTTGAAAGCGGCGGCTTCGAGCCTGATGATGCGACCCGCGACCTGTATCGCGGCCAGGCCACTGGCATGCCCTATGAATTCGCAGATGGTTGCCGCGCACGTTTCCTCGGTGGCAGCAGCAATTGCTGGGGCGGCTGGAGCCGGCCGCTCGATCCCTGGGATTTCGAGCGACGCGATTGGGTGCCGCATAGCGGCTGGCCATTCGGGCTCGAGCAGCTGATGCCGTATTACGAACGCGCGCACGAGATCTTGCAGCTGGGCCCGCTGAACTTCGATCCGGCTTTCTGGGAGCAAGCGATAGGCCGCGCCGATGTGCGCCGCATCCCCTTGCGCAGCGGGCGGGTACGCGACACCGTGTCCCAGTTCAGCCCGCCGGTACGCTTCGGCCGCCATTACCGCAAGGAGCTGCAGCGCGCTTCGAATGTGCGGATTTTCCTGCATGCGAACGTGACGGCGCTGCTGACCGATCATGCCTGTACGCGCATCAATCAGGTACGGGTACAAACCCTGGATGGCAAGACGATGACGGTAGCAGCGCGCCTGTTCGTGCTGGCCACTGGCGGCATCGAGAATGCGCGGCTGTTGCTGGCATCGAACCAGACCATGGGCTGTGGCATCGGCAATCGTCGCGGGCTGGTTGGCCGCTTTTTCATGGACCATCCGCGCATGCAGGCAGGTCGTGTGCATTTCACTCCAGGCTGGTCGCGCAACAAGCTGTATGACATCAAGTACAACTACCAGAGCCGCGCGGTACGCGCTCACGGCCAGCATGTCGCTGCCCAGTTTGCGCTGACACCCGAAGCGATGGCCAGCGAGCGCGTGCTCAATGCACGCCTGTGCTTCTGTTCGGAATTTCCGGGCGAGGGCAGCGCGGGCGC
>CAZCDW010000238.1:0-3667 GCA_964497485.1 uncultured Bifidobacterium sp.
GTAACGAAGAAAACAACCTGCGTAAGCTGGGTAAAGCCGGTGCCACCCGTTGGCGTGGTATTCGCCCGACCGTTCGCGGTGTCGCCATGAACCCGATCGATCACCCGCACGGTGGTGGCGAGGGCAAGACGGCCGCAGGTCGTCACCCGGTGTCGCCATGGGGTCAACAGACCAAGGGCAAGAAGACGCGCAGCAACAAGCGCACGACTTCGATGATCGTGTCGCGTCGCGGCAAGAAATAAGGGGTATTAAATGGCACGCTCATTGAAAAAAGGGCCGTTCTGCGACGCCCATCTGCTCAAGAAAGTCGAAGTTGCACAGTCGACCCGTGACAAGAAGCCGATCAAGACCTGGTCGCGTCGTTCGACGATCATGCCGGACTTCATTGGCCTGACGATCGCTGTCCACAACGGCAAGCAGCACGTGCCGGTCTATGTGTCCGAAAACATGGTCGGTCACAAGCTCGGCGAATTCGCACTGACTCGTACGTTCAAGGGTCATGCGGCTGACAAGAAAGCCAAGAAATAAGGTCCGGACATGGAAACTAAAGCTAGCCTCCGCAGCGCACGACTGTCGGCTCAGAAGGGCCGCCTGGTTGCCGACCTGATTCGCGGCAAACAAGTCGAGCAAGCGCTCAACATCCTGCAGTTCAGCCCGAAGAAGGGCGCTGTCCTCATCAAGAAAGTGCTGGAGTCCGCTATTGCGAACGCCGAGCACAACGACGGTGCCGACATCGATGAACTGAAGGTCAAGACGATCTACGTGGAAAAAGGCGCGGTGCTGAAGCGTTTCACCGCACGCGCAAAAGGCCGTGGCGATCGTATCTCCAAACAAACCTGTCACATCTACGTGACTGTCGGTAACTAAGGGAGTCACGATGGGACAGAAAATTCATCCGACCGGCTTTCGTCTGGCGGTCACTCGCAACTGGGGCTCGCGCTGGTATGCCGGCAACAGCAACTTTGCGTCGATGCTGAAGGAAGATCTGGACGTTCGTACCTTCCTGAAGAAGAAGCTGAAGAATGCGTCGGTCGGCCGCGTGCTGATCGAGCGTCCGGCGAAGAACGCGCGCATCACGATTTTCAGCTCGCGTCCTGGCGTCGTCATCGGCAAGAAAGGCGAGGACATCGAGATCCTGAAGTCGTCGCTGGCCAAGATGATGGGCGTGCCAGTGCACGTCAACATCGAAGAGATCCGCAAGCCGGAAACCGATGCACAGCTGATCGCAGACTCGATCGCCCAGCAGCTCGAGAAGCGCATCATGTTCCGTCGCGCAATGAAGCGCGCGATGCAGAATGCGATGCGTCTCGGCGCCCAGGGCATCAAGATCATGTCGTCGGGCCGTCTGAACGGTATCGAAATCGCCCGTACCGAATGGTATCGCGAAGGTCGTGTGCCACTGCACACCCTGCGCGCCGACATCGACTACGGTTTCGGCGAAGCTGAAACGACCTACGGCATCATCGGTATCAAGGTGTGGGTCTACAAAGGCGATCGCCTGGCTAACGGCGAGCCGCCGATCGACACGACCCGCGAAGACGACACCAAACGTCGCCCGCCGCGCCGTGACGATGGCAAGCCCGCAGGTCGTCCGACCCGCGCCAAGCGCACCGACGCGCCGGCTGCTGACGCTGCTGCTGGTGCTGCTGCACCGGCCGCTGCCAAGCGCGTGCGCGCGACGAAGAAGGCCGATGCTCCGGCGCCGGCTGAGAAGGCAGGAGAATAAACATGCTGCAACCAGCACGCAGAAAATATCGCAAAGAGCAAAAAGGCCGCAACAAGGGCATCTCGCACGAGCGCGGCACTGCCGTCTCGTTCGGCGAGTTCGGCCTGAAGGCGGTTGGCCGTGGCCGACTCACCGCGCGCCAGATCGAATCCGCGCGTCGTGCGATGACCCGTCACATCAAGCGTGGCGGTCGCATCTGGATCCGTATCTTCCCGGACAAGCCGATTTCGCAGAAGCCTGCTGAAGTCCGTATGGGTAACGGTAAGGGCAATCCGGAGTACTACGTCGCCGAGATCCAGCCGGGCAAGGTGCTGTACGAGATGGATGGTGTCGACGAGACGCTGGCACGCGAGGCGTTCCGCCTGGCCGCTGCCAAGCTGCCGCTGGCGACCACCTTCGTCGTCCGCCAGGTCGGCCAATAAGGAGCAAGTCATGAAAGCATCTGAACTCCAAGGCAAAGACAAGGCCGCGCTCGAGAAAGAGCTGAACGACCTGTTGAAAGCCCAATTCGGCCTGCGCATGCAGGTCGCGACCCAGCAGCTGAACAACACCGCTCAGCTGAAAAAGGTTCGTCGCGACATCGCACGTGTGAAGACCGTGATGAACCAGAAGGACGCATAACAATGAACGCGACTGCAGAAAAAAAATCGCTGAAGCGCACCCTGGTCGGCACCGTGGTCTCCGACAAAATGGACAAGACCGTCACCGTGCTGATCGAGCGCCGTGTCCGCCATCCGCTGTACGGCAAGATCATTGTTCGTTCGAACAAGTATCACGCCCATAACGAAGGCAATGTCGCCAAAGCGGGCGATACCGTCGAGATCCAGGAAGGTCGTCCGATCTCGAAGACCAAGGCATGGACCGTGACGAAAGTCGTCCAGACCGCACAGGCTGTATAAAGCAACGCAAATTACCGCTTGCACGCCCGGCATTATGTGAGGCATAATGTCGGGCTTTCCCGCCTTCAGGCGGGTGCCAGACCAACCCCGCTGTTGGCGAGGCTGCAGTAGAAGTAAACATCCGTAGCTTTTTGTCAACCCAATCGGCAATTCCGGTCAACGGAGCGGCTGGCGGGACCAAGACTGACCGCAAACGGCGCATTGTGCGTCCGGCGCGGATTAAGTTGGGAAAGAGAAATCATGATTCAAACCGAAAGCCGGCTCGAAGTAGCCGACAACACGGGTGCGCAGGAAGTCCTGTGCATCAAGGTGCTGGGTGGTTCCAAGCGCCGTTACGCCAGCATTGGCGACGTGATCAAGGTCACCGTCAAGCGCGCCGCTCCGCGTGGTCGCGTCAAGAAGGGCGAAATTTATAACGCCGTGGTCGTTCGCACCGCCAAGGGCGTGCGTCGCCAGGATGGCTCGCTGGTCCGTTTCGACGGCAATGCGGCAGTCCTGCTGAATGCCAAGCTCGAACCCATCGGCACGCGCATCTTTGGACCGGTCACCCGTGAACTGCGCACTGAGCGCTTCATGAAGATCGTGTCCCTCGCGCCTGAAGTTCTGTAAGGAGTCGTCATGGACAAAATTCGCAAGAACGACGAAGTCATCGTCCTGACCGGCAAGGACAAGGGCAAGCGTGGCGTCGTCCAGCAGCGCGTCAACGCTGAGTACATCGTGGTCGACGGCGTCAACGTCGCCAAGAAGGCTGTGAAGCCGAACCCGATGACGGGTGCAACTGGTGGCATCGTCGACAAGCTGATGCCCATTCATGTGTCCAACGTGGCGATTTTCAACGCTGCAACGGGCAAGGCAGATCGTGTGGGCGTCAAGCTCGTGGACGGCAAGCGCGTCCGCGTCTACAAGTCCACCGGCGAAGTGGTGAAGGTGTAAGACATGGCACGTTTTCACGAAAAATATCAAAAGGAAGTGGTCCCTGCGCTGACCACCAAGTTCGGCTACAAGTCGCCGATGGAAGTCCCGCGACTGACCAAGATCACCC
>CAZCDW010000239.1:0-3660 GCA_964497485.1 uncultured Bifidobacterium sp.
TAAAATTTTGTCTTGATGTAGATAAATCAAACAAGTATTGATTATATGAATTTACTTGTTCTTGAAGGGGTAACCTTACAACTGTAGGTAGTTGTGAGAATTGTGGCCACGATAATTCTTCAAAAATGTTAAACATATATCTATACATATGAAAAAAAGCCCCGCTCTCGCGGGGCTTCCTTTCGAAAATTAATCCTTTTCTACTTTAGATTAGATGGTATTTAAACCATTGATGTAGATCTTACCGTAGAATTCAGGACGTAACATCTTCTTGGCGTAGCGAGTCAAGAGACCTTTACGAGGAGTGAAGGTATCAGGATCGTACACTAGAGGAGTCATGATCAACGGAATGTAAGGAGCGAATACAGCACCAGTTTCCAAGAACTGAGAACCTCTGTAACCCATAAGGATCAAGTTTTCAGTCATGTAAGGGTTCTTGTATACTTTGTAACGACCGTTAACTGAACCAACTTTCTGTACACCGAAAGCGTATTCCATTTGATCAGCTTCACCGTTGTTAGTAGAAGCGAATCCAGGAATTGACTCAAGGATAGTAGCGATTGTAGGAGAAGTTACTAAGAAGTTAGCACCACCTCTCAAAGTTAACTGGTGGATCTTGTTAGATACTTTTTGGATTTTAGTACCTAAAGTTTGGAACCACTGACCTTGAGTGTTGTAGAAAGCAGAAGTGTTTGCAGAGAAAGCACCGTTGCTGTAAACTTGGTTGTTGATAGCTGACCAGTACTCAGTAGCAGCAGCAGCATCTTCGATCAACATGTCAAGAATTTCGAGGTCGATTTCCATAGAAATGTACTCGCTCATGATGTTGGTCAATTCAGCTTCAGCATCGATGTTCTGGTAAGCAGCTAAATCTTGTGCGAATTCAGGAGTCCATACTGCCTTCAATTTCTTGGTTTTAGCAGTGATAGGCTGTGATTGCATTCTAACGTTGATTTCAGGGATAACGATCTGAGTGTTAGAAGCAGCGTTAGGTACTGAGAAAGAACCTGAAGCTTCGAAATCACCACGACCTGAACCTGAGATAGCACCACCGTTGTTAGCACCTGATTGTACGTTCAAGCCATCTTGAGAAGTTGACTTTTGGTATTGAACCACGTAAGCACCTGAAGGAGCGATTTCTGCAGTTGAAGCAGTAACGTAGAAAGTAAGAGTATTAGCAGTGTAGTTGTAAGTAGTGAATTGATTCAAGCAATCAGCAACTGAGATTGAACCTGAAGATAATTCGAAACCACGAACTGCATCTTGGTCGAAGTTAGGGAATGTAGTCTGAGCGTTAGCAACGATAATTTCCTTAATTTCACCAGCAGCAACTGAAGCTGAAAAGTCAGAATCAAAGTTTACATCAGCAAAAGAAGCTGAAGAAATTGAAGCTGTAGTTACAGTAGCAGAAGCTGAGAATTGGTTAGTAGCGTAGGTAAAACGACCTTCAGGACCACCATATAAACCACCTACAGGAGCAGGAGTAGAGAAGGGGAACTGAGAAGCAGTGTTACGAGTGCCATACAAAGATTGACCAGCAGTGAAAGGGTTCTTTGTATTACCATATTGGAAATCCAAGAAGAACACTAGACCTGAAGGCATGTTCATAGGTTGAACTGAAACGAATTCTTTAGCTACGATAGTTCCGAATACCTTTCTTACCAAAGGAAGAGCGATACCAGCCCAGTTCTCACCTTGTCCACCTGATTGGTAGAAAGAGTTAGAAGCGATTTCGTTAGATTCAGTTACTAATTGTTTAGCTTGGTTTTCCAACAAGATAGACATGTTGTTTTTATCAACCTCGCCAAGACCTTCAAGAAGACCGGTTTTGGTCCACTTTCCAGCCAATTTAGCAGCATCGCTCTGTAGATTCTTCCAAGAACCAGCTGCGCTTTCGAGTAATTGTTGTACTTGTGACATTGTTTTTAAGTGTGTTTTTTGAGTTTTTTAAATTATTTTTTAATTCCTGCAAGTGTTTGCCATCTTGCAAATTGATTGTTAACCTCAAGAATTGGCTTCTTTGTTGAAGCAACACCTGATACTTTAGAAGCACCACCAGCTAACAATGATTCGTTAACGGTTTTCTTTTCGTTTGCTGTACCTTGAGACAAGGTTTCGTAAACTAATTTAACTTCTTTAGTAGTAGTGGCTTTATCAAAAGCTTCCAATACTTTTACCTTTTGGTTTTCGGTTAAGTTTTTAGCTCTGAAGATTTTATTGGTATAAAGCAATTTAGCGTTCAACAAGTTTACTTCATTTAAGTCAGTCTTAACTTCAGCAAGAGCGGCTAGAGCTTCCTCTAATTCCTTCTTAACTTCAGCTAATTCTTCTTCCATTTTCTTCTTGTCTTCGTCTTTGCCTTCTTCCATTTTTTCTTCTTTGCTCATTTCGTCTAAAAGCTCGTCAAGTTTAACTTCTTCTTCTTCCGAAGATTCGGTTTCTTCTTCTTCGCCTTCTTCTCCGCCTTCTACTTCGCCTTCTAGTTCCCCAGCGGCTACCATATCAGCGATTACTGATTCGATAAATGATTTAAGGTCTTCTTCAGACATGTTTTCAAGGTCGATTTCCTCTTCTTCTTCACCCATTTCCATTTCTTCCTCTTCAGCAACATTTCCATGTGCTGTGGGTCCTTTGGGATCGTTGATTAGGTCTTCTTCACCTTCCATCATATCTTCTTTCTTTCCTTCTTCCATTTCATCGAGTTCTCTTAGAAGTTCATCAAGGTCCATTTCGTCAAGTTCTTTACCTTCTTCCATTTCTTCAGCTTCATCCATTGATTCAGCTTCATCCATTTCTTTAGATTCATCCATGTCGAAATTTTCCTTAACATCCTTCTCGTCTTCAGTTTCGGCAAGCTTCTTGTCTTCAGCTTCTTCCATATCGTCCATTTCAGATAACTTTGCAGCTAACTTTTCTTTCAAATAGGGAGTAAACGCTTCTTCCAAAGCAGCTTTTGCATTTGCAATAGCAGTTTCTTTAACGGCTTTTGCATCAGCGATTGCTTCTTTTAGCAGATCTCTGTTGTTCATACTGTTTGTCCTCAAATTAAATGTTGGAAATACGCTTATTATAGATTACTCGAAGCGTAATAAGATTTATTAGTGTCGATGCGATATAGAAAATCGCATATTACGAATATACATATATGGAGATTCTTTAAAGTCGCAAATATAAAAAAAAGCCCTCTTTCGAGGGCTTTAGCCAAAGGAATAAAATCCTAAGGGGGGAATGCCTAAGGTAGCAGGCGTCTTAAAAAATGGGACAAGTCCCATTAGCGCAAAGTATTTCTGTTAATATAGAATTTACTTTTGCAAATTTATTTTCCGGAAGATTTTCTTTACCTTCTTTTACCAAATGCATATATGAACCTGGGTTTGAAGGAGTAGAAACAAAATCCCAACATAATAATTCAAAATCATCTTGTACTTCTAAAGTACCTTCACTCATTGATTTAAGTGAACCCATACCACGAGAAGATACTCCCACCGTTACATTATTATCAATAAGTGCTTTTAAGATGTTACCTGATATTGTTGGTAAAATTTCTATTTTACCCATTACTTTATCTCCATCCCACCAACATTCTCTAATGATGTGAGATACGTTTTTAAGGGAAATGATTGTAGAATCAGGATGGTCTAATTCACCTGTTGCTCTGTT
>CAZCDW010000240.1:0-3629 GCA_964497485.1 uncultured Bifidobacterium sp.
AGGTCTTCCGGCGTACCGACACCCATCAGGTAATGCGGCTTGTCGGCCGGCAGCTTTGGTCCCACATGCCTGAGTATGCGTTGCATGTCTTCCTTGGGCTCACCCACCGACAGGCCACCAATCGCAATACCATGGAAACCCAGCTCGTTGAGACCGGCGAGAGATTCATCCCGCAATTCCTCGAACATGCCACCCTGGACGATGCCGAACAGCGCATTCGGGTTGTCTTCGCGCCGGAATTCATCCAGCGAGCGCCTCGCCCAGCGCAATGACATCCGCATCGAACGGCCAGCCTCATCGCGCGTTGCAGGCCGGCCGTCAATTTCGTAAGGCGTGCATTCGTCGAACTGCATCACAATGTCGGAGTTCAGCACGCGCTGTATCTGCATCGAGATCTCGGGCGACAGGAACAAGCGATCCCCATTCACCGGCGACTGGAACTTCACGCCTTCTTCGGTGATCTTGCGAGTCGCGCCGAGCGAGAACACCTGGAAGCCGCCGGAGTCCGTCAGTATCGGCTTGTCCCAGCCGATGAAGCGGTGCAAGCCGCCGAACTTGCGCACGATGTCGAGCCCGGGCCGCAGCCACAGGTGGAAGGTATTGCCGAGGATGATCTGTGCATCGATCTCTTTCAATTCGACCGGCGACATCGCCTTCACGGAACCATAGGTACCGACCGGCATGAAGATTGGCGTCTCGATGCTGCCATGGGTGAGTTCGAGCCGGCCGCGGCGCGCATGGCCATCGGTCTTCAGCAATGAAAATTTCATGCCTGTTCTTCCTGTTCTTCTCGTTGCAGCAGCATCGCATCACCATAGCTGAAGAAGCGATAACGCTGCTCGATCGCATGAGCGTACGCCGCGCGAATGCGCTCGTAACCTGCAAAGGCCGAGACCAGCATCATCAGCGTGGATTTTGGCAAATGAAAATTCGTGACCATCCGGGTCACTGTATGGAAGCGATAGCCCGGCGTAATGAACAAATCCGTATGCCCGCCGCCTGCCAGCAGTTGCCCGCTGCGCGACGCCGACTCCAGCGCACGCAGGCTGGTGGTGCCTACCGCGACTACCTGTCGCCCCGCCGCGCGTGCGGCCATGACTGCATCGACCGTCTCCTGCGGCAGCTCGTACCATTCGGTATGCATTTTGTGCTCGGCGAGATTCTCGGTGCGCACAGGCTGGAAGGTACCCGCACCGACATGCAGCGTCAGCCAGGCCAGCTGCACGCCCTTGTCCTTGAGTCGCTGCAACAGCGCTTCGTCGAAATGCAGTCCGGCAGTCGGTGCCGCGACTGCGCCCGGGTTTTTCGCATACACGGTCTGGTAGCGGTTCGCGTCCTGCGCATCAGCCGCATGCTCGATATAGGGCGGCAGCGGCAAACTGCCATGCGCATCGATCAGTGGCATCGCCTCAGACGGAAAATGCAGCGTGAAGAACTCGCCGGCCCGCTCGCCAACAGTCACATCAAAGGCATCGGCCAGACGAAGCGTCATGCCGGCCGTTGGCGACTTCGACGCGCGCACCTGGGCTAGCACCGTGGTCGCATCGAGCAAGCGCTCGACCAGCACCTCGACCTTGCCGCCGGTTTCCTTGACGCCGTAAAAGCGCGCATTCATCACCCGCGTGTCATTGAAGACCAGTACATCGCCGGGCTGGAACAGCTCGAGTACGTCGGCGAACGTGCGGTCATGCAGACTGTCGGGTGCGACGTGCAGCAAGCGTGACGCACTGCGCTCGGCCAACGGAAATTGCGCGATCAGCTCAGGCGGCAGGTTGAAATCGAAATCGGACAGCGAGTACATAGCGAGGAAAAACGAAAGACACTGGATTCAGGCCTGCGCCGGGATGACGGCAGCATTGGCTGCATCGGCTCTCAGCGCGGGAGCCGTACTACCGCCGATTCGTCATTCCGGCGAAAGCCGGAACCCAGCGGCGTTGGCCAAACGGATAGGGAGCGCGAAAAGCCGGTATTCTACGCTGCGCCTGAAAACACCGTCCTCATGTCCGCCGCCCGCAAAAAAGCCCCTGCAGCGAAAAAGACTGCACCCGCGAAGAGCCTGCGTACTGCAGACAAGCTCGCGCGCCTTGGCCTGTCCAGCGACATGGCGCTGGTGCTGCACCTGCCGATGCGCTACGAAGACGAGACGCAGCTGCACACCATCAGCGAGGCCGGCAACATCCATGGCCTGCCGGTGCAAGTCGAGGGTGTGGTCACGGATTGCGACATCCAGTACCGGCCGCGCCGGCAACTGGTGGTGAAGCTGGCTGATGACACCGGTCTGCTGGTGCTGCGCTTCCTGAATTTCTATGGCAGCCAGGCCACGCAAATGGCCGTCGGCAGACGGCTGCGGGTCCGTGGCGAGGTACGTCATGGCTTCTTTGGCGACGAAATGGTGCATCCGACCGTCAAGAGCGTGGAACCGGGTGCAGCACTGCCCGACGCTTTGACGCCGGTCTACCCGGCGGGGGAGGGACTGTCGCAGGCGCTGCTGCGCAAGGCCATTGCGAATGCGATGACCCGCATAGCCTGGGACGATACGCTGCCCGGGACCTTGCGCGAGACACTGAAGCTGATGCCCTTCGAGCCCGCGATACGGCTGCTGCATAACCCGCCGCCTGACGTCGATGAACATGCACTCGCCGAGCGCACGCATCCGGCATGGATACGGATGAAGTTCGACGAGCTGCTCGCACAACAGCTGTCGATGAAGCGCGCGCAAGCCGCGCGTCGCCAGCAAGGGGCGCCCGTATTGGCAACGTCGGGAGCACTGACCGACGCGCTGCTGAGCACGCTGCCGTTCAGGCTCACCGGCGCGCAGCAACGCGTGCTGGAAGAAGTACGCGCCGATATCCGCCAGCCCTACCCGATGCAGCGCCTGCTGCAGGGTGATGTCGGCAGCGGCAAGACCGTAGTCGCTGCGCTTGCGGCAGCACAGGCGATCGACAATGGCTATCAGGCCGCGCTGATGGCACCGACCGAGATCCTGGCCGAGCAGCATTTCCGCAAGATCGCCGGCTGGCTGGAGCCGCTGGGCGTCAACGTCGCATGGCTGACCGGCAGCCTGAAGAAGCGCGACAAGGAATATGCGCGCGCGCGCATCGAGTCCGGTGGCGCGCAGCTGGTGGTCGGTACTCATGCGCTGATCCAGCATGATGTCGAGTTCGCGAAGCTCGGCATGGTGATCGTCGACGAGCAGCATCGTTTCGGTGTCGCGCAGCGGCTCACCTTGCGCAACAAGGGCGTGGGCAGCGTACCGCACCAGCTGATGATGTCGGCCACGCCGATTCCGCGCACGCTGGCGATGACGTATTACGCCGACCTTGAAGTGTCCGTGATCGACGAACTGCCGCCGGGCCGCACACCGGTTGTCACGCGCCTCGTCGCGCAAGAGCGGCGCGATGAAGTGATCGCGCGCGTGCATGCGGCGGCGCTCGAAGGACGCCAGGTGTACTGGGTCTGCCCGCTGATCGAAGAATCCGAGGCGCTGCAATTGCAGACCGCGACCGAGACGCATGAAGTGCTGTCGGCTGCGCTGCCCGACCTGCGCGTGGGTCTGGTGCACGGACGGCTGAAGCCGGCCGACAAGCAGCTGGTGATGGATGCGTTCGCTCGTGGCGAGCTGCACGTAC
>CAZCDW010000241.1:0-3263 GCA_964497485.1 uncultured Bifidobacterium sp.
TCGCTCGTCCGACGTGGTGAAAGTCGACATGCTGATCAACAGCGAGAAGGTCGATGCGCTGGCCATCATCGTGCACCGCTCGAATGCGCCGTTCCGCGGCCGTGCCGTCGCTGCCAAGATGCGAGAACTGATCCCGCGCCAGATGTTCGATGTCGCGATCCAGGCTGCGATCGGCTCCAACATCATCTCGCGCGAAAACGTCAAGGCCTTGCGCAAGAACGTGCTGGCCAAGTGCTATGGCGGTGACATCACGCGCAAGCGCAAGCTGCTCGAAAAGCAGAAGGCAGGCAAGAAGCGCATGAAGCAGGTCGGCTCGGTCGAGATCCCGCAGGAAGCCTTCCTCGCGATCCTGCAGGTCGAAGAAAAGTAAATCCCGGAACCCGTAGTTCTACCGTTTGACGACGAAGCCACCATGACCCTGCAATCCATCCTGGGCAATTTCGCGCTGATCCTGTTCTTGCTGACGATCGCTACCGGCATCGTGTGGGCCATCGATCGCTTCCATCTGGCGCCGGCGCGCCGCAAGAGTGCCGAAGATGCGCTGGCCGAGTTCGATGCGCGTGCCGCACGGCTGGCGGCGGACGGCGTCAAGCCGGACCCGATCGCGCGTGCCGAACTGGTAGCTCGCCTCGATCGGCAGCCGACCTGGGTGGCGTATACCGGCAGCTTCTTCCCGGTGATTGCAGCCGTGTTCATGTTCCGCTCGTTCGTGATCGAGCCGTTCAAGATCCCGTCGAGCTCAATGGTGCCGACACTGCAGATCGGCGACCTGATCCTGGTGAACAAGTACACCTATGGCATCCGACTGCCGATCGTGAACAAAAAGATCATCCAGATCAACGACCCGCAGCGCGGCGATGTGATGGTGTTCAAGTTCCCGAAAGACATGTCGCTGGATTACATCAAGCGTGTGGTCGGCGTGCCGGGCGACAAGGTGGTCTACAAGAACAAGAAGCTGACCATCAATGGTCAGCCGCTGGCCTACGAGCGCCTGCCGGAGTATCTGGACGAAGAGCGACTCAGCTACTTCAGCCATTACCGCGAGAATCTGACCGGCCGTTCGCATGAAATCCTGAACGACGACAAGCTGCCCGGCTATGTGCCCAGTCCGGACGCCTTCCCGCAGCATGAGCTGTGCCGCTACGACCTCGAAGGCTTCGAGTGCACGGTGCCGGCTGGACATTACTTCATGATGGGTGATAATCGGGACAACAGTCTGGACTCCCGTTACTGGGGCTTCGTTCCGGACAGGAATATTGTCGGAAAGGCATTTTTTGTCTGGATGAACCTTGGCAACCTGAAACGCATTGGCAGCTTCCAGTGAACACCCGCGACCGGAGCCAATACGGCGCCACGCTGTCTGAACGACGCGAGGATGGTTTTTCGCTGATCGGTTTCCTTTGCACCTTGATCGTGGTGGGGGTCGCGGGTCTGCTGGCCTTGCGCGCCGGCCCGGGCGTGATCGAATACTGGGCAGTGGAAAAGGCCGTCAAGGCGGCCAAGGCGACCTCGAATACGCCGGATGAAGTGCGGGGCTCGTTCGACAAGCTGGCAGCGGCCGGCTTCATCGACGCGATCGAAGGCAAGGACCTGAAGATCAGCGGCCGCGGCGACAACATGGAAGTCAGTTTTGCGTACCAGAAGAAGGTCCCGCTGTACGGTCCGGCGAGCCTGGTGATCGAGTACAAGGGTTCGACGGCAGAGGCCAAAGGCGCGAATGAGGCTGGCAACGACGCCGGTAAAGCGCCGGAGGCTGCCGCAAAGTAGTGGCAAGACCCATGGATATCGACCAACTTCAACAACGGCTGGGCCACACCTTCAGGAATGCTGCGTTACTGCAGCAGGCCCTGACGCACCGCAGCCATAGCAGCCTGCATAACGAGCGCCTCGAGTTCCTCGGCGACTCGGTGCTCAACTGCGTCGTTGCATCGCTGCTGTTCGACAAGTACAACAAGATCGACGAAGGCGATTTGTCACGCCTGCGCGCCAATCTCGTCAAGCAGCAATCGCTGTACGAGATCGCTCAGCGGCTCGAGCTGTCGCAATGTCTGCGCCTGGGCGAAGGCGAATTGAAGTCGGGCGGCTTCCGCCGTCCATCGATTCTGGCCGATACGCTCGAAGCCTTGTTCGGCGCGATCTTCCTCGATGCCGGTTTCGATGCCGCGCGCGATGTGATCCGCGCGATGTATGTGCCCATCCTGCAAAGCGTGGACCCGAAGACCCTGGGCAAGGATGCGAAGACCCTGCTGCAGGAATATCTGCAGGGCAAAAAGATCGCACTGCCACAGTACAACGTCGTCGCCACCCATGGCGCCGCGCACAACCAGGAATTCGAAGTGGAGTGTCTGGTGCCCAAGCTCGACATCCAGGTATTCGGCACCGGTGGCAGCCGCCGCGCCGGTGAACAGGCCGCTGCCAAGCTCGCACTGGAAGCCGTGCAGTCGGCACTGGTCAAGGCACCGGCCACGCCAAAGAAAACACGACAGCGCACCACGCAGCTGAAGCTGGCGGGCATCGCCACCATACAGCCCGACGCGCCGGTCGAGCCCTCGATCGCCGACAAGGCAGAGAAGGGCGACAAGGGCGACAAGGCCGACAAGGCAAAGAAGCCGCCGGTGCGCCCGGCGCGGATGTCGGCATCGCGTGATGCCCATGACGGCGGTGATGCCGATGATGCACACATTGCGCATCAAGAAGCGGCGGAGCAAGCTTTGCCCGCCATCCAGGAACACCAGGACGAATTGCTGCTTGAGCCCGAAGCGGGCAAGGCAGGTACCGTCAACCACAGCAAATCCGCATGAGTTCTTCCCCTGCCAGCGCCGATTTCCGGTGCGGCTACATCGCCATCGTCGGCCGCCCGAACGTCGGCAAGTCGACGCTGATGAACAAGCTGATCGGCGCGAAAGTCAGCATCACGTCGCGCAAGGCGCAGACCACGCGCCATCGCATTACCGGTATCCAGACCCATGCCGATGCGCAGTACGTCTATGTCGATACGCCCGGCTTCCAGACTCGTCACAGCAATGCGCTGAACAAGACACTGAACCGCACCGTCACCACCACGCTGACCGCGGCCGATGTGGTGCTGTACGTGGTCGAGGCAGGTGTCTTTGGTGACGCCGATGCGAAAGTGCTGGAACTGCTGCCTGCCAAGGTGCCGGCCATCCTCGTCATCAACAAGGCGGATCGACTGAAGGACAAGGCGGCATTGATGGCCTTTGCACAGGAAGTCTCGGGGAAGCGCGACTTTGCGGCCAGCGTGC
>CAZCDW010000241.1:3273-3595 GCA_964497485.1 uncultured Bifidobacterium sp.
TAGCCATCTTCGATGAGGATCACATCACCGACCGCAGCGAGAAATTCCTCGCCGCCGAAATCGTGCGCGAAAAAGTATTCCGCTTCGTCGGTGACGAACTGCCGTATACCAGCACCGTCGTGATCGAGAAGTTCGAGCAGGAAGGCGCGCTGCGCCGCATCTTCGCCGCCATCCTCGTGGGGCGTGACGCTCACAAGGCGATGCTGATCGGGCAGAAGGGCGCGCGACTGAAGGAAATCTCCACGCAGTCGCGGCTGGACATGGAAAAGCTGTTCGGCGGTCCGGTCTATCTGGAAATCTGGGTCAAGGTGAAATCGGGCTG
>CAZCDW010000242.1:0-3583 GCA_964497485.1 uncultured Bifidobacterium sp.
AATCACGCCCGCTGGTCGATGCGATCGTCGCAGACAACCCGGAAGCACAAGTCGTCTACTCGCCGGGACTGGTGAAGATCGATGCACCGAACCGTCTGGTGATCAAGCGTGAGACCGTCGAGGAAATCATTGGCCGCCGCTATGACCTGCAAGAGCTGCAGATCAATCTGGTCACGCTGTCGGGCAACCTCGATGAGGACGACGACGAGTTCGTGCTGAGCTGGAAGCACTGATCGCGGCCGCCATCCGCGACCTTTCGCACCATAGTCACTACACGCGAGCCATCCATGGACAAGCGAGTCGAGAAAAACAAGCTGGGCATCGCCGCGCGCTATGCGGCGATGACGCATGACCTCCATTGGGACACCACCTACCAGACCATGGACAAGGTCTACCCGCATGCACGTTACGAGGGTATCCGTGTCCACGACTGGGAAACATGGCAAGACCCTTTCCACATGACGCTGGACGTCTGGTGGCGTCAGCAAGGCGAGAAAGAGCGCCGCCTGTATGCAGTGATGGACGCCTTCGCCCAAAACAATGGCCAGATCGGCGTCTCCGATGCGCGCTATGTGAATGCGGTAAAGCTGATGCTGCAGGCATTCTCGCCGATGAAGTACACGCTGCATCGCGCGTTCGCGGTCGCCGCACGCAACCTGCCGGGTGACGCGCTGCGGATTGCAACGATGCTGCAGGCATCGGAGGAATTGCGCCATTCGCAGCTCGAAGTCCACGCTGCATCGGTCTACAACAAGTATTTCAATGGCCTGCATGACACGCCGCGCTGGTATGAGCAAGCCTGGTACCTGGCACCGGTGAAGAGCTTCGCCGAAGACGCCGCCACCGCCGGCCCTTTCGAGCTGCTGGTCGCGATCAGCTTCGGCTTCGACCGACTGCTGTCCGATACGCTGTTCGTGTCAGTGATGAGCGCCGCCGCCCACAACGGCGACCTGTCGCTGGTGCCGGCCAGCTTCTCCGCACATGCCGACACTACCCGCCACAAGGCACTGGGCGTGGCCGCTGTCAAATTCCTGCTGCAGCAAGACCCGGCCAATGCGCCCATCGTACAGCGCTGGATCGACAAGTGGTTCTGGCGCAGCTTCCGCCTGATGCCGCTGGTCGCGATGCTGCAGGACTACATGCTGCCCAAGCGTATCTCCAGCTTCAAGGAAGCCTGGAATGAATTCGTCGAAGCGCCGGTCACGGAACTGTTCGCCGAGCTCGCGCCCTATGGCCTGACGCTGCCGACCGGCTGGCAGCAGGCCTGCGATGCGAAGGATCACCTGAGCCATCAGGCCTGGAATGCTTTCTACGGTTATGGACAGGCAGTGGCCTTCCATACCTGGGTGCCGCAGAGCGATGAACTGGCCTGGCTGGACCGCAAGTACCCGGACAGCTTCGACCGCTGGTATCGCCCGCGCCTGGCGTACTACGCGCAGCGCGAAGCGAGCGGCCATCGCTATTACAACCGCGCGCTGCCGATGCAGTGCCAGGTGTGCCAGCAGCCGATGATGTTTACCGAAGCCGGCAATCCGCGCTGGATCGCTTACCGCGAGACCGAGCATGCCGGCGAGCGCTTCCATTTCTGCAGCGATCCCTGCCAGCAGATCTTCGAGCACGAGCCGGAAAAGTACCTGCAATCGAAACTGCCCTCGCACGAGATCCTGCATGCGCAGCGCGCCGAGCCGGCGGCTGACCCGCTGCAGGCTTCGCTGGCAGAAATCGGTGTCGACCTCGCCCGTGACACTGGTGAATTCAAGCATTCCGAAGATGCGCAGAACTTCGAGACCTGGGGCGGCGGACAGGACATGAAGGAGGCCCAGCTATGAGCGTCACCGCAATCGGCAATGACAGACATGCATCGCATGACAGTGCGGCACGCTTCGCCGAGCCCTTGCTGTACATCGGCTGGGACGAGCACATGATGTTCGCGGCGCCGGTCGTACTCGCACTGCCGCTCGACACCACGTTCGAGCACCTGCAGAAAAAAGTGCTGCACAAACTATACGGCGAGCACCCCGAGTTCGGCCTTATCGACTGGTCGCGGGTGCAATGGTTCCGCGGCGATGTGATGTTCACGCCAAAGATGGACAAGACGCTGGCTGACCATGGCTTCGGCCACAAGTCGGTGCTGCGTTTCAGGACTCCCGGGTTGGAGGGATTGCGAGGCTCCTGCGGTTAACTCCTCTTCCCGCAGGAGCGTCGCAACGCCTTGCCGTCCTTACGGACCCGACGGCGAAGCGTGCAGTGATTGGGACCGTCAGTAGTCATAACAATGAACGGAGACAGCAACAGATGAAGAAGACCACCTACCTCGGCGGCGCACTGGCTGTGGCCCTCGGCATGATGGCATCCGGTGCCATGGCCCAGGACAAGTGCGGCCTCGGCAACGGCAAGAAAGCCAGCGGCGAACCGATCCAGATCGGCGCCATCGTCGGCAAGACCGGCCCTGAAGACTTCTCCTCGTCGGCTCGTTCGGCGCAGGCCTATTTCAACTGCGTGAATGCGAACGGCGGCATCAACGGCCGTCCTATCCAGTACACCGTGCAGGATGACACCTGGAACCCGGAAGTCGCCTCGCAAGCGGCCAACAAGCTGGTCAAGGACACCAAGGTCGTCGCGATGGCCGGTTCGTCCTCGTTCGTCGAGTGCGGTGCCAACAATGACCTGTATGCGAAGGAAGGCGTCGCATCGGTGTCGGGCGTCGGCGTGCCGCGCGCCTGCTTCTTCGGCAAGAACTACATCTCGTTCAACCAAGGCCCGCGCCAGTCGACGCTGGGTGCTGCTCAGTACATCACCGAGACCTTCAAGCTCAAGAGCCTGACCTGCGTCGCACCGGGCATCCCGGGCTTCGGCGACTGGGTCTGCGGCGGCGTCGAGTCCTACGGCAAGGCCAACAAGATCCCGGTCAAGACCGTGATCTTCGATCCGGGCCAACTGGACGGCAACGCGATTGCACTGCAGGTCGCGGCTGCAAAATCGGAAGGCGTCGTGCTCGGCATGCCGCGCGGCATGATGCTGCCTATCCTGACCGCAGCAGAACAGCAGGATCTGGGCAAGAGCATGAAGTGGGGCCTGCCGACCTCGGCCTACCACGCTGAAATGCCGAAGGCCGTCGGCAAGTACTGGCACGACAAGCTGTATGTGCACATGGAGCTCGAGCCGATGGACGGCACCGGTCCGGACAACACGAACTGGAAGGCCATCATGGACAAGTTCGGCGACAAGAAGGATCCGCGCGACACCTTCTCGCAGGCCGGCTTCCTGGCTGCGAAAGTCACCACCGATGCGCTGCTGTCGATCAAGGGCAACGTCGATCGCAAGTCGGCTTATCAGGCCATCGTCGCAACTAAGAACTACAAGAGCGACATGATGTGCGCGCCCTGGTACTTCGGCACCGGCGAGCGTCACCAGCCTAACCACAAAGGTCGCGCAGCGCTGCTGCAAAAGGGTGGCTTCAAGACCCTGACCGAGTGCTATCAGTCGAAGGACGCCGAGCTGGAAGACGTCCTGAAGCTGGAAGCCAAAGGCGGCCTGGTCAACTAAGCCTCATAGACCTTAGCGACCTCATCAACGCAAACCG
>CAZCDW010000243.1:0-755 GCA_964497485.1 uncultured Bifidobacterium sp.
GCCCAAGGGGGTCGACGTGCCATGCGCGTTCACATAATCGATCTGGTCGGCATTGACGCCGGCATTGCGCATCGCGGAGATCATGCAGCGACGGGCGCCATCGCCATCTTCCAGCGGTGCAGTCATGTGGTGCGCATCGGCGCTCATGCCGAAGCCGAGCAATTCCGCATAGATCTTCGCGCCGCGTGCTTTCGCACGCTCGTATTCTTCGAGCACCAACACGCCGGCACCCTCGCCCAGCACGAAGCCGTCGCGGTCCTTGTCCCAGGGGCGGGAGGCCGTTTTGGGGTCGTCGTTGCGCGTGGACAGCGCGCGCATGGCGGCAAAGCCGCCCACGCCCAGCGGCGACACCGTGGATTCGGCGCCGCCGGCGATCATCACGTCGGCATCACCGTATTCAATCAGGCGGCCGGCCTCGCCGATGCAGTGCAGGCCGGTTGTACAAGCCGTCACGATCGCGAGGTTCGGGCCCTTGAGGCCGTATTTGATCGACAGATGGCCGGAGATCATGTTGATGATCGATGCCGGCACGAAGAAGGGACTGATCCGGCGCGGTCCGCGCTTGGTCAGTTCTGCATGGGTCTCTTCGATCATCGGCAGGCCGCCGATGCCCGAGCCGACCATCACGCCGATACGCTCGGCATTGGCTTCGGTCACTTCGAGGCCGCAGTCCTGCATGGCCTGTATGCCCGCCGCCATCCCATAATGGATGAAGGTATCCATGTGGCGCGCTTCCTTGCCGGGCATGTAATCCT
>CAZCDW010000243.1:765-3537 GCA_964497485.1 uncultured Bifidobacterium sp.
GTTGATGATCGAGGCCGGCACGAAGAACGGCGAAATGCGGCGCGGGCCGCGCTCGCGGTATTCGCCGTCGGTCTGCTCGATCATCGGCAGCCCGCCGATGCCCGAGCCGACCATGCAGCCGATGCGCTCGGCCGTCTCTTCGGTCAGCGCGTCGTTGGTGGGCAGGCCCGCGTCACGCACCGCCTGGATAGCCGCCGCCATCCCGTAGTGGATGAAGGTGTCCATGTGGCGCGCTTCCTTGCCGGGCATGTAATCCTCGACATTGAAACCCTTCACCTCGCCGGCAAAGGTCGTGGAAAACGCGCTGGCGTCAAACTTGGTGATGGTGGCAATGCCGGACTGGCCGGCCAGCAGCGACTGCCATGCATCGGCAATGGTATTACCGACGGGAGAAACGCATCCGAGTCCGGTGACAACGACGCGGCGACGATTGGGGCGGGTCAAACGGTGCTCCTGAAAACGAAAAAAGATTCGCGATGCGAAACGTGCCGCGCTAGGCGGCACGTTTCGTCGGAATCTCAGGCCTTGACGTGAGCCTTGGCGTAATCGATGGCTTGCTGAACGGTGGTGATTTTCTCGGCTTGCTCGTCCGGGATCTCCATCTCGAATTCGTCTTCGAGAGCCATCACCAGTTCAACCGTGTCGAGGGAGTCAGCGCCGAGGTCATCAACAAAAGACGACTCGTTCTTGATGTCTGCTTCAGAGACACCGAGTTGTTCGGCAACGATTTTCTTGACGCGGGATTCGATGTCAGACATCAGGGTCCTCCAGTGGGTGGTTATACGTAAAGTGCGCGCATTTTAGCAGGTTTGCGCGGTGAAACTTAAGTTTTGGCTTTTGCTTTTACTAACGGCTAGGAAGTCTCCAAAACAGCGCCGGAAAGCTCCTAGCCGGGAACGTTTTTCGACTGACAATCAGCCACCGGACATATACATACCGCCGTTAACGTGCAGCGTGGTGCCGGTGATGTAAGCGGCGTCATCCGAAGCCAGGAAGGCCACCGCAGCTGCGATATCCTCGGGCATGCCAAAGCGGCCAGCCGGGATCTGTTGCAGCAGCGCAGCGACTTGCTGCTCGTTCAGCGCCTTGGTCATGTCGGTGTCGATGAAGCCGGGGGCCACGCAGTTGACGGTGATATTGCGGCTGCCGATCTCGCGTGCCAGCGCGCGGCTCATGCCGGCGACACCCGCCTTTGCGGCAGCGTAATTCATCTGGCCCGGATTACCGGCCGAACCCACCACCGAAGTGATGCTGATGATGCGGCCGTGCTTGGCCTTCATCATGCCGCGCAATACCGAACGCGACAGGCGGCCGACGGCAGTCAGGTTGGTCGCAATCACCGCATCCCACTCTTCATCTTTCATGCGCATCGCGAGCTGGTCTTGCGTGATGCCGGCATTGTTGACCAGGATGCTGACGCCACCATGCTGCTTGCCAATCTCTTCGATCAGCGCATTCGACTGTTCCGCATCGGTCACGTTCAGTACCGCGCCATGGCCGGCATCGGCACGTAGGGCGTGCAGATATTCAGTGATTGCGGCAGCACCGGCTTCGGTGGTGGCGGTGCCGATCACGGTCGCGCCCCGCTTCGCAAGCTCGACAGCGATCGCACGACCGATGCCACGCGATGCACCGGTCACCAGTGCGACTTGTTTTTCGAGGGAAGATGCACGGTTCATCACTTGCCTGCCTCCAATGCGGCGTCCAACGATGCCTGATCCACGATGGCCTCGCCCGTCAGTTCGCCATTGATACGTTTGACGAGACCGGTCAACACCTTGCCCGGCCCGCACTCGACGACGCGGGTCACGCCCATCGCCGCCATCTTGTTCACCGATTCGACCCAGCGCACCGGGCTTGCCGCCTGACGCACCAGGGCATCCTTGATCGCTGCCGGATCGCTGACGATCGCAACATCAACGTTGTTGATCAGCTCGATCTTCGGCGCGTTGAAATTCACGTTCGCCAGATAGTCGCGCAGGCGATCCGACGCCGGCTTCAGCAACGACGAATGGAAAGGTGCAGACACCGGCAGCGGCAGCGCACGCTTCGCGCCGTTCGCTCTCGCGGCCTCGCACGCGCGCTCGACGGCGGCCTTGTGGCCGGCAATCACGACCTGCGCCGGTGCGTTGAAGTTGACAGGCTCGACGACGTCGCCCTGCGCGGCTTCGACGCACGCAGCGCGCACATCGTCGTCCGACAGGCCGAGAATGGCGGCCATGCCGCCCTGCCCGACCGGCACCGCTTCCTGCATCGCCTGCGCGCGGAAGCGCACCAGCGGCACCGCATCCCTGAAATCGATCACGCCGGCAGCGACCAGCGCCGAATATTCGCCGAGGCTGTGCCCTGCGACGATGGCTGGCGTCGCGCCACCGGCAGCGCTCCATGCGCGATAGAACGCAACCGCGCAGGCCAGCATGACGGGTTGGGTGTTGGTGGTGAGGTCGAGGTCTTCCTTCGGGCCCTCGGCGATCATTTTGCCGAGATCGACCTTCAGTGCGTCGGACGCTTCCGCGATGGTGTCGGCGACGACCGCGTTGCCGGCAAAGCCGTTCAGCATGCCGATCGCCTGCGAACCCTGGCCGGGGAAGACGAATGCGAGTGAGCTCATGTCGTTGTCAGGTAAAGGTTGTTGTCTGGTCGTTGGTGGTTAACCTGCCGGGTCATGCATCAGACGCGTGCAAGCACGGCGCCCCAGGTAAAGCCACCGCCCACGCCTTCCATCATCAGGTGCTGGCCGGCCTTGATGCGACCATCACGCATCGCCGTGTC
>CAZCDW010000244.1:0-3504 GCA_964497485.1 uncultured Bifidobacterium sp.
GCTGGGACATCCTCGACGCATTTCGCGAAGCGGCGCGCGAAACAGGTATCCCGAACTCTGAGGATTTCAACACCGGCGACAACGAAGGCTGCGGCTATTTCGAGGTCAACCAGAAGAGCGGCATACGCTGGAATACCGCAAAGGCCTTCCTGCGCACGGCTGCACAACGCGGTAACCTGACAATCATGACCGGTTGTCATGTGCAGAAGCTATTGCTTTCCACCGAAGACGGCCGTACACGCTGTACCGGCGTCGAATTCACCGGCGGCGGCCAGCACTGGTCTGCCACCAGCACACGCGAGACCGTGCTCAGTGCGGGCGCGATCGGCTCGCCGCAGATCCTGCAGTTGTCGGGCGTCGGCCCGGCATCACTACTGGCGCAGCACGGGATACGACCCCAGGTTGAACTGCCGGGAGTCGGCGAGAACCTGCAAGACCATTTGCAGATACGGATGGTGTTCAAGGTGCAGGGCGTGAAGACGCTTAACACGCTCGCCAACAGCTGGCATGGAAAGCTTCGCATTGGCCTGGAATATGCGTTGACCCGCAGCGGACCGATGGCGATGGCGCCGTCGCAGCTCGGATTGTTCACGCGCTCCGATCCCTCGCAGCCGACTGCCAACATCCAGTACCACGTGCAGCCGCTGTCGCTTGATCGTTTCGGCGAGCCTCTGCACAGCTTTCCGGCATTCACTGCCAGCGTCTGCAACCTGCGTCCGACCGCGCGTGGTCATGTGCGCATCGCGAGTGCTGATCCTCACAGCGCGCCAAAGATCACGACCAATTACCTGTCGACGCCAGAAGACCGTAAGGTCGCTGCGGACTCGCTGCGGCTGACCCGCCGTATTGCCGCAGCGCCGGCCTTGCAGCGCTATGCGCCGCAAGAGTACAAGCCGGGCGTGCAATGGGAAACCGACGAACAACTCGCGCAGGCGTCGGGCGACATTGGCACCACCATTTTCCATCCCGTCGGCACCTGCAAGATGGGCCGTGCTGATGATGCGATGGCGGTGGTCGACAGCGAATTGCGTGTGCGCGGCGTGTCTGGTTTGCGGGTCGTCGATGCGTCAGTCATGCCTTTCATCACCTCGGGCAACTGCAACTCGCCGACCATCATGATTGCCGAGCACGCGGCGGACCTGATCCGTGCTGATGCGCGCTGATGAGGGAATGTCGGGGTCATACTGACAGCCAAAGGGCGCTGGGTTGCCGGTCCCTTGAGCGGTCGGGCCGATGCGATAACCCCGGCGTGCTGCGCTCATGATGTTTGGGCAGTGAAACAGCCTGCCCGGTACAGGCCATGGGATCTTCCTAATCCAGGAAAATCAATGATTTGTGAGATAGTAATCACTAACAACATCGGCGTGACCGCGCTGTAAATGGCGCTCGATCCTTCGTTGTGGTTGATGTTGGGCCTGGCCGGCGCGTTCGCGGGCCTCGTCGATGCGGTTGCTGGCGGTGGCGGCCTGATCCAGGTGCCGGCTTTGTTCGCAGCTTTCCCCCAGCTGCCACCGCCAACCTTGTTCGGCACCAACAAGCTGTCCAGTGTCTGGGGCACGGCGGTAGCGGCCCGCAATTACGCACGACAAATTGCGATTGATTGGGAGATTGCGTTGCCCGCATCGCTGGCCGCGCTGACCTTTGCGTTTGCTGGTGCGTACGCGATTACGATCTTCCCGCCGGAGATCTTCCGGAAGTTGTTGCCCTTGATCCTGTTGCTGGTCGCCGTCTATGTGTTGCGCAGGCGCGATTTCGGGGCGGAGTATCAGCCTACGTGTCGGGGCCGAAGCAAACGGGTAAGGGCGGCTTTGGTTGGCATGGGGGTGGGCTTCTACGATGGTTTCTTCGGGCCGGGCACGGGCAGCTTCCTGATCTTCGCTTTCATCCGCGGATTCGGGCTCGACTTCCTGCGCGCATCAGCGCTGGCCAAGCTGGTCAATGTCGCTTGCAACCTTGCTGCACTGGCTTGGTTCCTGCCGACTGCCCAGACGCTGTGGCAACTCGCCCTGTGGATGGCCGTCTGCAATGTCGCAGGCTCGATGCTGGGAACCCGGCTTGCATTGAAGGGCGGGTCGCGCTTGATCCGGGCGCTGTTCCTGCTGGTATTAAGTGCATTGATCTTGAAGACCGGCTACGACGCGTTCCTTTGGTAAGGCGCGGATCCGGCATGGCGAAAGCTCCCCGGATTTGACGATCCATCAGCCGGCGACGCACACAGATGGCGGGCCCGGAGAAGAGCAGGGCTCCGGCAGGAGCAACGGTTTCACGTGAAACATCCTCGCAGCAAGTGCAAAGGGAAGGGAGGCCGGCACAAGCCTTGTTTTTCTGGGAGACGCCGCTTGTTTCACCGGGAGAAGCTAATCGCGATGGCGCCCGCATCCGCGAGCCAGATCCCGGAATTTGCATCTGTCCCTGGCTAGTCTTGCGTTCCACGTGAAACAAATCCCTTTATAATCCACGCTCCGCACCACCCAAGTTCTGTCCCATCTCATGGATTTCCCCACTGTATTTGATGTCATCGTTGTTGGTGGCGGCCATGCCGGCACTGAGGCGGCGCTCGCGGCGGCCCGAACCGGCCAAAAAACGCTGCTGCTCACGCATAACATCGAGACCTTGGGGCAGATGTCCTGCAATCCGTCGATTGGCGGCATCGGCAAGGGCCATCTGGTGCGGGAGGTCGATGCGCTGGGCGGCGCGATGGCAATCGCCACCGACGAAGGCGGCATACAGTTTCGCATCCTGAACTCTTCCAAGGGGCCGGCCGTGCGCGCGACGCGTGCGCAGGCGGATCGTATTCTGTACAAGGCGGCGATTCGCAGTCGTCTCGAAAACCAGCCCAACCTGTGGCTGTTCCAGCAGGCGGTCGATGATCTGATGGTGGAGGGTGATCGCGTGGTCGGTGCGGTGACTCAGGTCGGCATCCGTTTCCACTCCCGGGCGGTCGTGCTGACAGCGGGGACTTTCCTCGACGGCAAAATCCACGTCGGATTGAACAATTATGCGGGTGGCCGCGCCGGCGACCCGCCGGCTGTGTCGCTGTCTGCACGCCTGAAAGAGCTGAAGCTGCCGCAAGGCCGGCTGAAAACCGGCACGCCGCCACGCATTGACGGTCGCACTATCGATTTTTCGGTGATGGCCGAGCAGCCCGGCGATCTTGATCCTGTGCCGGTGTTTTCGGTAATGGGTTCGGCCGCAATGCACCCGCGCCAGTTACCCTGCTGGGTCACGCATACCAACCAGCGCACGCACGACATCATTCGTGGTGCGCTCGACCGTAGTCCGATGTTCACAGGACTGATTGAGGGCGTCGGTCCGCGCTACTGCCCGTCCATCGAGGACAAGATCCACCGCTTTGCCGACAAGGATGCGCACCAGATCTTCCTTGAACCGGAGGGCCTGACCACCCATGAGTTCTACCCCAACGGCATCTCCACCAGCCTGCCGTTCGATGTGCAACTGGAAATCGTGCACTCGATGCGCGGCCTCGAGAACGCGCATATCCTG
>CAZCDW010000245.1:0-3498 GCA_964497485.1 uncultured Bifidobacterium sp.
CATTCTGTGTGGGGCTTGCAGACGGGTTATTTCGCGCACTACGGCTTTTCGGTGTGGGCGGTCGACCTGCCCGGCCATGGCCGCAGCGACGGCCACGCCTTGTCCAGCGTCGAAGCCATGGCTGACTGGCTGAATGCACTGCTCGATGCGGCAGGCGTGCAGAAGGCCGTCCTGATCGGCCACAGCATGGGCTCGTTGATTGCGCTGGAGGCGGCGTCGCGGCAAGCGAAGCGTGTGGCCGGTGTTGCGTTGGTCGGCACTGCCTATCCGATGAAGGTATCGACGGCGCTGCTGGAGGCAGCACGTGACCGCGAGCCGGCAGCGATCGATATGGTCAACATCTGGTCGCATTCATCGATCGCGCAGAAGCCCTCCGCACCCGGCCCCGGTTTCTACGTCCCCGGCGGCAGTCGCCGATTGATGCAGCGCGTGTCGCAGCGCAATCCGGAAAAAGTGTTCTTCACCGACTTCTCGGCCTGCAATGCCTACGCCAATGGCGAACAGGCAGCAGCCTCGCTGGCGGCACAAGGCTGTGCCGCACTGTTCCTGCTGGGCCTGAAAGACATGATGACGCCGGCGAAGGCCGCGGCAACGCTGCAGGCGCAGCTGCCGCATTCGCAAGTGGTGAAGCTGGAGGCTTGTGGCCATGCGCTGATGGCAGAGCAGCCCGACCGGGTTCTCGATGCGCTGTTCGCATTTGCCGGCAGCGCATTGCGCGCTGTCACCGCCTGAGCATGCCCTGCACGAGGACCCGGCCTTGATCAGTCTTGATTCAGCCTCGAGTCAGGCCCGGGCTTCGAGGGACTTGAAATAATCGTCCAGCGTCATGCCAAGGCCGTTGTCGACCACTTGCGCGACACGACCGGCAAGCGCCGATTGCGGCAACGGTTCGAACGCGAAACGGCGGAACACGTCGGCCAGCGTCAGCTTGCCGGGATTGGCGAGCCAGGCCCAGCGTTCCTGCCGCTTCTGCGAGCGTCGCCGCCAGTGCAGGCCCGGCTGGCGTTCGGCACGAATACGGCCGACCCAGCCGGCGTCCAGCATACGCTGCAGCAAGGCTTCCGATTCTTCGAACCCGAGGTGTGTGAGCTCGCGTATCTTCAATGCATCGACAGCCCCGTGGCCGGCACGCGCGTCGACCAATACCTGGATGACAGCCATCGCATCAAGGAAAGCGCTGCCCGGCGCCGCGCGATGCCACCAGCGCTCATAGCGCACCACCGGCAAGGCGGCCGCCACGGCAGCGCCCAGTAACGTGATCAGCCAGAACAGGTAAATCCAGATCAGGAAAACAGGTACCGCCGACAGCGCTCCATAGATCGCGCGATAACCACCGCCCAGATTGATCGAGAACGCGAAACCGCGCCGCGTGATCTCGAAGCCGATCGCTGCCACCAGACCGCCGGTCAATGCCTCGCGCCAGTCGACAAAGCGATTCGGCACCGTCAGGTACAGCAGCGCGAAGGCAAGTGTCGACAGCGTGATCGAGACCAGCAAAGTGAAGCTTGCGCGCAGCAGATGCCAGTCGCGCGCACTGGCAGGGCTAAGCGGCAGCAGTTCCGACGCGGCCGTGACGGATGCGCCGATCAGCAAGGGGCCGAAACTCATCACGGCCCAGTAGATCACCATGCGCTGCACGAAGGGACGCGGCGTCGTGACCCGCCAGATGCGGTTCAGCGTACGATCGACGGTTCCGAACATCATGATGGCGGTGACGATCAGGAATATCGCACCGAGGGCAGACAAGCGGCTGGCCTTGGCCGAGAACTGACTCAGGTAATCGAGGATCGTGTTGGCTATGCCCTTGGGCATCAGTGACTGCACGAAATAGGCTTCCAGCGATTCTCGGAAAGTCGTGAACAGTGGGAAGGTGGTGAAGATCGCGAAGGCGATGGTCAGCACCGGCACCAGCGCCAGTACGGTCGTGAAGGTCAGGCTGCCCGCCACTTCGGGCAGGCGTTCTTCGCGCAGCCGGCGCATCACGAACAACAGCAAATCACGCATCTGCGCGCGCGACCAGCGCCTTGCAGCACCGGATGATGCTAAGGCTGCCGGTGACGGTGACGATGCAGCGGATGACGATGAATGCGACGAGGCGGAAGCGGGTCGGGGTGACGTTGGGCTCATCGCCCCTATAATACCAAGCCATGTCCCTGCCCATGATCAAACTGCTGGTGCTTTACTACTCGCGCAACGGTGCGACACGCAAGCTTGCCGAACATATCGCGCAAGGTATTGAATCCGTGTCGGGCTGTGAAGCGGTACTGCGCACAGTGCCGGCGGTATCGACCGTCATCGAAGCCACCGAGGCAGCCGTGCCTGCCTCAGGTGCGCCCTATGTCGAACTATCCGACCTGCAGGAATGTGCCGGGCTGGCGCTCGGCTCCCCCACGCGCTTCGGCAACATGGCCGCCGCCCTGAAGTACTTCCTCGACGGCACCAGCGCCGAATGGCTGTCCGGCACGCTGGCCGGCAAGCCGGCCTGCGTGTTCACGTCTACCGGCAGCCTGCATGGCGGCCAGGAGACGACGCTGACGTCCATGATGCTGCCGCTGCTGCATCACGGCATGCTGATCGTCGGCCTGCCCTATACCGAAGCTTCGTTGATGACGACCGGTTCGGGCGGTTCGCCGTATGGTGCGACCCACTGGTCGGGCGTCAAAGGCGATCAAGCGCTGAGCGACGATACCCGCACGCTTGCCATCGCACTTGGCAAGCGGCTGGCACATACTGCAGCTCGCCTGCATCAGGACTGAGCGATGGAAACCACACCAGCACAACATCGACTGCATCAACTTGCGAGTACCAGCTTAACTCTGCTGATCGTGTTGTGCGTACTATGGGAATTAGTCCTCGCGCCGCTGCGCCCGGGTGGCTCGTGGATGGTGCTGAAGGCGCTGCCTCTGCTGGCACCGCTGCCAGGCACCTTGCGTCGCAATGTCTACACCATGCAATGGGCATCGATGATGGTGCTGATGTACTTCACCGAGGGCGTTGTTCGCGCCTGGAGCGAGCAAGGTATGTCTCAGTTACTCGCGGGCGGCGAGATCTTATTCTCTACGCTATATTTTTTCGCCGCTATTTTCTTCCTGCGGCCTTACAAGCGCGAAGCAAAACGGCTCGCGCATGAGGCCTTGCAGCGCGCGGCCGAGCCCCATGAGCGATGAATTTCTAACGCAGTGCACGCACCGCATTGGCGCGCCGAATGTACTAACAGGCGACGACATGGCGGGCTATCTGACCGACTGGCGACGCCGATTCACTGGCCATGCGCGCGCAGTTCTGCGGCCCGCTTCAACCGACGAAGTGGCGGCGCTGGTGCAGTTATGCGTACAGTATCGCGTCCCGATCGTGCCGCAAGGTGGGAATACCGGCTTGGTGCTTGGCAGTGTGCCCGACCATAGTGGCACTGCGGTGGTGCTATCGCTGTCACGATTGAATCGTATCCGTGCGGTCGATCCCATCAACGACACGCTGACTGCCGAAGCGGGTTGTACC
>CAZCDW010000246.1:0-1618 GCA_964497485.1 uncultured Bifidobacterium sp.
ATGATACTTGTCTTTTAATTCTATGTGACAAATTATTTTAATTGGACAACTCGAAAACCTAATACTGAATCTATGTTTTTGGGATTAGCAATTTGACGATCTGTTATCAAACAATCTTTAGCCTTTTGTTCAATAGACCCTCCTCTAATAACACGCCAAAAACCAGAAGAAGGTCCTTTTGGACAACGCCCTCGCCCAGGCTGCCGTAGACCTCGTCGGTGGACACATGCAGGAAGCGGAACCCTGCCTTTGCAGGGGCATCGCTTGCAGAAGGGTTCCCCTCCTCTGCTGATGGCAGGCCGCTCCAGTAAGCCCTGACGGATTCGAGCAGCTGGTAGGTGCCGACGATGTTGGTCTGGATGAACTCACCTGGCCCATGGATGGAGCGGTCGACATGGCTCTCGGCGGCGAAATGAACGATCGCGCGCGGCTGGTGCTTTGCCAGCAGCGAGGCCAGCAGTTCACGGTCGCAGATATCGCCCTGCACCAGCTGGTGGCGCGCATCACCGTCAAGTGACACGAGGTTGTCCGGGTTGCCCGCGTAAGTCAGTTTGTCGAGATTGATGACGGGCTCATCGCTGGCCTTCAGCCAGTCCAGCACGAAATTCGAGCCAATGAAGCCGGCACCGCCGGTGACGAGGATCATGTGCTTCCTAGCAGTTCAGGGATCACGGAGAGTGTTACAAGTTCTGTAGCAAAGGCACCAGCCCCTCAGCCGATGCGCTGCGCGCATTGTACGCGACAGCGATGCCAGATCACCGCTTTGGCAACGAATGAGCACCGCAGCCGCTCCGTATAATGGCGCTTTATCCGTACTCGCGGCTTCCGGATTCTTCCCTTCATGCACACCTACGCCATCGGCGACCTGCAAGGTTGCGCCGCCCAGCTGGACTTGCTGCTTGATCGCATCGATGCGGTATCACCCGGCGCGCAACTGATTTTCGTCGGCGACATTGTCAATCGCGGCCCCGCATCGCTGCAGACGCTGCGCCGGCTGATGTCCCTCGGCGAACGCGCGCTGTGCGTGCTGGGCAATCATGACCTGCACCTGCTGGCGGTGTCGCAAGGCATACGCGCACCGGGCAAGGGCGACACGCTGGACGACATCCTTCACGCACCGGATCGCGACGAACTGCTGAGCTGGTTGCGCCGGCAGCCGCTGGCACGCATCGTCGACGGCCACCTGATCGTGCATGCGGGCCTACTGCCGGCATGGTCAGCGGAGCAGGCGGTCATGCTGTCGCGCGAGGTCGAAGCGATGCTGCAGGGCGCGTACTGGGTGGACTTCCTGCGCACCATGTATGGCAATGAACCTTCACGCTGGTCGGATGACTTGAAAGGTGCGGACCGGCTGCGCTGCATCGTCAATGCAATGACACGGCTGCGCTTCTGCAGCGCCGACGGACAAATGGAATTCCAGACCAAGGAAGGCCCAGGTGCGCCGCCGACAGGCTACCTGCCCTGGTTCGAGGTGCCGGGCCGGCGCACCGCGAACGACACGGTGGTCTTCGGCCACTGGTCGACGCTGGGGCTGGTACAGCAAGACAAACTGCTGGGACTGGATACCGGCTGTGTGTGGGGTGGCAAGCTCAGCGCATTGCGGCTGGCGGCCAATCCG
>CAZCDW010000246.1:1718-3481 GCA_964497485.1 uncultured Bifidobacterium sp.
ACTGCGTCATGGGCATCGCGCGCCAGCTCACGTCGGTGCGCGCCTTGGGTCGATATCGACGGCACGCGGATCAGTTCGGCATGCATGCCGCCCGATTTCATGATCGCGATCACGCTGTCGAGGAAAGTCATCTCGCCGATGAAGTCGGCATCACGATGCAGGCTGCCATCGGCATCCACATAGCGAATCGCATACGGCTGCACCGGTACCTGCGCCTCGATCGCGGCCTCGAACAGGTTGGCATGGAAAGGCAGCACCGTGCCCTGCGGCGCGGTCGTGCCCTCGGGGAAGAAGGCGACACGTTCGCCATCATGGATGCTCTTCACCAGACCTTCGTAGATGCGGCGCACGTCGCGCGCCTTGCCGCGTGCGATGAAGATCGTACCGGTGTGCTCGCACAACCAGCCAATCAGGGGCCAGCCGCGGATATCGGACTTCGCGACAAAGCGGCATGGGTGCACCGAGTTGATCACGAAGATATCCAGCCAGGAAATATGGTTGCAGATGATCAGCGCCGGCGACACTGGCGCCGCCAGCAGGCTGTCATCCACCTTCACGGCGACGCCGCAGATTGCGACCAGCTGCTTCGACCAGCGCTGCACGCGCCGCTCGCGGGCGGCGGCGCCGAGGAAGGGAAACAACACGCCGACCTTCCACAGACCGACGAACAGGTGCAGCGCAAGACGCGCCAGCGAGAACAGCGGCACGCTTACGTCCTGCTGTACGCGAGGCGGCCGGACACGAAGGTGTGCCGCACCTGGCCCTGCAGCTCATAGCCGAGGAAAGGCGTGTGCTTGCCCTGGCTTTGCAGCGCGGCAGCTTCGACCTTCCAGCGCACGGCCGGATCGAACACGCAGATGTCGGCAGCGCCACCGACGACGAGCTTGCCCGCATCGAGACCGGCAACGCCGGCGGCATCGCAGGTGATGCGCGCCAGCGCGGTGGCGAGCGCGTCCTTGCCGGGCGCCGATTCTTCCGCCCACTTCAGGGCCAGCGACAGAAGAAGCTCCAGGCCCGTGGCGCCGGGCGACGCTTCGCCAAAGGGCAGCAGCTTTTCGTCGTCGTCGACCGGCGTATGGTCGGAGCAGATCGCGGAAATCGTGCCATCGAGCAGGCCGGCGCGGATCGCGTCGCGGTCGCGCTGGCTGCGCAGCGGCGGCGTCAGGCGCGCGTTCGGGTCGAAGAAGCCGATGTCGTTGTCGGTCAGATGGATGTGATGTGCGCCGACGTCGCAGCTGACGGGCAAGCCTTCGGCGCGTGCATTGCGGATCAGGGCTATGCCGGCACCCGATGAGATGCGGCAGATGTGCACGCGCGCGCCAGTCGCACGCACCAGTTCGATGATGGTGTGCAGCGCGATCGTCTCGCTGAGCACCGGCACGCCGGACAGGCCGAGACGCGACGCCAGCGGTCCGCTGTGCGCGACGCCACCCTTGCCAAGGTGCGCATCCTGCGGGCGCAGCCATACGGTGTAGCCAAAGGTCTGCGCATACTGCAGCGCGCGCATCATCACCGTGCTGTCTTCTATGGTCGCTTCGGCCTGCGAGAAGCCGACGCAGCCGGCCTCGGTCAGCTCGGCCATCTCGGTCAGTTCTTTGCCTTTCAGGCCTACGGTCAGCGCGCCGAGCGGATACACATGCGACTGGTTCAGGCTGCGCGCGCGATGCACCAGCATCTCGACCAGGCCCGGCTCGTCGAGCACCGGGTCGGTGTCGGGCGGGCACAGCAGGCTGGTAACGCCACCGGCGAGTGCGGCACGCAAT
>CAZCDW010000247.1:0-3448 GCA_964497485.1 uncultured Bifidobacterium sp.
ACGATCTGCTTGCGCGCTGCGAAGCGGTCCATGCCGCGGTAAGCGGCCGGTGCGTTGTCATTGATCTTCGCGTCCAGCGTGAAGATGCTGATCTGCGGCATGTTGTGGCGCTGGCCGACGGCGTAATCATTGAAGTCGTGCGCCGGCGTGATCTTCACGCAGCCGGTACCAAAGGCCTTGTCGACGTAGCTGTCGGCGATGACCGGGATCTCGCGTTCCGTCAGCGGCAGCTTCAGCAGCTTGCCAACCAGATGCGCATAACGTTCGTCGGTCGGGTCGATGGCCACGGCGACGTCGCCCAGCAAGGTCTCGGGGCGCGTGGTGGCCACGGTCAGGTGGCCGCTGCCATCCACGAACGGATAGCGGATATGCCACATGCTGCCGTCTTCTTCTTCCGATACCACCTCAAGGTCGGATACCGCGGTGCCCAGCACCGGGTCCCAGTTCACGAGGCGCTTGCCGCGATAGATCAGGCCCTGCTCATACAGGCGAACGAAGACTTCGGTGACAGCCTTGGACATTTTCGGGTCCATCGTGAAGTATTCGCGGCTCCAGTCGGTCGATGCACCCATGCGGCGCATCTGGCCGGTGATGGTCGAGCCCGAATGCTCCTTCCACTGCCATACCTTCTCGAGGAATTTTTCGCGGCCGAGGTCATGGCGTGAGATCTTTTGCGCATCGAGCTGGCGCTCGACCACGATCTGCGTCGCGATGCCCGCATGGTCGGTACCGGGTATCCACGCGGTGTTATGGCCGCGCATCCGGTAATAGCGGGTCAGGCCATCCATGATGGTCTGGTTGAACGCATGGCCCATGTGCACCGGGCCCGTCACCTTCGGCGGCGGCAGCTGGATCGCGAACGAAGGCTTGCTCTCATCCAGGGTGGCGGTGAAATACCCACGGCGCTCCCACTCGGCGCGCCAGTATTGTTCGATGTCTGCGGGTTCGAAGGCCTTGGCCAGTTCCATGATTTACCAGAGAAAAAAGTGATTTTGCTAAACCTTGCATTATAAGCGCCGGCTGCATGCGTTGACCGCGCAGAGCCGGATATTGAACGCTTCGATCAGGTCAGAACTTTCACCCACCGTTCTGCACACAGCATCGTTTTGTCTTATGGATAACAAAGGGGTGAGCATGAGCAGCAGTGTAGTGGCGGATCGGGGTATCTCTGTCAACCGACCGCGAATACAAATAAATGACGATTCGTCCGAGTGTATCGATTCCGTCGATTCCAGCCTCGTCAGCAGCAGCAGCGACTCGGGCACGCAACGCTGCGGGCAGAAAAACGATGTGCGACCCGTGATGTCCGCAGCACAAGCGGATTTTTCGGGCATCCCCTCCCTTCCCGAGAATCAGCTATCCCTGCTGAAGCAGGAGTGGCGCGCTATCGTCGCTTTGCAGACCGAGCGCGCTTCTGAGGAGCGCTCTTCAGTGCCATCGCTGATCGTTCGTACCTATTCGGTGCGACGCGGCCGAAAGTCCGAGTATCGACTCGAGAGTGTCACCAGTGACGAGATCGTCGAGCATAGGATCGATGACCGAAAATCCTTGCGACGTCATGTCGCTCATTTGATGGCGAGGCATTCGGAAGCACTGGTCGATCTCAGCTACAACTGGCAGGCACTGAACCAGACCGCAGGCGCGCGCAGCGCCGTGGCATCGGGGCTGCTGATCGGCAGCAGCGACAAGAAGCTTTGCATAGACCTGTCCAATCGTCGTGTGAATAACTTGCGCGAAGGAGCCGTGACCCGCTACGAACTTGGCATGAATCACAAGGCCTGGCAGCGAGCGGTAATTGATAATGAGGCACCCGAACTGGCAATGGCACTAGGCCGCGAGCTGGCCCGCGCTGCGCGCGAGCAGTCCGCGATGCCCGTTTTCTCGCTGGTCTGCCATGATCAGCCACTGGCGACCGTGATCAATCCCTTGCTCAAGCAACTGGCCCGCCATGGCGCGGCATTGACCGGTCTTGACCGACTGGATCTGAATCGCTACAGCCGCAGTGCCGATGTCAGCGAAGCCAGGCCCCTCGCGCAAGGCGCCCGCAGCGATCGCGATCGGCTGGTCATCCGGCTCGGTGTGCTGCTGGCGACGACACCGGGTCTGCGCGAGTTGTGCATACGAATGAACGGTATCGATTCTCATGACCTTGCCACACTGTTGTTCAGCGAGAACCGCACGCTGGAACGTCTCGACTTGTCATGCAATCCCTTGTGCGTACGCATCGATGATGGCCGACGCTCGCTGCGAGCGATGACGGCACTGGCCCGCTTTCTGAAGGATAAACACTGCCTGATTGAACTGGACCTGTCTGTTTGCGGACTCGACAGCGTGGCCGCGAGCCAGCTCGCCAAAGGCTTGCGGCATAACCAGAGCCTGCAAAAGCTCAACCTGTCCGGCAACCCAATCCCCCCTGACCATGTGATTTTTCGCGATGAGCGCGTACAGTCGAGTATTGCCAAGCACTGACAGTTAGGCAGGCGCTATAATGGCCGACGCGGGGTGCAATTTGCAGCCCGACCGCTAGGGGTCCCGGCTAGTCCGGGTGAGAAATACCCTCAAGTGGAGGACTTCACGCCCAAGCTCTTCGGGGCGGAAGTCTTCCCCAACCTGATCTGGATAATGCCAGCGTAGGGAAGCGACGTTCGGGGCCTCAATTCCTCCTTCGCCCGCTTCCTTCGTTGTCGAGAGCAAAGGAAGACCATGAACGCCAATCCGCAATTCCTTGCCGCCACCGCGACGGTAGACGAGGCTGCGATCCAGCCGTTGCCGAATTCCCGCAAGATCTATGTCGAGGGTTCGCGCCCCGACATCCGTGTGCCGATGCGCGAAATCTCGCAGAGCGACACGCCGGCTTCGTTCGGCGCCGAAAAAAATCCGCCGGTGTTTGTGTATGACACCTCGGGACCCTACACCGACCCGAGCGTGAAAATTGACATCCGCTCCGGTCTGGCACCGCTGCGCGCGGCCTGGATTGCCGAGCGCAACGACACCGAAGAACTGGCCGGCCCGACCTCGGCCTATGGCATCGAGCGGCTGAATGATCCGAAGCTCGCTGAGTTGCGATTCAACCTGCACCGTAAGCCGCGCCGCGCCAAAGCAGGCAAGAACGTCACGCAGATGCATTACGCACGGCAGGGCATCATCACGCCGGAGATGGAATACATCGCCATCCGCGAGAACCTGCGCCGCAAGGAATATATCGATAGCCTGAAGGTATCGGGCCCGAATGGCGCCAAGCTGGCCGAGTTGATGGGTCGCCAGCATCCGGGCAAGTCTTTTGGTGCATCGATTCCGGCTGAGATCACGCCTGAATTCGTGCGCGATGAAATCGCCCGTGGCCGCGCGATCATCCCCAACAATATCAACCATCCGGAATCCGAGCCGATGATCATCGGCCGTAACTTCCTGGTGAAGATCAATGCCAACATCGGCAACTCGGCCGTCA
>CAZCDW010000248.1:0-3438 GCA_964497485.1 uncultured Bifidobacterium sp.
GGGTACCGCGGCGGGCGCGCGACATGAACATGGCCGCGCCCGATCAGTTGGGGGACGTGACGGAACACCAGCGTCAGCAGCAGCCCCTGGCTGTGCGACCCATCGACGTCCGCATCGGAGAGGATGCAGATGCGGCCATAGCGCAGGCCAGACAGGTCCGGTTCATCATTCTTGCCGTGCGGGTCGACGCCGATCGCAACCGCAATGTCATGAATCTCGTTGTTCGCAAACAGCCGGTCGCGCTCGGTCTCCCAAGCGTTGAGCACCTTGCCGCGCAGCGGCAGGATGGCCTGGTATTCCTTGTCGCGGCCCATCTTCGCTGAACCGCCCGCTGAGTCGCCCTCGACCAGGAAGACTTCATTGCGCGTGATATCGGTCGATTCGCAATCGGTCAGCTTGCCCGGCAACACCGCGACGCCTGAGGACTTGCGCTTCTCGACCTTTTGCGCCGACCGCAGCCGGCTCTGCGCCTGCCTGATCACAAGCTCGGCCAGCTTCTTGCCGTAGTCGACGTGCTGGTTCAGCCACAGCTCGAGCGCGCTGCGCGAGAAACCGGCGACCAGGCGAACCGCATCGCGCGAGTTCAGTTTCTCCTTGATCTGGCCCTGGAACTGCGGATCCAGCACTTTCGCGGAAAGTACGAAGGAGGTGCGTGCGAATACATCTTCCGGCAGCAGCTTCACGCCTTTCGGCAGCAGCGAGTGCATCTCGACGAAGTTTTTCACCGCGCCGAACAGACCCTCGCGCAGGCCGGATTCGTGGGTGCCGCCGGCCGGGGTCGGGATAAGGTTCACATACGACTCGCGCACCACGTTGCCGTCCTCGGTCCAGGCCACCACCCAGGCCGCGCCTTCGCCTTCGGCAAAGCCGTCGGCATCGGCGCCCGCGTATTGCTCGCCTTCGAACAGCGGGATCAAGGTCGATCCACTGCCGGTTTGCGCCAACTGTTCGTTCAGGTAGCCGCGCAAGCCTTGCTCGTACAGCCAGCTCTGGGTGTCGCCGGTTTTCGCGTTGGTATAAGTCACGCGTACACCCGGCAGCAGCACTGCCTTCGAGCGCAGCAGTCGCAGCAATTCACTGACAGGGATCGCCGGCGTATCGAAATATTTCGGATCCGGCCACACGGTGACACGGGTGCCGGACTTCTTGTCGTCTTTGGTGGCGGCGCGCGATTTCAGCTTCTGCACGACGTCACCACCGGCAAAGCCGATATCGTGCACACCGTTGCCCTTGTCATCCTTGCGCCAGACCGTGATGTCGAGCCGCGACGCGAGCGCATTGGTGACCGAGACGCCAACGCCATGCAGGCCACCGGAGAACGCATAGGCGCCGCCCGAGCCCTTGTCGAACTTGCCGCCCGCATGCAGGCGCGTGAACACGATCTCGACTGTCGGGACTTTTTCTTCCGGGTGCAGGCCGACCGGGATGCCGCGGCCGTCGTCGGCCACGCTCACCGAGCCGTCGGCGTGCAGGGTGACGGCGATCTTGCGGCAGAAGCCGGCCAGCGCCTCGTCGGCGGCGTTGTCGATGACTTCCTGGATGATGTGCAGCGGGTTCTCGGTGCGGGTGTACATGCCTGGCCGTTGTTTGACCGGCTCGAGTCCTTTCAGGACCCGGATGGATGATTCGCTGTAGTCGGGTTTTTTGCTGGCCATGCGTAATCGAGGTTAGTAAAGCTTTGAAATCCGGGCAATCCCGGCAACGGGCAGCCTGCCCCCGGGGGCAAGGTGCATTGAGTCGGGCAAATCCGGTGAATTTTAATGAAATCCGGACGGCAGGCGTGAAACTGCGCTTTGATTGCGTCGCGCCATGCCTTATTTGGACAGCATTTGCATCGCCCGCTCCAGCCCTTCGAGCGTGATCGGATACATGCGATTGCCCATGATCTGCCGGATGATCGCAATCGACTGACGGTACTGCCACAGGCCTTCCGGCTCCGGGTTCAGCCACACGAATTTCGGGAACTGATGCGTGAAGCGCTGCAGCCAGACACCACCGGCTTCCTCGTTGTTGTACTCGACCGATCCGCCCGGCTGTACGATTTCATAGGGGCTCATCGTCGCATCGCCGACGAAGATCAGCTTGGTGTCCGGCGGGTACTTGCGCAGCACGTCCCAGGTCGCGAAACGCTCCGCGTGGCGGCGGCGATTGTTCTTCCACAGCGTCTCGTACACACAGTTGTGGAAGTAAAAGAACTCCATGTTCTTGAACTCGGTCTTGGCGGCCGAGAACAATTCCTCGACGCGGCCGATATGGTCATCCATGGTGCCGCCGACGTCCATCAGCATCAGCACCTTGACCTTGTTCTTGCGTTCCGGCTGCATCTTCAGGTCCAGCCAGCCCGCGTTGTTGGCCGTTGCGCGTATGGTGTCGTCGAGCGCCAGTTCTTCGTCCACGCCTTCGCGCGCGAATTTGCGCAAGCGGCGCAAGGCGACCTTGATGTTGCGGGTGCCGAGCTCGCGCTCGCTGTCATAGTCCTTGAACGCGCGCTGCTCCCAGACCTTGACCGCGCTGCGGCCGCCGCCTTCGCCACCGATGCGTATGCCTTCCGGGTTCACGCCGCCATTGCCGAAAGGCGAGGTGCCGCCGGTGCCTATCCACTTGTTGCCGCCCTCATGACGGTCTTTCTGCTCTTTCAGCAATTCCTTCAGCCGGTCCATCAGCTTGTCATAGCCGAACTTCTCCAGCTGCGCGCGCTGCTCCGGCGTCAGCTCGCGCTGCAGCCTTTTCATCAGCCAGTCGAGCGGGATCTCGGGCGCCGTATCAAAGATCGTTTGAGCGCCGTGGAAGTAGTAGCCAAAGGCCTTGTCGAACCTGTCGAAATGCGCCTCGTCCTTCACCAGCGTGGTACGTGCGAGGTAATAGAACTCATCCAGCGACGGTGCGATCACCTGTTTCTGCAGGCCCTCCAGCAGGATCAGGAATTCCTTGATCGACACCGGGACCTTGGCGTCCTTCAGCGTGAAAAAGAAATCGATCAGCATGTTGCGTCCGGTGGCAAGTGGTCAGTGGTTCGCTTCAGCGATTCTGACGCGACATGAATACCAGCCGCTCGAACAGGTGTACGTCTTGCTCGTTCGTCAGCAGCGCGCCGTGCAGCGGTGGCACAATGGCCTTGTTGTCCTGGCTGCGCAGCGCTTCTGGCGGAATGTCTTCTGCCAGCAGCAGTTTCAGCCAATCCAGCAGCTCCGAGGTGGAGGGCTTCTTCTTCAGACCGGCGATCTCGCGCACCTCGAAGAAAGTATTCATCGCCTGCGCCAGCAGCGCCTGCTTGATGCCCGGGAAGTGCACATCGACGATCTGCTGCATCGTCTCCTGGTCCGGGAATTTGATGTAATGGAAGAAGCAACGACGCAGGAAGGCGTCCGGCAGTTCTTTTTCATTGTTCGACGTGATGATCACCAGCGGCCGATGCTTTGCGCGCACCATTTCGCGCGT
>CAZCDW010000249.1:0-3423 GCA_964497485.1 uncultured Bifidobacterium sp.
TGCTCTTTCGGCAGGAACACCATGCCGACGCCGTATTCACCCGGAGGCGGCAGGGTCACGCCCTGCTTGGCCATTTCTTCGCGGTAGAACTGGTCCGGGATCTGGATCAGGATACCGGCACCGTCGCCCATCAGCGGGTCGGCACCGACCGCGCCCCGATGGTCAAGGTTCTTCAGGATCAGCAAACCCTGTTCGACGATGGAATGGCTTTTCTGGCCCTTGATATGGGCGATGAAACCGACGCCGCAAGCGTCATGTTCGTTGTTCGGATCGTAAAGGCCTTGGGCTTGCATTGCGGTGCTCCACTACTTTGGGAAAGACCCGGAAGAATAGTGCAATGCAATACAGACTTCAACCTAAATAAATTAGGGTCGGATGATATTTATTTGCAGCCTCAAATCGGTGCAAATTTAAATAGGGACAGATTAAGCTTGGTGCGGCTTTCAGGCCGAATTTTGCCAGCTTAGGCCGGCTTGGCGGCGGCCTTGCGCGGGCGCCCGCGGCGAGCCGGCTCCAGTCGACGATCGGTCAGCTTGGACAGTGACGCGCGGAAGCTGTCCGAGCCCAGCGCCCACGCCTTGCGCGTGGCTTCGGCGACGGCTTCGGCCATTTTCGGTGCCGGCGGCGTGGCGCACAGCTGCTTGTAGACAGCCTCACGCTCGAAAGGGGTATTGCCGAGCTTCCAGTAAGCCGGATGATCGGTCAGCCACGCCTGCCGGCGAGTGCCGGTGTGATGCGCATGACTGGACCATCGGTAATGCTCCATGTCCATGCTCACCGCCTCTTGCAGCGGCTGGTATTCAATCAGGTGCGCGCAGGGAACGAACCAGGCATCGGCCTCGAGCACCGTCGCGCGGAAACGCCCTTCCCACAAGCTGCCACTGCGCTGGTGGCGTGCATTGAACCAGGGAACATACTGCCGACCGATCGCCTGCATCATCTTGCCGAGCGCGACATCGCTTGCGGGTGTCGCCAGAAACTGCACGCGCGCAGGCAGCAATGCATACGCGTGGATGGCCACGCCGTACTGCTGCGCGGTGTCGCGCAGCAGGTTCAGGAATTGCTGATAGTCGGACTCGTCAAGGAAGACGGGCTGGCCATTGTTACCCGACGCAACCACGTGATGCAGTTGGTGAGGAACGACGAGCCGAGGCAGGCGCGCCATCGCGTGTCGATGGATGTCCTGTCAGGACCTGCAGGGACTGCGGCCGATCAGAAAGGAATGTCGTCGTCGATGTCCGACAGGTTCGGCGCTTTGGCCGGTGCACGCGACTGGGTCTGCGCCGGCGCACGCGACGGCGCGCTGTAGCCACCATCATCACCGCCCATCGGCGCGCTGCCACCGCCACCACCCATACGGCTGCCCAGCATCTGCATGGTATCGGCAACGATCTCGGTCGAGTACTTCTCGACGCCATCCTTGTCGGTGTACTTGCGGGTCTTCAGTCGACCTTCGACGTAAACCTGCGAACCCTTCTTCAGGTACTGACCTGCGATCTCGGCCAGCTTGCCGAAGAAGGCGATACGGTGCCATTCGGTCGCTTCTTTCTGTTCGCCGGAGGCCTTGTCGCGCCACTTGTCGGTGGTGGCAACGGCAATGCTGGTCATCGCATCGCCGCTGGGCATGTAACGCGTCTCGGGATCACGACCGAGGTTGCCAACGATGATGACTTTATTGACCGATGCCATACAGATCTCCTGTGGGGATGAATGCGCCGGCGATGATACCGGCAGATATCAGGTGGGGACTGCCTCGCGCCGTGCGCGACGCGGCAGGTTCTTCATGGATGACGCAATTATAAGCCAGGCCACTGTCAGCAGGCAGCCTGCAGTGAACACTGCAGTGCCACCAAAATGCTGCGCCAGCAGGCCGCCGCCAGCGCCACCGGCAAACAGCCCGATGGCCTGCATCGTGTTGTAGACGCCGAGCGCGGCACCACGCGCGCCGGTCGGCGCCATCCGCGACACCAGCGACGGCTGGCTCGCTTCGAGCACGTTGAATGCGACGAAGAAGGCCAGCAGCAAGGCGATCAGAAGGTTGAACGACAACTCGCTCTGGGCCACCGCGAAGCGCAGGCCGATCTCGACCAGCAGCAACAGCGCAATCGATGATACGAACACCTGCTTCATCTTGCCCTTCTTTTCGCCAAGGAAGATCGGCGGCAGCATCAGCACAAAGGACACCAGCACCACGGGCAGATAGACTTTCCAGTGCTCGCTGATCGCGATACCGCCGGCATTGACCAACACATTGGGCAGCACGACGAACATCGACATCTGTATCGCATGCAGCGCAAACACGCCGATATTCATCCGCATCAGCTCGGGGTTGCGCAGCACTTCTGCAAACGATGCGCGCTCAGGCGAGCGCGGCGGCGCAGCCGGCGTCACGAACAGCACCACAAAAATCGCGGCCGCCGACAATCCGGCCACCAGCAAGAACATGCCGCGCATGCCAACCGCCGCATACAACAGCGGCGCCATCACCAGCGATGCCGCATAGGTCAGGCCGATCGAGGCGCCGACCATGGCCATGGCCTTGGTTCGGTGCTCGTCACGCGTCGTGTCAGCGATAAGCGCGGTCACCGCAGCCGACACCGCCCCGGCACCCTGTACCGCGCGACCGACAATCACCCACAGCACATGCTGATCAACCGCTGCGATTAGCGAACCAATGATGAAAAGCAGCAGCCCGATCACGATGATGCGCTTGCGTCCATAGCGATCCGAGGCGATGCCGAACGGAATCTGACCGATCGCCTGAGTGAGGCCATACATGCCCATCGCGAGCCCGACCAGGGTGGCGTTGTCACCGCCGGGCAATGTGCGAGCGTGGAAAGCGAACACCGGCAAGATCAGGAAGAGCCCGAGCATGCGCAGACCGAAGATGGACGCCAGTGAAGTGCTGGCACGGATCTCCAGTCGGGTCATGCGTGGGTCTAAGGGTTCCTGGGAAGCGGACATGGCAGAGGCAATTGGGCGGAACAGTTTCGGCGTGAAAGCAAGGTCAGCACCCGCGGAAATTCATGCAGGAAAGCTGCATGGGATACCACCGGCACACTGGTAGCGAACGGGTCGCGAAAACCCGCTATAGTAACAGGTTGACTCTCGGCTACCGGCCCCGACTTTTTGCAAAAAGACATGGAAGAAATTCGCATCCGTGGTGCGCGCACCCACAACCTGAAGAACATCAGCCTGGACCTGCCAAGGAACAAGTTGATCGTGATCACCGGACTGTCCGGCTCAGGCAAATCGTCGCTCGCGTTCGACACGCTGTATGCGGAAGGCCAGCGCCGCTACGTGGAATCGCTGTCGGCCTATGCGCGCCAGTTCCTGCAACTGATGGAAAAGCCGGATGTCGACATGATCGAAGGCCTGTCGCCTGCGATTTCGATCGAACAGAAAGCGACGTCACATAATCCC
>CAZCDW010000250.1:0-3406 GCA_964497485.1 uncultured Bifidobacterium sp.
CAGCGAGCCGGATGATCTCGCGAAGAGCGCAAAGATCGGCGAGCGCTGGGGCTATGACGAGATCAATCTCAATTGCGGTTGCCCGTCGGAGCGTGTGCAGCGCGGTGCGTTCGGCGCCTGCCTGATGGCAGAGCCGCAACTGGTGGCCGACTGCGTGAAGGCGATGCGCGACGCAGTGAGCATAGCTGTCACGGTCAAGCACCGTATCGGCATCGACGAGGTTGAATCGTATGACTTCGTTCGTGACTTCGTTGGCACCGTTGCCGAGGCCGGCTGCACCACTTTCATTGTCCATGCGCGCAACGCGATCCTGAAGGGCCTGTCGCCGAAGGAGAATCGCGAAATTCCGCCGTTGAAGTATGACTATGCGTACCAGCTCAAGCGTGATTTCCCCGCGCTGGAGATCATCATCAATGGCGGCATCAAGACGCTGGATGAGATCGACGAGCATCTGCGCCATCTGGATGGCGTGATGATAGGCCGCGAGGCTTATCACAACCCGTGGCTGATGGCAGACTTCGATGCGCGTTATTACAGTGAGCTTGGCGGGGATGCTGGTGGCGATGCCGCTTTGCCCCGCGACCGTATTCAAGTCATCGAGGCGATGCTGCCCTACATTCGCGCACAGCTGGAAAGCGGCGGCCCGCGCCTCAATACCATCACGCGTCACATGCTGGGCCTGATGGCCGGCTTGCCCGGCGCACGCGCATTCCGGCAGGTACTGTCAGACGCGAAGCAACTTGCCGCGGGCGATGCCGATCTGCTGCTGCGTGCGGCCGAGCGCGTATTGCCCAAAGCAGCCTGATCCCGCGCGCTGCACATCCTATTCGTTTTCTGACATCACATTGTCATTGCGTCGCCTGACTCGCGGCGCCGGCGTGGCATGAATGCTGCTGCTCTCGCGTTCCGTGCAAACATGAACGCGAGCTACCCTCATGGCCGAGCCCTCATTCCCGCAACAGGAACAGCAGCAACAGCCGGGGCGGGAAGCGCCGATGCGGCCGCGTCCTGACATCGAAGGTAAAAATTACAAACCTTCCGGCAAGCTGATGGACAAGGTCGCGCTGGTCACTGGTGGCGACAGCGGTATCGGCGCGGCGACGGCGATTGCCTTCGCGAAGGAGGGCGCGAATGTCGTCATCACCTATCTGGAAGAGCACCAGGATGCCGATCATGTCCGGAACCTCGTCGAGCAGCAGGGCGTCGATTGCCTGAAAAGTGCCGGCGATATCGGCGACGAAGGCTTTTGCACCCGGCTGGTCAATGACACGGTCAGTCGCTTCGGCAAGCTCGATATCCTGGTCAACAATGCCGCCGAACAGCATTCGGCATCGACCATCGAAGACATACCGCCCGGCCAGATCGAGCAGACCTTCCGCACCAACATCTTCGCGATATTCTATCTGACACGCGCCGCCATGCGGCACCTGAAGGCAGGCGCGCGCATCATCAACACCACCTCGGTGACGGCTTATCGCGGCAGCAGCCATCTGCTGGATTACTCGTCCACCAAAGGCGCGATCGTCAGCTTCACGCGTTCGCTGTCGCAGCAACTGGCCGGACGCGGCATCCTTGTGAACGCAGTAGCGCCGGGGCCGGTCTGGACGCCGCTGATTCCGTCCAGCACGCCGGGCGGCCATGTCGAGCAATTCGGCACGCAAGTGCCGCTCGGTCGCGCGGCACAGCCGGACGAGATCGCGCCGTGTTATGTCTTCCTCGCCAGCGATGACTGCAGCTACATGACCGGACAGGTGCTGCATCCGAACGGCGGCGAGATCATCAATGGCTAGTAGACCTTCAAGCGGTTGTACAGCGTCTTGAGGCTGATGCCCAGGGTCTCGGCAGCCAGTTTCTTGTTGCCGCTGAAGTGATGCAGTGTTGCGAGGATGATTTCACGCTGTGCATCGGCCAGTGCCATCCCGACCGGGAAGTTCAGCACACCTTTGCCTGCGCTGGCCCGCGCCGTCGCCTGCAAAGGCTCATCGATGTCGACCACATCGGCGGACATGATGTAAGCACGATGCACGCGGTTCTTCAGTTCGCGCACATTGCCCGGCCATGCATGCTTGCGCAAGCGATCGATGGCCATGCGAGAGAAAGATTTCGTCGTGTGTGCTTCATCATTCAGCTGATCGAGAAAAAATTGCGCCAGCTTTTCGACGTCGGTGCCACGTTCTCGGAGTGGCGGCACGCGTACCGGGAACACCGCAAGCCGGTACATCAGGTCCTGCCGCAGGCTGCCTTCCTGTACTGCGGCCTGCAGCGAACGATTGGTCGCAGCCACCAGCCTGACGTCGACCTGTACCAGATCGCTGCCACCAACGCGCAGGAAGCTGCCGCTCTCCAGCACGCGCAGAAGTTTCACCTGCATGTCGCAGGGCATTTCGGTGATCTCGTCGAGGAACAGCGTGCCACCCGAAGCATGTTCGAAGTAACCGCTCTGGCGTTTCAGCGCTCCGGTGAAGCTGCCTTTCTCATGACCGAACAGTGCGGCCTCGATCAGGTGTGCCGGAATGGCGCCGCAATTCACGGCCACGAAGTGCTGGTCAGCACGCTGGCTCTGCTGATGCACGGTGCGTGCGACCAGCTCTTTGCCGGTACCGCTCTCGCCTTCGAGCAGCACGGTCGCTTCGGTGCCGGCCACGCGCTCGAGCTGCCGGTACATCGCGGTCATGGCGACAGAACTGCCGTACAGCAGCCCGAAGCGCTTCAGCGATCGGTCATGGGTCATGTCGTTGGTGACGAAGGATGAGGAGAACAAGCAGGGGAGGACAACAGGACAATCTGTACCAGCTGCAGGACCACGCCCTGTCTCGCATCAAACAGCCTGCGAATGCTCACCATCATTGACAGCAACGCGCTGGCTGCAAGCCGCCCATGCATTTGCTGTCGCTCACAGGCAGCCCGTCGGTGTTGAAACTTTTGCAGCATGGTCCAGTCAAGATTGGGAGCTACGACTCCATCGTTAGTTGAAAGGAATGGTAATGAACCCAAGACTGCAAGCAACGAAGACACTGATATTCCTGGGCCTGCTGACGATCAGTGTCGCAGCCTGCAATCGCGGTGGCGGCGGCGGTGGCGAAGACAAGGGATCGACCGGCACCAGCGGCGGCACCGGTACCCCCACGCCCAGCCAGTCGGCCCCGGCGACCACACCACCACCGGCCGAATCATCGCCACCCTCACCCGGCACCGGCGGCACCTCCGGTACCGGCAGCACCACGCCCGGTGCGAGCCCGGGCGCAGGTGGCGACAAGTCGGGTGAGAAGAGCGGCACTTCAGGTACCTCGGGCACTTCAGGCACCTCGGGCATGTCCGGCAGCAGCAGCGGAGCCAGTGGTGCCGGCGGCATGGGCGGCACGGGTGGAACATCGAGCAGTTCGATGAGCCCGGGCAGCCCGTCGGG
>CAZCDW010000251.1:0-452 GCA_964497485.1 uncultured Bifidobacterium sp.
GTCCGCGACGCGCGGGTCGACCGGCGTGGTCGCCGAGTAGTCAAGGTAGATCGGGAAGTGCGGGGCCCTGATGGTGTCCATCAGCGATTTGGCCAGTGGTGCATTCGTGTTTCTGAACTCCAGTATTTCTCAGTTATCCGGGAACGATCAGGCGGCCTGGTGCGAGCGCTGCATCACGACCACCGGCTTTTGCTCGGCAACTTTCTGTTTCTGCTGGTCGACCAGGTCTTTCAACGAAACGGAATCAAGGTAATCCACCATCTTCGCGTTCAGCGTGGCCCACAGGTCATGCGTCATGCAGCGGGTACCGTGGTTGTCGCCCTCGCCATGGCAGTTTTCCTTGCCGCCGCATTGCGTGGCATCGAGCGGTTCATCGACGGCGATGATGATGTCGGCGACCGTGATGTCTTCGGCACGGCGCGCGAGGTTGTAACCACCGCCCGGGCCACGTA
>CAZCDW010000251.1:462-3388 GCA_964497485.1 uncultured Bifidobacterium sp.
TTCCTGACGCTGGCTGATACCGGCAAGCGTCACGGGCCCCTGATGCTGGCGCATGGCCAGATCGATCATGGCGGTCACGGCGAAACGACCTTTGGTAGTGAGGCGCATGGCTTACTCCGAAATGAAGGCGGCTGTTTCCTGAACTGTCTTGTTGCTGCGGGGGCAGCCCGTCGCAAGGGCCTGCGATGGCGGCACGCCGGAACTCGCATGGCTGATTCCCCATCGTTTTGGTCGAGTATACCAAAGCCGACTGCCTTTGTCAGGTATTGGGGTTATTGGGAAGCTTTTTAATTCCTGTAGCCGAACTTGCGGTGACGATGACCGCCCCACATTGCCAAACAGGAAACCGGCTGCCACCGGGCCTGGTTTCACGCCGCACGCAGCAGGTGCATGGGGCGAAACAGCGACTGCATGTCCCGGTTCTGGATGAAGCTCAGGTTGTAGGGGTGTTCGGCCACCGAGCGCGGGAAGTGCGAAACGGCAGTCAAGCCGTCGAGCCAGCCCGCGATCTTGCCCCATAGGACCAGCGTCGGCACCGGCTGCCCTGCCCGGCTGGCCAGTGCTTCCAGCACCGCCTGCAGCAGCGGCCGCCAGGCTTTCGCATCCCTGACCGGCGCCACATGCGGCCGGAATACCAATGCCGCGTTCAGCAGCAGGAATCCTTGCCTCGTGAGGTTGGCCTGCAGATCGGGCAAGGTCTGGATGAAGGTGGAATCAGCAGCCAGCGCACGCTGCGCGACCGCAGCCACCGCATCACCGCCGGTCGCATCGGGCATCAGCAGGCCGTCCGCGACCATCAGCATCTTCATGAAGTTGCGCAATGAGGTCGCGCGATTGACCGGCTTCGACAATCCTGCGGGCGACCACAAATCCTTCACCGCGCCGTCCATGAAGCAGACCCCGGTCGCGCTCTCCTCGCGCGGGTACGGCCCCTCGCCGACCAGCACGTAGCGCACCGCATCGAGCGGCTGCGCGAACGCCGCGAAGATGCGACCGCCGGTCGGCAGAAAATGGTCTTGCGCCAGTGCCTCCAGATAGTCCGGATCGTTCTCATCCATGACTGCCAATCCCCGTCGGAGCACTGGACGCCAGGATGGTGACGATCGCTCGACAGCCTTCATGAACAGGTCTGGGATCATGAGACAACCCGGCAAAAATCGCGATTGTAGTCGATGCAATCAGTCAGAAGCCGACACTGGCGTATGAAACCAAACGCGGCTCAAGGCCACGTACTCTCGCCCGGCATGCCTCACTGCGGGCCAACTCCGGAAAGCAATACCCCTCTACTTGCTTTGCTTTAACACCAACTTTATCGAGAGCTCACATCATGCAACCAGCACGCGCAGGCGAAAGAATTCGGGATTATGTTCCTACTCAAGCATCATGGCCCACAAGTTCAGCTGATCTTGGAATACCAGGTCAAGTCAACACAAAAAGGCCACAACTGTCTCGGCAGCAAATCGTGGACAGAATCATCAAAACGAACCAAGGCAATCCTGATGTCGATAGCACCAGACTCAACAAGCAAGCACCAAAAATGGTTCAAAAAGAACGGTTCGAGCACGAACTACCTTTGGCTCCTGAAGGCCATATCGAAAATGATGCCGAAACGAAGATGGGTGGTGCCGTAAAGAAGCGAAATATCGAAAAAAATTATTGGTATCCTGCCTACGGATGCAGGTACGAAGAGACGGTCCCAATGTATCTGGACACTGCGAATGAGTGGGCTCCCGCGTTGCATTTTTCCACAGTAGGCAAAGTTTCAGACTTGACCTGCTGGACAGAACTGCCCGAGTTTATTGTTTGTGACGCCGGCCGAACCTGGTTTAATGCCTCGGAGTTACCGTCGTTCCCAAGGGTCGAGTTGGACTACCGCCGCTTCGGACAAGAAAAAGTCGCACACACCTCCGATGTCGCTTACCAGGACCACCGTGATGACCTAGTCGCCTTTTATCTTGCAGTTGATCAGGCGCTGGAAAACAAAACTCCCCCAAGGGTGTACTTCGAGAGCCGGGACCAGCTGGAAAGCTACATGTTTTGGCGAAACATGATGGGCAAATCGGGAGGCCTTAACTTCATCATGGTTCGCAACAAACGAGAAGCAATAGAGGATGAAAAATCAGCGAAATTGAGCGAACAGCAGGCGAATGCTGGGACATTAGCGGCCATGCTGTCGGCTTCCGTTCTTGCTGCGTCCGCCTGCATATCCATTTTTGGCATGCTCAACCATAAATTCTGTTCAGCGCAGGAGAGCTCAGTGCCAACGACTGAACCGCAGCTAAGGACTTCCCCGCGAAGCAGCATCGAGGATGCACCGATATCATCAATAAACTCAGCATTGAATGCCAACCCACACTCAAAACAGGACTCACTAGAACACGTGGCCGTGGCCCTGGACGATTTTGATGGCAACAGCGACAAACCCATATCGGATGAAGAGGGATGAGCCCATGAGGATGAACAGCGACGGCTACAGTTAATCACAAGAGCTGTTCGTTACAAGAAAGCGCGGGGTATTTCAGGCCCGCGCTTTTTTTATTTCCCAGTGATCGAGCTCACATTGTCCGCGCCGGGAGCTCCAAACAACTGTTCCTTCAGCAAATGCAACTGGTCGCGGACCTGCGCGGCCTTCTCGAACTCAAGGTTCTTCGAGTGCTCCATCATCAGCTTCTCGAGGCGCTTGATCTCCTTGGCGACCTGCTTTTCGCTCATGGCTTCGTACTTCGCCTGCTCCTGCGCAGCCAGCAGTTCTTCGCGCGCCTCGTCAATCTTGTAGACGCCGTCGATCAGTTCGCGGATCTGCTTCTTCACGCCGACTGGTGTGATGTTGTTGGCTTCGTTGAACGCCAGCTGCTTGGTGCGGCGGCGCTCGGTTTCGCCCATGGCACGCTGCATCGAGTCCGTGATGCGGTCGGCATACAGAATC
>CAZCDW010000252.1:0-3347 GCA_964497485.1 uncultured Bifidobacterium sp.
GCGTCTTCTGCCTCGGCGCTCCAACGGCCCCCCTTGAGTTCGATGCCGTCGCGCTTGACGGTGGCCAGCACGCTGGCCGCCTGTTCGCCGCCCATCACCGAGATGCGCGCATTCGGCCACATCCACAGCATGCGCGGCGAGTAAGCGCGGCCGCACATGCCGTAATTGCCCGCGCCGAAGCTGCCGCCGATGATGACGGTGAACTTCGGCACCGCCGCCGTCGCAACCGCGGTCACCATCTTCGCGCCATGGCGCGCGATGCCTTCGTTCTCATATTTGCGGCCAACCATGAAGCCGGTGATGTTCTGCAGGAAGACCAGCGGTATCTTGCGCTGGCAGCACAGCTCGATGAAGTGCGCACCCTTCACTGCGGACTCGGAAAACAGGATGCCGTTGTTGGCGATGATGCCGACCGGCATACCATGCAGGTGCGCAAAGCCACACACCAGGGTGTTGCCGAAGCGCGCCTTGAACTCGTCGAATTCACTGCCATCGACCAGGCGCGCAATCAGCTCGCGCACATCCCAGGGCTTGCGGGTATCGGTTGGTATCAGGCCGTAGATCTCGCGCGGGTCATATTTGGGTGGGACCGGTTCGCGCAATGCCAGCGGCTGCGGCTTCGTGCGGTTCAGGTTGCCGACGATGCTGCGTGCAATCGACAGCGCATGCGTGTCATCCTGTGCCAGATGATCGACCACGCCGGACAAGCGGGTATGCACATCGCCGCCACCGAGATCTTCGGCGCTGACCACTTCACCGGTCGCGGCCTTCACCAGCGGCGGGCCGCCGAGGAAGATGGTGCCCTGCTCCTTCACGATGATGGATTCATCGCTCATCGCCGGCACGTAGGCACCGCCGGCGGTGCAGGAACCCATCACGACGGCAATCTGCGGTATGCCTTGCGCCGACATATTGGCCTGATTGAAGAAGATGCGGCCGAAGTGGTCGCGATCGGCAAATACTTCATCCTGGTTCGGCAGGTTCGCACCGCCGGAATCGACGAGATAGATACACGGCAGGCCGTTCTGCTGCGCGATCTCTTGCGCGCGCAAATGCTTCTTGGCCGTCATCGGGTAATAGGTGCCGCCCTTGACGGTCGCGTCATTGCAGACGATCACGCATTCCTGACCTTTCACGCGGCCGATGCCGGTGATGATGCCGGCTGCCGGCGCGGCATTGTCATACATGTCGTATGCAGCCAGTTGCGAGAACTCGAGGAAGGGCGTGCCCGGATCGAGCAACTGATTGACGCGCTCGCGCGGCAGCAGCTTGCCGCGCGCAATGTGCTTCTGGCGTGCCGCTTCACCGCCGCCCTGCGCGATACGCTCGCAATGCGCATGCAGATCGTCGACCAGCGCCTGCATCGCCGCGGCATTGGCGGCAAATTCCGGCGAGCGAGTATTGAGCTTGGATTCGATGACGGGCATGGGTCTTCCTGACGTTTACTTGTCGCTGTTGTTTTTCTTGTGATCGTGACCATGCTGATGCGCATGATCGTGGCCGTGATCATGGTCATGGTTGCACCACGGGCCATGCACATGGCCGCCACCCTGTGAATGACCATGGGCAGGATCATGGTCTTGCGCCGCCGCAGTGCCGCGCTTGTCGACGAATTCACCATCGACATAGAACCACAGACCTTCTTCAAACACGAAGCGGCTGATCTCTTCCAGCCGCCGTCCGCGCCCGCCCTCACGGCAACGCGCGACGAAATGCACGGTACCCTGCTCGCCCTGCTGCGAGGCCGACTTGATCTCCAGCCCCAGCCATTTCAGGAAAGGTGACGTCAATGCCTCGTCATCCGGCCGGGTCGACGGATGCCAGGTCGCGCGCAGGTAATCCTCGTCCATCGTCACGTAGGCGCTGTAACGCGCGCGCATCAGCTTCTCCGGCGTGTCGGCCACCTTGGCGCCGGAGTGGTAAGGCCAGCAGCAGGTCGCGAACACCTTGCCGCCACAGGGGCAGGCCTTGTCGTCATGCTTCGCTTCGGATTTCGCCATGGGTCGGTGTGAGTTGAGGTTTCAGTATCGGAAGGATCAGCCGCGGCTGCCGCTTCAGGCCAGTGCGCGGCCGATCAGGATTTTCTGGATATCGCTGGTGCCTTCGTAGATCTGGCACACGCGCACATCACGATAGATACGCTCGACCGGGAAGTCGGACAGATAGCCATAGCCACCGTGAATCTGTATCGCATCGCTGCACACTTGCTCGGCCATCTCCGAGGCGAACAGCTTGGCCATCGCCGCTTCCTTCAGGCAGGGCAGGCCGGCATCCTTCATCGCTGCCGCATGCCAGACCATCTGGCGCGCCGCCTCGATCCGCGTGGCCATATCGGCCAATCTGAATTGCACGGCCTGATGCTCGAAGAGCGGCCTGTCGAAACTCTGCCTATCCTTCGCATAGGTGAGCGCCGCATCGAATGCCGCACGCGCCATGCCGACGGCCTGCGATGCGATGCCGATGCGGCCGCCTTCGAGGCCGGACAATGCAATTTTGTAACCCATGCCTTCGTCGCCAATCAGATTGGCGGCCGGAATGCGGCAATCTTCGAGCACGATCTGCGCGGTGTCTGACGAATGCTGTCCCAGCTTGTCCTCGATGCGCGCAACGACATAGCCCGGTGTATGGGTCGGCACCCAGAAAGCGCTGATACCGCGCTTGCCGGCGGCCTTGTCGGTGACGGCCATCACGATGGTCACATCGGCGTTCTTGCCGCTGGTGATGAATTGCTTCACGCCGTTCAGCACGTAGTGTTCGCCGTCGCGGCGCGCGGTGGTCTTAAGCGCCGATGCATCGCTGCCCGCGTGCGGCTCGGTCAGCGCAAATGCGCCGAGCATGCGCCCGCTGGCCAGCGGCTTCAACCATTGCTCCTGCTGCGCCGGGTTCGCATAGTTCATCGCGATACTGCATACCGGGCAGTTGTTGACCGAGATGATGGTCGAGGTGCCGCCATCGCCGGCGGCGATCTCCTCGATCACCAGCGCCAGTGCCAGGTAGTCGAGACCGGCGCCACCCTGCGCTTCCGGTACCGCGACGCCGAACGCGCCGAGGGCTGCCAGCTGTTGCAGCGCTTCCTTCGGGAAGCGGCGCTCGCGGTCCCATTGCGCAGCGTTGGGCGCAAGCTGCTGCTGCGAAAACTCGCGCAGCGCGTCGCGGATCATCTGGTGCTGTTCGGACAGGATCATCGGTTGAAATACTGTTCTTTGTTCGTTCAAGTCACTGGATCCCGGCTTTCGCCGGGATGACATAGCGGCGGATCACGGGCCATGCGATTTCATCGGTCGGCCGAAAATCGACATCCCGGCGCAAGTCGGGATCCAGCGTCGTTACGCCGATTTTACCAACCC
>CAZCDW010000253.1:0-3312 GCA_964497485.1 uncultured Bifidobacterium sp.
CGCAGTCGTACGTGAGGTACGTCGAGCATCGCAGGGGCGAAATCAGGTCGCGCAGTAGATTTTCAAACAGACACTCAGGCAAGATGCATCAGGCCGGTATACACGATGCCATGCGCTCGGCCAGCCGGCGAGCCAGCGCCGCATCACGCGCCTCGACCATCACCCGCAGCAAGGGTTCGGTACCGGACGGGCGGATCAGTACTCGGCCATCCTTGCCCAGCTCGGCCTCGGCGGCAGCCTTGGCCGCTACCAGGTCCTTGCTGGCTTGCCAGTCAAACCCGGCCGGAATACGTACGTTCAGCAAGGTCTGCGGCCACAGCTGCATGTCGGCCGTGATCTGGGCCAGGGTCTTGCCACTGCGGCGCAGGGCCGACAGCACTTGCAGCGCCGAAATAATCCCGTCGCCGGTCGTGTGCTTGTCGAGGAACAGCAGGTGGCCCGAGCCTTCGCCGCCGACTTCCCAGCCGTGCTCTAGCAGCTTCTCCAGCACGTAGCGGTCGCCGACCTTGGCGCGTGCAAAACCGACGCCCATGCTGGCCAGCGCAGACTCGACCGCCATATTGGTCATCAGAGTGCCGACCGCACCGGCGATGCCGCCATTCGCCTTGCGGTCTTTCACCATCACGTACAAGAGCTCGTCGCCGTTGTAGATGCGGCCGGAAGCATCGACCATCAGCAGCCGGTCGGCATCACCGTCGAGTGCGATGCCGAGGTCGGCGCCATGCTGCCTTACCGCAGCCGACAGCGTCTCGGGATGGGTCGCACCATGCTGGTCATTGATGTTGAGCCCATTCGGCTGATTGCCTATCGCGATCACTTCCGCACCCAGCTCATGCAGCACATCGGGTGCGATGTGGTAAGCAGCGCCGTGCGCGCAATCGACCACGAGCTTCATGCCACGCAGGTCGAGCTCGTTCGGGAAGGTGCTCTTGCAGAATTCGATGTAGCGGCCGCGCGCGTCATCGAGACGGCGCGCCTTGCCAAGCTTGTCGGATGTGACGCAGCGCATGGGTTCATCGAGCGCCGCCTCGATCGCGAGCTCGACCGCGTCCGGCAGCTTGTTGCCAGACGCCGAAAAGAACTTGATGCCGTTGTCCTGGTAGGGATTATGCGACGCTGAAATCACCACGCCCGCAGACAGTCGCAGCGCGCGCGTCAGGTAGGCAATGGCCGGCGTCGGCATCGGACCGGCCAGCATCACGTCGACGCCGGCGGCCGAGAAGCCCGCCTCGAGCGCAGCCTCGAGCATGTAACCGGAGATCCGCGTGTCCTTGCCGATCAATACCGTTGGACGGCCACCACCCTGCTGCGTCCCCTGCGCGAGCACCTTGCCCGCCGCATGGCCGAGCCGCATCACGAAATCCGGCGTGATCGGTGCGCTGCCGACTTCACCGCGCACACCGTCGGTGCCAAAGTACTTTCGTCCCATCTTGTTGTCCCGTCCGTGGTTTGTTATCCCCGTGAACCCCTATGGCTACGCCCACAGCTGCGTCAGGCAGCGGCCGCCCAGACTTTCAACGCGTCGACTGTTTCGGCCACATCATGCACGCGCACCATGCGTGCGCCATTCTTCACCGCCACCAGCGCAGCCGCTACACTGCCGGCCATGCGCTGCTCGACCGGCTTGCCGGTCAGCTTGCCTATCATGGTCTTGCGCGACAGGCCCGCCAGCAGCGGCAGCTGTAGCCTGCCCTGCAACGCATCAAGTTGCGCGAGCAAGGCCAGATTATGTTCCAGCGTCTTGCCGAAACCGAAGCCGGGGTCAATGCAAAGCCGCTGCGAGGCAATGCCGAGTTCGCCTGCAGCATTCGCACGACCTGCAAGAAAATCCCCCACCTCGGCAACGACATCACGGTAGTGCGGGTCGTGCTGCATGGTGCCGGGCTCGCCCTGCATGTGCATGATACACAGCGCGCATTCACTGTCACTGACAGCCGCCAAGCTCGCAGGATCGCGAAAGCCCTCGATGTCATTGATCATGTCGGCACCGGCCAGCACCGCTTCGCGCATCACCTCGGGACGACGTGTGTCGACCGACAGGGGCTTGCCACAATCGCGCAGCGCATACAACACCGGCATCACGCGATCCATCTCCTGCGCTATCGATACCGGCGCCGAGCCGGGACGTGTCGATTCGCCGCCGATGTCGATGATGTCGGCACCGTCGGCAATCATCTGCTCCGCATGCGACAAAGCGAGGTCCAGCGTCGCATGCGCACCGCCATCGGAGAAAGAATCCGGCGTCACGTTCAGGACGCCCATCACCAGCGGCCGGAAGGCTTCGCCCTGTACAGGCAATAGGTAACGGCCGCAGTGCAGCTTGTCGTGCAGGACTTGGCTCACGTGATTGGGATGAGTAGATCGGAAAAAGAAGAATACAGAAGCAAGCGCTGAAATTGAAACGGGGTGGGGATCACTCCCCACCCCGTTGTTCAGCAATGGCCCGTCAAAAAGATTTTACGCAAATGGTTTGCTGCATCTGCGTCAGGCCGGTGCTGCGGCGGGCTCGACGCCGCCGTCGGGTGAACCACCGCTGGGACGGGTCGTCGGAGGCACCTTGGGAGGACGCGGTTCACGCCCTGCCATGATGTCGTTGACCTGGTCTGCATCGATGGTTTCCCATTCTAGCAAGGCTTTCGCCATCATTTCCACTTTTTCGCGATTACCTTCCAGCAAACTGCGCGACAGCGCATACTGCTGGTCGAGAATGCTACGAATCTCGGTATCGACCTTTTGCTGCGTTGCTTCTGAAACGGTCTTCGACGACATGCGACCGAAGTAGGAATCCTGATCCGTGTCTTCGTAGACCATGGTACCCAGCGTCTCGGACATGCCGAAGCGCGTCACCATTGCACGCGCCAACTTGGTCGCACGCTCGAAGTCATTCGACGCGCCGGTCGACATCGAATTCAGGAAGACCTCTTCAGCGATGCGGCCCGCGAACAGGATCGCGATATCTTCCAGCATCTTGTCCTTGTACATGTTCACGCGATCATGCTCGGGCAGCTGCCAGGTCAGGCCCAGCGCCATGCCGCGCGGCATGATGGTGACCTTGTGCACTGGATCGGCCTTCGGCAACAGCTTCGCCACGACGGCATGGCCAGATTCATGGAAAGCGGTGTTGCGGCGCTCTTCCTCGCGCATCACGGCCGACTTGCGCTCCGGACCCATCACGATCTTGTCTTTCGCGTCCTCGAAGTCCTGCATCTCCACCAGGCGCTTGTTACGGCGCGCGGCAAACAGCGCGGCTTCGTTGACCACGTTGGCGAGATCGGCGCCGGAGAAGCCCGGGGTGCCGCGCGCCAGCACATC
>CAZCDW010000254.1:0-954 GCA_964497485.1 uncultured Bifidobacterium sp.
GGACAGCGACCGGCAGGCGCAGTCCCTCAAGGCCCTCACATTGGCGAAGCGTCCCGGCAGAGTTTCTCTGGCGCTTGCCGACCCGACCCAGGCGGCCACGATAGAACAGGTGAAGTTCCGCACCGGCCTGTCAGTCGACACCATCATCGTGGCCCATACGCCATTGACGGAGCTGCTGGCCCGTTTTTCCCAGAGCGCGGAAACTGCCTTGACCGAACTCATCGGCGACGAGCTGGACAGCGTGGTCATGGTCGATGAAGCTAGTTCGTCGTCAAAAGAATCCGGCGCAGCCGACAGTATCGACGACGCCCCCGTCGTCCGCTTCCTGCAAAAAATCCTGATCGACGCCATCAACCTCGGCGCCTCCGACCTGCACTTCGAGCCCTACGAGAAGTTCTACCGCATCCGCTTTCGCATCGATGGCGAGCTGCGCGAGATTGCGCAACCGCCGCTGGCCATCAAGGACAAGCTGGCCTCTCGCATCAAGGTGATCTCGCGGCTCGATATTGCTGAGAAGCGCGTGCCGCAGGATGGCCGCATGAAGCTGCAGATATCGGCGTCGCGTGCGATTGACTTCCGCGTATCGACGCTGCCAACCCTGTTTGGCGAGAAGATCGTCATGCGCATTCTCGACGGAAGTCAGGCGCAAATGGGCATCGATGCGCTTGGCTACGAGCCCGAGCAAAAAGCGGTACTGCTGGAGGCCATCCATCGGCCGCATGGCATGGTGCTGGTGACAGGGCCGACTGGTTCCGGCAAGACCGTGTCGCTGTATGCCTGCCTGAATCTGCTCAACAAGCCCGGCATCAACATCGCGACCGCCGAAGACCCGGCCGAGATCCAGCTGGCCGGGGTCAATCAGGTCAACATCAATGAGCGCTCGGGGCTGACTTTCCCGGTGGCCTTGCGGGCCTTCCTGCGGCAAGACCCGGACGTGTTGATGGTCGGCGAGAT
>CAZCDW010000254.1:964-3300 GCA_964497485.1 uncultured Bifidobacterium sp.
CGACCTCGAAACCGCCGACATCGCGATCAAGGCTGCACAAACCGGGCACATGGTGTTCTCCACGCTGCATACCAACGACGCGCCATCGACCCTGACGCGCTTGCTGAATATGGGGGTAGCCCCGTTCAACATTGCATCGGCAGTGCGGCTGATCACGGCGCAGCGACTCGCGCGGCGTCTGTGTGGCTGCCGGCAACCTGCGGAGCTTGGCGTCGATGCCCTGCTGGCCGCCGGTTTCGATGACGCTGATTTGCAGGGCTGGATGCCTTACCGCGCTGTCGGCTGCGAGCGTTGCGCCCGTACCGGCTACAAAGGCAGGGTCGGCATCTATCAGGTGATGCCGGTATCGGAGGCCATCGAGTCCATCATCCTTGCCCATGGCAGTGCGCTCGATATCGCCACGCAGGCAAAGCGAGAGGGCGTGAAGACCCTGCGCGAATCCGGTCTGCTGAAAGTAAAGCAGGGCCTGACTACGCTGGAAGAGGTGCTCGCATGTACCAATGCCTGAGCGCCGTTCATGACCTGCCCAAGTGAGTGACCATGGCCACCCCCACCAAGCCTGATCCGCTCTTCCTGTGGGAAGGCAAAGATAAAGCCGGCCGCGTGCAGCAGGGCGAGCTGCGCGCCGCCAGCCCTGCCGCTGCAGGCCTGCAGTTGAAGCGCCAGGGCATCACCGTTACTCGTGTTCGTCGCAAGTTCGTCTGGCGCAAGCGTCGTATCACGAGCAAAGATGTGTGCGTGTTCACGCGCCAGTTCGCCACCATGCTCAAGGCCGGGCTGCCGCTGCTGCAGGCATTTGACATTGTCGCGCGTGGCCATGCGAATCCGTCGGTCAGCCAGCTGGTGCAGGAAATTCGTCATGAAGTCGAGACCGGCTCCAGCCTGTCGCAGGCCTTCGGCCGTCATCCGAGGTATTTCGATGGCTTGTTCTGTCATCTGGTGGCCGCGGGCGAGCAGGCCGGCATGCTGGAGCCAGTGTTGGCAAGGCTGGCAAGCTATCGCGAAAAAGGCCTGGCCTTGACCGGCAAGGTGCGCTCGGCGATGTTCTATCCGGCCGCCGTACTGGCCGTGGCGGTGGCAGTGACGGCCGTGATCATGGTGTGGGTCGTGCCGCAGTTCAAGCAAGTGTTCCAGGACTTCGGTGCCGAGCTGCCGTTGCCGACACTGGTTGTGATGGCGATCTCGGAATTCATGGTCGACTGGTGGCTGGTAATGGTCGGCGTACTCATTGGTGGCAGTGCATTGGTGTTTCGCGCGTGGCGTCGTTCACCCGCCATGCAGGCGGCTGCCGACAAATTGCTGCTGCGTCTGCCGGTGCTGGGGAGCATACTCACCAAGGCCATCGTCGCCCGCTGGGCCGGTACGCTGGCCACCATGTTCGCCGCTGGTGTGCCATTGGTAGAATCGCTGGGCTCGGTCGGCGGTGCGGCCGGCAATGCGGTGTACCATGAGGCGACGCAGCGCATTGCTGCTGCAGTACGCGGTGGCACGAGCCTCGCAACGGCCATGCAGCAGGCGAAGGTGTTCCCGGCGATGGCGGTGCAGATGGTGGCCATCGGCGAAGAGTCCGGCGCACTGGACGACATGCTGCGCAAGATCGCCGAGTTTTATGAATCTGAAGTCGATGCGGCGGTCGCGTCATTGTCGTCGCTGCTCGAGCCGCTGATCATGGTGGTGCTCGGTGTGCTGATAGGAGGCCTGGTGATTGCGATGTACCTGCCGATTTTCCAGTTAGGGTCGGTGTTCTGATGGATCTGGGCATGGCATGGATGGCGTCATCGAGTGCATCGTTGGGTGCAGCGTTGGGTGCAGCGTTGGGTGCAGCGTCGGAGGTCTTGCAGCTGTTGTTCGACGCGCCGCCCGGCATCCTGCTGACCGCCATTCTGTGGGGCGTGATCGGCCTGCTCATTGGTAGCTTTCTGAATGTGGTGATCTATCGCCTGCCCATCATGATGCAGCGCGAGACCGATAACTTCATCGCCGCCGAGCGCAACGAGCCGCTGCCGCATACCCAAACCTATAACCTCGTCGTGCCACGCTCGGCCTGCACGTCCTGCGGCCATACCTTGTCGGCCATCGAAAACATTCCGCTATTGAGCTGGCTATGGCTGCGCGGTCGTTGCCGGCACTGTGGCGCCGGGGTGTCGGCGCGTTATCCGCTGGTCGAGGCACTGACAGCCTTGCTGTCGGGCTTTGTCGTCTGGCGCATCGGCAGCGGGTTCGAAGGTATCGCCGCGCTGCTGCTGCTGTGGTCGCTGCTGGCCATGGCCTTCATTGATCTCGATACCCAGCTATTGCCCGATGACCTGACCTTGCCACTGGTCTGGGTGGGTTTG
>CAZCDW010000255.1:0-3252 GCA_964497485.1 uncultured Bifidobacterium sp.
GCGCCCCGGGCGCTGCGGCTTGTCGCGCAACTGAAAGTTGCCGAAGCCGGACAGCTTGACGGATTCGCCGCGCTCGAGGGTGTCGCGGATCTCGCCGAAGAAAGTCTCGACCATATCCTTGGCCTCGCGCTTGTTCAACCCGACCTGCTCGAAAAGCAGTTCGGCCAACTCGGCCTTGGTCAGGGTGGGCAGCTCTTTTTCGGCCTTGGTTCGCGCCTGTGAAGCGAGCACCGCACGACCAAGGTCGGCGGCGAGGACGGATTCCATTTCGGCAGGATTGCTGTGGTTCATGATGTTTGGGTACCGGCTGCTGCTCGGAAAAGCTGGCTGGTCTGGGCTAATTATTTTCTCAGCATTGCGCCGTGTTTTTTGCTGACAGCATCGACCAGAACCGCCATCGCGGCGTCTACCGAATCGTCCTGCAGTGTGGATTGAGTATCTTGCATGGTCATGCGGAAAGCAAGGCTTTTTTGGTCTTCGGCGAGTCCTTTGCCGCGATATTCATCAAATAAAACAATATGTTGCATGATTCGACATGCCGGATTGGCCTGTGCCTCCGCCTGCAGGGTATCGATGATGTCCTGCACGCGAACGCTGGTTGGTACCAGCAACGCGAGGTCGCGGGTGACCGCCGGGAATTTCGAAATTTCACGATAGGCGGGGACCTGCCGCTGCTGCAGCACGGCTGCATCGACTTCAAACATTACGGGTGCCAACGGTAGCTCGAGCTGCTGCTGCAGCTTGGGATGCAGTTCGCCGATGATGCCGATCTGCTTGCCATCGAGCATGACGGCCGCCGAGCGACCCGGGTGCAGCGCAGGATGCGACGCAGGCTCGAAGCGCACCGTGACCGGCGCAAACAGCGCTTCAAGGTCGGCCTTCACATCGAAGAAATCGACATGACGTGCCGGCTGCCCCCACTGCTCTTCGGCGACACCGCCGTAGGCGAGCGCAGCGACGCGCTTGGGCTGCGCATAACCCGCCACGGCCAGCGGGCCGTCCTGCACTGAGCCATCCTTAGCGAACACAGCGCCGATCTCGAACACGCGCACACGGCTGGCCTTGCGGTTCAGGTTGTATTTCACATTGGCGACCAGGCCGCTCAGCAATTGCGAGCGCATCACGCTCATCTGGCTGGCGATAGGGTTCAGCAGACGGATCGGGTCGGCATTGCCTGCGAAATCGCGCTCGGCCGCTTCCTCGATGAAGCTGTAATTCACGACCTCCTGATAGTCGAGGTCGGCCAGCTGGCGGCGCACCGTGAACAGCGAGCGCTGCGCCTCGGGCGCTATGCGGATCTGGTTCGGCGCCACCGGCGGCAGTGCCTGGATATTCTCGAAACCGTGCACGCGCGCGATCTCTTCAATCAGGTCCTCTTCGATCTCGATGTCGAAGCGGTAGCTGGGTGGTGTTACGGCAAAAGTGTCACCGCTCTGCGTGAACGGCAGCGCCAGGCGCGTGAAGATATCCGCGACTTCGCTCGCTTGCAGGGGGATGCCGATGATCTTCGCCGCACGCGCGACGCGCAGCGTGACGGGCTCGCGCTTGGGCAGGTTCGTGATCTGGTCATCGACCGGACCGACCTGCGTCTGGCCTGCGACGCCGCAGATCTCGACGATCAACGCGGTGATGCGCTCGATATGCTCGACCGTGGTCGCGAAATCAACACCGCGCTCGAAACGATGCGCGGCATCGGTCGAAAAGTTGTAGCGACGTGCCCTGCCCTGCAGCGCCTGCGGCCACCAGAACGCAGCCTCGAGGTAGATGTTCGTGGTCTCCAGCGACACTGCGGTGGCATCGCCACCCATGATGCCGGCCAGCGACTCCACTTCCTTGTCGTCGGCGATCACACCGACCCAGCCATCAAGCTCGACGGTGTTGCCGTTCAAAAGCTTCAGCTGTTCGCCCTGCTTGCCCCAGCGGACATCGAGGCCGCCATGGATCTTGTCGAGGTCGAACACGTGCGTCGGTCGACCGAGCTCGAGCATCACGTAGTTCGAGATGTCGACCAGCGCCGAGATCGGGCGCTGGCCGCTGCGCTCGAGGCGCTGCTTCATCCATTGCGGCGTCTCGGCCTTCGCATTCAGGCCACGGATCACGCGGCCAGAGAAGCGGCCGCACAAGTCAGCTGCGCTGATCTTCACCGGCAGCTTTTCATCCAGCGTGACCGCAACCGGCTTGGATACAGGCGCATTGAGCGGCGTGCCGGTCAACGCCGACACTTCGCGCGCGACGCCCAGCACCGACAGGCAGTCGGCACGGTTGGGCGTGAGCTTGATCGTGAACTTCAGGTCATTCAGCTGGAAGTGGTCGCGGAAGTTCTGGCCGACCTGCGCGGTATCGGCCAGCTCGAGCAGGCCGCCATTGTCTTCCGACAGCTTCAGCTCGCGCGCCGAGCACAGCATACCCTGCGACTCCACGCCGCGCAGCTTGCCGACCTTGATCTCGAACGGTTTACCGTCTTCACCCGGTGGCAGCTTGGCACCAGCCAGTGCGCACGGCACCTTCATGCCCACGCGCACATTCGGCGCGCCGCAGACGATGTTGAGCAACGTGCCGGTTCCGGCATCGACCTGACATACATTCAGACGGTCCGCGTTCGGGTGCTTCTCGACCGCCATCACTTGCGCGACGACGACGTTGTTGAAGGGTGGTGCGACGGGCTCGACTTCTTCGACTTCAAGGCCGGCCATGGTCAGCAGGTGCGACAGTTCATCCGAGGTCAGCTTGGGATCGACCAGGGTGCGCAGCCAGTTTTCGGAGAATTGCATGTCGCGTGCTCAGTTGAATTGTTTCAGGAAGCGCAGGTCGCCCTCGTAGAACAGGCGCAGGTCGCTGATGCCATAGCGCAGCATGGTCAGGCGCTCGAGGCCGGAGCCGAACGCAAAACCGATGTACTGCTCTGGGTCGAGACCCATGTTGCGCAGCACGGTCGGGTGCACCTGACCGGCGCCCGACACTTCCAGCCAGCGCCCCTTCAGCGGACCGGAACCGAACGCGATATCGATCTCGGCCGATGGCTCGGTGAATGGGAAATACGACGGGCGGAAACGCACTTGCAGGTCGTCGGTCTCGAAGAAGGCTTTCACGAATTCGAGATAGACACCCTTGAGATCGGCGAAGCTGATATCGGTATCGATCCACAGCCCCTCGACCTGATGGAACATCGGCGAATGGGTCGCATCGCTGTCGACGCGATAGGTGCGGCCGGGCGCGATGACCTTGATCGGCGGCTTGTTCATCTTTGCATAG
>CAZCDW010000256.1:0-3241 GCA_964497485.1 uncultured Bifidobacterium sp.
TGACGACACTGTCGCCACGATCTCGCCGTAGGTCACTTTCTGTACGCGCGACACCGCAGCCACCATCGGGATCGTCGCCTGGCCGCCGCAGGTCACCATGTTGACGTTCATCTCGCCCTTGCCGACATGCTCCTTCAGGTTCACCGGCGGCACGCAGTAGGGGCCGATCGCGGCAGGTGTCAGGTCAATCATCAGCACGCCGAGTTCATTGAGCTTGCGCGAATTCTCCGCATGCACATAGGCCGAGGTCGCATCGAAGGCGATCTGCACGCCATCGGCGATGACGTGCGGCAGCAGGCCATCGACACCGTCGGCGGTCGTCTTCAGGCCCATCTCACGGGCGCGCTTCAGACCATCCGACTCCGGGTCGATGCCGACCATCCACACCGGCTCCAGCACCGGCGAGCGTTGCAGCTTGGCGAGCAGGTCGGTGCCGATATTGCCGGGACCAATCAGCGCGCATTTGATTTTCTTGCTCATGTCAGGGCTCCTTGAAAATTAAACCAGGCTGCGCACCACGCCGCCATCGACGCGCAGCGCGGCGCCGTTGGTCGCTGCGGACAGCGGGCTGCACACATAGGCGACCATGGACGCGACTTCATCAGGCTCGATGAAGCGCTGCAGCAGCGAGGTCGGTCTTGCATTCGCGAAGAAGGCCTTCGCGGCCTCGTCGAAGCTCAGGCCTTGTTGCGCGGCCAGCTTGTCGAAGAAATCTTTCGCACCTTCGGTCAACGTTGGTCCGGGCAGCACGCTGTTCACCGTCACCGCGGTACCGGCACAAGTTTCGGCCAGCCCGCGCGATACCGACAGTTGCGCGGACTTGGTCATGCCGTAATGGACCATCTCGGCCGGCGGGCAGATGCCCGATTCGCTCGAGATGAACACGATGCGGCCGCGATTGCGCTGCTTCATGCCCGGCAGCACCGCGCGCGCGAGGCGCACGCCGCTCATCACATTCGTTTCGAAGAAGCGCATCCAGTCGGCGTCGGGAATGGCTTCGAAGGGCTTGGGATCGAAGATGCCCATGTTATTGACCAGGATGTCGACCGGCGGTCCGCCGGCGACCAGCTGCTCGCAACCCTTCGCGGTAGCGGCATCGGCAGCCACGCCGCGAAGGCTGGCCTCGGGCAGCAGTGCCTGCAGCTTCTGCAGCGCCTGGCCGACGCTGGCCTCGCTGCGGCCATTGATCGTGACCGTCGCACCTTCAGATGCGAGCGCCTTCGCGATCGCAAAGCCGATGCCGGCGGTCGAGCCGGTCACCAATGCGTGCTGTCCCTGCAATTGCAAATTCATGGTTGTCTCCGTGATGCCTTGTTCATGGGTGTTTCGTCGTGCTCAGTGCTTGTGTCCCGCGTGCAGCCAGGGCTTCATCCATCGCGTGAGCTGCGGCGCGACGACCCAGGTCATGATCAGCACCACCAGGCCCGTCAGCGTGGCCACGCGCAGCACCAGCGGCAGCGTGGCCAGGATGTCGCCGAGCAGCGTGAACAGCAGAAGCACCGTCGGGAAGATGCCCATCCAGGTCACGATCGCCACCTTCCAGCGTGGCGGCGGCGTCTGCTGCGTGCCGGTCATGAACCAGTGTGCGAGGCCGATCACCTGTTGCATCCTTGCCGGACCTTCGGACAGCGGATCGATCGCAGCGAGCCCGAGCGAACGCGCGGGCGAATCCTTCCAGGCCTGCAGGTGCGTATCCGTATCGAACGCAAACACCACCTGGTACAGGCCGGGCTCGGCATCCTCCTGCTCGCCGGGGCGCACCAGTTGCGCGCCGAGATGGCCGGGGTAGGTGCGGGCGACGGCTATCATGTCGCCCATCAGCTTCTCGAATGCCGCTTCCATACCCGGCTTGATACGCCGCGTCACCAGCACCGTGACGGCGCCGGCATGCGGTGTAGTAGCAGAGGTGGCGGGCGTGACACTCATCGTCGTTCAGTTGCTCTGCATCGATCAGACGAAGCGCATCGAGACCGAGCCGAGGTCCTGGAAGCGAACGTTGATGCTGTCGCCTGCCGCCACCGCAATCGCTTCGGTCACGCCACCGGTCATGATGAAGGTGCCGGCCGGGATTTCCTGGCCGCGCGCGCCGAGGTGATTGGCCATCATCGCGATCGCGGCTGCAGGATGGCCCAGTACCGCGGCGCCGGCGGCCATCGCCACCACCTGACCATTCTTTTCCAGCACCACGCCCAGCGTGCGCAGGTCGAGTTCTTCCACATTGCGCGAACGGCCGCCGATCACGAAGCGCGACGCCGAGGTATTGTCGGCCACCACGCTCTTGAGGTCGAACTTGAAATCGCGATAGCGACTGTCGATGATCTCGACCGCCGGAATCACGAAGTCGATCGCGGCCATCACGGAACCGACGTGGCAGCCCGGGCCCTTCAGCGGCGCCTTGGTGACGACGCAGATCTCGGCTTCCACTTTCGGGTGGATCAATTCAGACGTCTTGATGTCGCTGCCATCGGGGCGTGACATGTAATCGGAGACGAAGCCGAACACGGGCACATCGACGCCCATCTGCTTCATCTTGGCGAACGAGGTCAGGCCCGCCTTCAGGCCCACGGTCTTGTTGCCGCGGGCTTCCTTGCGGGCGCGGATGGTGTCCTGGATCGCATACGCATCATCCCAGTCCATTTGCGGATAGTCGTCGGTGATCTTCAGCACGTCACGTGCTTCGAGCTCGGCCGATTCCAGATGCTCGGCAAGTTTGGCTATAGTGGCTTTGTCGAGTTGCATGATGTTCCCGCCTGATCAGATGAAACGCACAGAGGTGCTGCCCAGTCCGCCGACCGAGCAGTGCAGGCTGTCGCCGGCCTTGACCGGCACCAGCGGCGATTGCGATCCGGACAGGATCACATCGCCGGCCTTGAGCGAGATGCCAAGCCTGCCAAGTGTGTTGGCGAGCCAGGCGACCGCATTTACCGGCGAGCCCTGCACCGAGGCGCCGGCCGAGGTCGAAATGATTTCGCCATTCTTGTCCAGCACCATGCCGGCCAGCGCCAGGTCGAGGTCACGCGGGCTCTTGCGGGTGCCGCCCAGCGTGAACACGCCGCACGACGCGTTGTCGGCGACCGTGTCCTGAATCTTGATCTTCCAGTCCTTGATCCGTGAGTCGACAATCTCGAAGCAGGGCATCACGCAATCGGTCGCGCGCAGTACATCGGCGGCGGTCACGCCGGGGCCGGTCAGGTCGCGGCCGAGGATGAAGGCCACTTCGGCTTCGGCCTTGGGCGCGATC
>CAZCDW010000257.1:0-3201 GCA_964497485.1 uncultured Bifidobacterium sp.
CGCACAAGTTCACGCCGCCGCCGGGCCGTACCGCCTCCTGGCACGCGCCGGGTGGCCCCGGCATCCCCGTCGATTCGCACGCGTATGCCGGCTACTACGTGCCGCCGCATTACGACTCCATGGTCGGCAAGGTGATCTCGTATGGCGCGACCCGCGAGCAGGCAATCAGCCGCATGCAGATCGCGCTGTCGGAGATGGTGGTCGAGGGCATCCTGACCAATATCCCGCTGCACCGCGAACTGATGACCGACGGCCGCTTTGCCGAGGGTGGCACCAACATCCACTACCTTGAGCACAAGCTGGCGAACAAGAAGCAAACAGGCCAGTAACAAGACAGAGAGTCGGCAGCGGCATGAGTTGGAATGAGATAGTTATTGAAGTACCACGCGACCAGGCCGAACTGATGTCGGATGCGCTGATGGAGGCTGGCGCGCTGTCAGTCTCCGTCGAGGACGCCGATGAAGGTACGGACGCCGAGCGGCCGCTGTTTGGTGAGCCCGGCATGGAGCCCGAGCAGCATGCGTGGGAGCGCAGCCGGGTGGTCGCGCTGGTCGATACCGAGACCGACCCTGCGTCACTGGTCGATGAGGCGTGCGCACAATGCGAGCTGCCGTCCCTGCCTTACGCGCTGCGTGAAGTCGCCGAGCAGGACTGGGTACGCGTCACCCAGTCGCAATTCGAGCCCATCCACATCGGCCAGCGTATCTGGGTCGTGCCGAGCTGGCATGAAGCGCCCGAGCCCGATGCACTGGTGCTGGAACTGGACCCGGGGCTGGCCTTCGGCACCGGCAGCCACCCGACCACGCGGCTATGCATGGAATGGCTGGAGCAGAACGTGAAGGCCGGCGAATCGCTGCTCGACTATGGCTGCGGCTCGGGCATACTCGCGATGCTGGCCGAGAAGCTGGGTGCGAGCCCGGTCGAGGGCGTGGACATCGACCCGCAGGCCATCGTGTCGGCGCGCGACAATGCCGAGCGCAATCACTGCCGCATCGCCTACTTTGAACCGGAAGACTTCGGCAGCGTGCGTGCCGACACCGTGTATGACCTGGTGGCGGCCAACATCCTGTCCGGCCCGCTGAAGCTGATGGCGCCGATGCTGTGCGGCCGCGTCAAGCCGGGCGGCGCACTGGTGCTGTCGGGCGTGCTCGCTCGACAGGCCGATGAAGTGATCGCCGCCTATGCATCTCGTATCAGGCTGTCGGTGTGGGCCGAGCGCGAAGGCTGGGTGGCACTGGCCGGTCGGATGGATAATTGAAAGAACCCATGGACGTCCAGCTCGCTACCCGCTGCCCGCATTGCCAGACTTCGTTCCGCGTGACGATGCAGCAGCTCGAGCTGCGCGAGGGCAGTGTCCGCTGCGGTTCCTGCCGTGAGATCTTCAATGGCATCGACACCGTCTTCGAGTACGAGCCCGGCCAGGGTTTCGAACTGACGCCGCCTCCGGCCGAGCAAGACATCGCCGATCGCATGACCCTGATCGACTTCGGTTCGCTGCGCGGCAGCCAGGCGCCGTCGCCATCCAATATGCAGGCCGAACTCGATGCGCTGTCGCGCGCGATCGCCGACCTGCAAGCCAAGCCGTGGGCAACGCCAGCCGCATCACCACAGGAAGAGCTGGCCGGCACTGCACATCACGCCACTCATCACGTTACTGGTCACACAGCCGGTCAGGATCATGATGATGATCACGATGCCGGGCACGGACTGGCGGCGCTGCATGCTGATGATCGTCGTGACAGCTATCGTGCCAGCCTGCTCGGCAAGCACGAGGAAGCGCAGGAACCCGGCTTCGTACAGCAAGGGCGACAGCGCGAACGCAGCGCGCGTGCTTGGAAATTCCTGCTGTGGATAGCGATTCCGGTTCTGCTGCTGGCGCTGGTTGCGCAGCTGAGCTTCTACTTCCGCAGTGACATCGCCGCGCGCTCGCCGGAAGCGGCGCGCTACCTGCGCGCCGCCTGTCGTCATCTGGGCTGCACGATCCGGCTGCCGATGGAAATCGACAAGCTGTCGCTGGTGTCCAGCCGGCTTGATGCCGTTGGCGAAGGCAATGGCCGCTTCCAGCTGGTGGCACTGATCCGCAACCAGGGCGATACGGTGCAAGCCTGGCCTTCGCTGGACCTGCAAATGAAAAATGCCGACGGCCAGCCCCTGGTGCGCAAGGCCTTCCTCCCGATGCTGTATGCGACCAAGGACGACATCGTCCATGGCATGCCTGCGCATTCCGAGCGCGAGATCCACCTGTTGTTCGATCTTGCCGGCGATGCCCCCGCAGGTTTCGACCTGACCCTGTTCTACCACTGATTTTCCTTTTGTCTCATTACCCCCGCGGCCTGCTGGCCGCCTCCCGGAGAACCTGATGACTTCACTGATTTGCGGCTCCCTCGCGTTCGACACCATCATGTCGTTCCATGGCAAGTTCTCGGAGGCGCTGCTGGCTGACCAGCTGCACAAGATCAATGTGGCCTTCCTGGTGCCGGGCATACGTCGTGAGTACGGCGGCTGCGCGGGCAATATCGCGTACAACCTGAAGCTGCTCGGTGGCGATCCGCTGATCATGGCCACCGTCGGCCAGGATGGCGCACCTTATGTCGAACGACTGAACAAGCTTGGCATCGCGACCCGCTGCATCCGTTCCTATGACGACGCCTACACTGCGCAGGCCTTCATCACGACCGATGCCGACAACAACCAGATCACCGCGTTCCATCCGGGCGCGATGTCCAACTCTCATCACAACAAGGTGAAAGATGCGGGCGACGTGAAGCTGGCCATCATTGCGCCGGACGGGCGAGACGGCATGATCGAGCATGCGCGCGACTGCGCGGCGCTGGGCATTCCGTTCATCTTCGATCCGGGCCAGGGCCTGCCGATGTTCAGCGGCGACGAGCTGAAGCAATTCATCGAGATGGCGACCTATGTGGCCGTCAACGACTACGAGGCTGAGCTGCTGACCGAGCGTACCGGCCTGTCGCTGCAAGCCATCGCCGAGCGCGTGTCAGCGCTGGTGGTGACACGCGGCGAACAGGGCGCGGAGATCTTCACCGCCGACGGCAAGTTCGACATCCCGGTCGTCAAAGTGGCGAATGTTGTCGACCCGACCGGCTGCGGCGATGCCTTCCGCGCCGGCATGCTGTTTGGCCTGACGCGCGGCATGGACTGGATGACCACCGGCCCCCTCGCCTCACCGATGGGCGCGAT
>CAZCDW010000258.1:0-3190 GCA_964497485.1 uncultured Bifidobacterium sp.
CAGGTGCGTGGCGGCGTGGGCGCGCCGTCGGCGGCCTACGAAATCCGCACCATCCTGAACGAGATGCGGCTGGTCAAGGATGCTGACGAGATCGCGATCATGCGCCGTGCCGCCGATATCACCTCCGAAGCGCATGCACGTGCGATGCGCAGCTCGCGCGTCGGCCTGCGCGAATACCATCTCGAAGCCGAGCTGCTGCATGAATTCCGCCGCAACGGCTCGCAATTCCCTGCGTATGGCTCCATCGTTGCCACTGGTGCGAATGCCTGCGTGCTGCATTACCGCGCCGGCGATGCAGAGCTGCGAGATGGCGACCTGGTGCTGATCGATGCCGGCTGCGAGCTCGACAGCTATGCGTCCGATATCACGCGCACCTTCCCAGTCAATGGCAAGTTCAGCGGCCCGCAAAAAGAATTGTATGAACTGGTGCTGGCAGCGCAGCAGGCAGCGATTGCCAATACCGCGCCAGGCAAACGTTTCACCGACGGCCATGAAGCGGCCCTGAGGGTGCTCGCGCAAGGCATGCTCGATACGGGGCTGCTGAACAAGGACAAGGTCGGTTCGCTGGATGATGTGATTACCAACGGCGACTACCGCCAGTTCTACATGCACCGCACCGGCCACTGGCTGGGCATGGATGTGCATGACGTCGGCGACTACCGCGACCCGGCCGTGTCCGCGACCGAAAAGCCCTGGCGTCCACTGGTGCCCGGGATGGTCCTGACCATCGAGCCGGGCATCTATGTGCGTCCGGCGCCGGGTGTGCCCGAGCAATACTGGAACATCGGTATTCGTATCGAAGATGATGCGCTGGTGACGTCCGATGGCTGCGACATCATCACGCACAAGGCGCCGAAGACGGTGGCCGAGATCGAAGCCGTGATGCGCGGCTGACAGGCCCAGCATGACCGAGCGTGTCGATATTGCAGTGGTGGGCGGTGGACCCGTCGGGCTGGCGCTGGCTGCGATGCTGGTTGCGCGTGGCATGCGCGGCGCGGACATTGCGGTCGTCGACGCCAAGGCTGTTGAAGTCGCAGCGGCAGATCCACGCTCGATCGCGCTTTCCTGGGGCAGCCGGCAATTGCTGTCGCAAATCGATGCATGGACTTCGCGCGCCACGCCGATCACGCAAATCCATGTATCGCGCCGCGGCAGCTTCGGCCGTACGCTGATTGAAGCGAAAGACTACCAGCTACCGGCGCTCGGTTATGTGGCGCGCTACGGTGATGTCTGCGATGCGCTGGCGACGGCGCTGGCCAACACCGGCGTGCGCCAGCTGCGACCGATGCAGGTCACGGCCAGTGATGAGAATGGCGATGAAGTGAGGCTGTCGCTGTCGAATGGTCAATCACTGACAGCCCGATTGATGGTCCAGGCCGAAGGTGGCATCTTCGGTGAACAGGTGGCGCGCAGCCTGCAGCGCGATTACGAACAGACCGCCATCGTGGCGACCGTGCATGCGAGCGCGGCCATCGCCGGTCGTGCGTTCGAGCGCTTTACCAGCGAAGGTCCGCTGGCCTTGCTGCCGCAGAATGATGCCTATTCACTCGTCTGGTGCATGCGCCCGGATACTGCTGACGCGATGCTAGCCCTGGGGGACGATGCCTTTCTCGCAGCGCTGCAACAGACCTTCGGCCAGCGGGTCGGCCAATTCGTGCGCATCGGCGCTCGTCATGCGTATGCATTGGGGCTGAACGCAAAACCCGTATCGACATCACGTTCGGTCGCCATTGGCAATGCTGCACAAACCTTGCACCCGGTCGCCGGTCAGGGCCTGAACCTCGGCCTGCGCGATGCCGCCGTGCTGTCGCGCCTGCTGGCGAGCGATGCCACGCCCGAAGCGCTGGCGAAATTCCAGCAGCAGCGCAAGGCAGACCGTGGTGCTACCGTACATCTCACCGACCTGATGGCACGCGTCTTTGCCAGCTCAGCCGATGGCACGCTGGCGCAAGATTTTTTCGGCGCGTCACTCGGCTTGATTGATGTCTTCCCGCCAGCGAAGCGGGCATTGGCTGAACAGATGATGTTCGGCGTGCGCTAGGAAACAAGTTTTCAGCGCTTGATGTCGCGGTAAAAATTCTCGTGGGGGCCTACAGCTTCCAGGTAGATGAGCTGGATCGCGTCGTCTTTTGTATATCCCAACAAGTAGAGCTGACCGGTGCAGCGAAACTTGTAAACCCGAAGTGCGGCGAGGTCACCCTTCTTCTGCTCACCGATATCAGGATTGTCTGCTATGCGACTGATCGCGTCGTCGACTGAATCAATCAGGTTGTCGTGCAACTTCTTGTAGGCGCGCGCGAAACGACGAGTCTGCCTAACGCGCCAGGTCATGCCTGACGCGCATTCCGGGGTACGAAGGGTGCACTATCTTCACGAGATTCGCCCATGCTGATCAGGGACTCGGCGATGAATGAAGCCGGCAAGTCAGGATTGTCGAGCGCTGCCCGGCCGACCTTCGCCCAGAACTCAAGCTGCCCCTGAACTGTCCGGAATTCAGCCTTGGCTGCAGCGCGCGCCGCTGCCACCAACTCGTCGTCAATTCGGATTGATACGGAACCCATGATGGCCTCGCTTGGCTGCCCAGATTTACCACAATTGTAGGCAGATGAGGGCTCATGGTCAATCAGCGATACCGCCAACGCCTGATCGATGCCGGAATCTTCTGAAGCAGCTGATCTGCCACCCAAGCGTTGACGTAACTCGATCAATGTTGTCATGGCTGGCTCCGTGCTTGAAAAGTAAACGCAGCCACAATCCTTCATCAGGCAAAGCGAGATCGTTAAAAATTTCGTTGCGCTTCACATTGCTTGTATGTCGGCGATCCTCTTGACCCTGGGAAGTGTTGCTCGCGACACCGATTTTCCGAAGCGTTGTCTCTTTCGGAGGCCGAATTAGTGTTTGCAGGCTGGCCACGGGGCTCGCACGTACGAAAAAAAACGGGCGCATCGCTGCGCCCGTTCTCGTTGATGCGGCGTCGAATTATTCGACGGCCTTCACCATGTCTTCGATGACCTTCTTCGCATCGCCGAACACCATCATGGTCTTGTCCATGTAGAAGAGTTCGTTGTCGAGGCCGGCGTAACCGGCGGCCATCGAGCGCTTGTTGACGATGATGGTCTTGGCCTTGTACGCCTCGAGAATCGGCATGCCGGCGATCGGGGACTTCGGATCTTTCGCGGCCGGGTTCACG
>CAZCDW010000259.1:0-3185 GCA_964497485.1 uncultured Bifidobacterium sp.
CCTCTCGATCCGGTGTACACCGGCAAGATCATGGCGGGGCTGATCGGCCTGGCCCGCGCAGGTGAGTTTGCAGCCGGCGAGCGCGTGCTGTTCATCCACACGGGCGGCCTTCCGTCCCTTCACGCCTACGAGAGCGTGGTGCTGGGCGAGGACGAGGGCACGCTGGTGCACGTGTAAATCGTTTACGCGACAACAATCACCGCAGGGACAGCCGCGCTCAAGCGCGATGTCCCGCGACTCGGAATCCACCCACATAAAGCAGGCCCGGAATAGGGCCCAGGAAACAGGAGAGCAGCATGACCATCGCTGACGTCAAGAAGACCACCGAACAGAAGATGCAGAAGTCGATCGAGACCCTGAAGGCCGATCTCGCGAAAGTTCGTACCGGTCGCGCGCGCACCGGCATCCTCGACCATGTGGTGGTCGATTACTACGGCACGCCGACCCAGATCACCCAGGTCGCCAATGTGACACTGCTGGACGCGCGCACGATCAGCGTGCAGCCGTGGGAAAAGAAGATGATCGCCGTGATTGAAAAGGCGATTCGCGAATCCGACCTCGGCCTGAACCCGGCCACCCAGGGCGACGTGATCCGTGTGCCAACGCCACCGCTGACCGAAGAGCGCCGCAAGGAGATGGTCAAGCTGGTCAAGGGCGAGGGCGAGGATGCGAAGGTCGCCGTGCGCAACATCCGCCGCGATGCCAACGAAGGCCTGAAGAAGCTGTTGAAGGACAAGGCGGTGTCGGAAGACGAGGAGCGCCGCGCGCAGGATGAAGTGCAGAAGCTGACCGACAAGTTCGTCGCCGAGATCGACAAGCTGATGGTCGAGAAGGAAAAGGAAATCCTGACCGTGTAAGCGGCCGGGCAAACGGCAGAGTGGGGCATCCTGCACTGCGAATTCCGGCGACACAAAGGCAACAACGATGACAGCAAGCAGTTCGACCCAGCAGATACCCGAGACATCGATGATGCCGCAGCATGTGGCGATCATCATGGACGGCAATGGTCGCTGGGCGACCTCGCGTTTCCTGCCGCGCGTGACTGGCCATGTGAAGGGCGTCGAAGCGGTGCGCGGCGTGGTGCGCGCATGTGCCGAGCGCGGCATACGCTTCCTGACTTTGTTTGCATTCAGTTCCGAGAACTGGCGTCGTCCGCCTGATGAAGTCTCGATGCTGATGAAGCTGTTCTCCACCGTGCTCGAGCGCGAGGTCGACAAGATGCACGCCAACGGCATTCGTATCCGTGTCGTGGGTGACCTCTCCCGATTCGATGCGCGCTTGCAGGCGCAGATCGCCGATGCCGAGGCAAAGACTGCCGGCAATGCGACCCTGACGCTCACCATCTGCGCGAACTACGGCGGCCGCTGGGACTTGCTGCAGGCGATGAACCAGCTACGCGCCGACAAGCCCGAGCTTGCCGAATACACCGAAACCGACCTTGCGCCTTACCTGTGCATGGCGCATGCGCCTGAGCCGGACCTGTTCATCCGTACTGGCGGTGGGCAGCGCGTCTCCAATTTCCTGTTGTGGCAGCTCGCGTACACCGAGCTGTATTTCACGGATACCTACTGGCCCGATTTCGACGCCGCCGCGCTCGATGACGCCATTGCGTCCTACCAGAAGCGCGAGCGCCGCTTCGGCCGCACCAGCGCACAGCTGGTCGAAGTCAGGAAAGCGTCCTGATGCTGAAACAACGCGTACTGACGGCCATCGTGCTGCTGGCCCTGCTGGCGGCGGTCCTCGGTTCCGGTTCACTGATGGCCTTTTACCTGACGCTGGCCGTGTTCTTCGGTGCCGCCGTGTGGGAAGCGCTGCGATTGTTCAACGTGAAGCGTGCGATTCCGATCGCGGTCATCGCCGCCGTGCTGTTGCCCGTACTTGCCGATCGCGCGCCGGCCGAATGGCTGCCACTGTCGCTGCTGTGTGTCCTGATCTGGGCACTGCGCTTTGCGCCGGCGCTGAAGATCGGCCTGCCCACGAACGAGGGTGCGCGCGGCTCGCTGTTCACCACCATCTACCTGCTCGCGCTGTTCGGCTGTTTCATCGCGATCGCCGGGTTGTTCCAGCGCTCTATCGTTTTCCTGGTGTCGGCGATGGCCATCGTCTGGATCGCCGACATCGGTGCCTACTTCGCCGGCCGCGCATTCGGCCGCCGCAAGCTGGCGCCGTCCATCTCGCCGGGCAAGAGCTGGGAAGGCGTGTCCGGTGGACTGGTCGCCGTATGGCTGCTGGCCGGTGTGGCTGCGGTGACCGGTTCGCACGCGATTGATGCGGCAGCCACGGCAGCGCCTACTGCGTGGGCGCTGGCGCTGGCCAGTACCTTTCCTGCTCGTCTGCTGCACGCCTTCGGTTGGCCACTGTGGCTGCTGCTGATGAGCGTCATCGTCGCCGCCAGCGTGGTCGGCGACTTGTTCGAGTCGATGATGAAGCGGCGCGCCGGCATGAAAGACAGCAGCCATTTGCTGCCCGGCCATGGCGGTGTGCTCGACCGTATCGACGCACTGATCCCGGTGATGCCACTGGTGATGCTCGTCAGTGCGCGGCTGCCCTGAGCGGTCCGGCCTGTCCGATCTGCTATCTTCCCGTCGTCATACTCACCAAACAGAAGCGACATGCAGTCCATCACGATACTGGGAGCCACGGGTTCCATCGGTCTGTCCACGCTGGATGTGGTGGCGCGCCATCCTGAGCGCTATCGTGTCCACGCGCTGACCGCGCACAGCAAGGTCGACGAACTGGCCGAGCAGTGCGCGCGCTTCCAGCCGCAGGTCGCGGTCGTGGGCACGCCGGAAGCGGCGCAAAGGCTGGAGGCCTTGCTGAAGTCCAGGGGCATTCCTACCGAGGTCGCCTATGGCGAAGCGGCGCTGTGTGCCGTTGCCAGTGCGCCGGCTTGCACGACCGTGATGGCCGCTATCGTTGGGGCAGCCGGCCTGCAGCCGACGCTGGCGGCGGCGAAGGCGGGCAAGAAGGTGCTGCTGGCGAACAAGGAAGCCTTGGTGATGTCGGGCAGTATCTTCATGGATGCGGTGGCCGACAGCGGTGCGACGCTGCTGCCTATCGACAGCGAACACAATGCGATCTTCCAGTGCCTGCCGCTGGCGTACAGCCGCACGCCGTCCGACCATGGCATACGCAAGATCCTGCTGACGGCATCCGGCGGTCCTTTCCTCCACCGCGACATCGCG
>CAZCDW010000260.1:0-3181 GCA_964497485.1 uncultured Bifidobacterium sp.
CGCGACAGCGCGCCACCCGAGAACATGTTGAACATGCCCAGGATGCCGCCACGGTTCTGGTTAAACAGCGCCGACAACTGAACCGGATCGATGCCCGGCACAGGAATGTGGGCACCAACACGGAACACGACGAGCGCGCCCAGCAAGAACCACAGGCGGCCCCAGGGGAAGCCGCTTGCTGCGCTTTTCGCGAGTTTCGGAGACGTTGCCACGTTGCCTGACCTGTTCCTGTTGCTTGCGTTTCTGTGTGACTTACTCGATCGAGCCGCCAGCGGCTTCGATTGCAGCCTTGGCACCGGCAGTAGCGACGATGCCCTTCAGCGTGACCTTCTTGGCCAGCTCACCAGCCTTGATCACACGCACCGAGCGCGCCAGATCCGACACCAGGCCAGCTTGCTTCAGCACCAGCAGATCAATCTGGTCGACGGCCAGTTTGGCCAGGTCGCCAAGGCGAACTTCGGCCTTGAACGGCTTCTGCTGCGACTTGAAGCCGCGCTTGGGGATACGGCGCTGCAGCGGCATCTGGCCGCCTTCGAAACCGACCTTGTGGAAGCCGCCTGCGCGGGACTTCTGACCCTTGTGACCACGGCCGGCAGTCTTGCCGAGGCCGGAGCCGATACCGCGACCGACGCGACGCTTGGCGTGCTTTGCGCCTTCAGCGGGTTGAATCGTGTTGAGTTGCATCTTGTTCTCCGTTTGTGACCGGTATTAGCCGATCACTTTCACGAGGTAAGCGACCTTGTTGATCATGCCGCGAACTGCCGGCGTGTCTTCGAGGGTCGACTCGGAGTTCAGCTTGCGCAGACCGAGGCCACGAACAGTCGCGCGATGCGACTCTTTGGTGCCGATCAGGCCTTTGACCAGTTTGACTTTCACAGTGTTTGCCATGTCACTCACCTCAGCCCAGAATTTCTTCGACCGTCTTGCCGCGCTTGGCAGCGATCTCGGAAGGGGTGCTCATCTTGGCGAGACCATCGAGGGTCGCACGCACCATGTTGTAGGGATTGGTCGAACCGTGCGACTTGGCCACGACGTTGGTCACGCCCATGACTTCGAAAATCGCGCGCATCGGGCCGCCAGCGATCACGCCGGTACCGTCTTTTGCCGGGATCATCATCACGGACGATGCGCCATGCTGACCATGCACGGTATGCTGCAGCGTGCCGTTCTTCAGCGTGACCTTGATCATCTTGCGACGCGCTTCTTCCATTGCCTTCTGCACGGCAACCGGCACTTCTTTCGACTTGCCCTTGCCCATGCCGATGCGGCCATCGCCGTCACCCACCACAGCCAGCGCTGCGAAGCCCATGATGCGGCCGCCCTTCACCACTTTGGTGACGCGGTTCACCGCAATCATTTTTTCGCGCATGCCGTCATCCGGCTTGTCGCTTTGCATTTTCGGTTGCATTTTTGCCATGATGAGTATTCCTTAGAACTTCAGGCCGGCTTCGCGAGCTGCCTCAGCAACTGCTTTCACACGACCGTGGTAACGGAAACCAGAGCGGTCGAAAGCGACCGACTCGATACCTGCCTTCAGTGCCTTCTCGGCGACACGCTTGCCGACCAGTGCAGCAGCGGCGGTGTTGCCGCCCTTGCCCGACTTGCCGGCCAGCTCGGCGCGCACTTCGGCTTCGGCAGTCGATGCCGATGCCAGTACCTTCGCGTCCGGACCGATGATGGTGGCGTAGATGTGCAGGTTGGTACGGTGCACGGCAAGGCGGCTTACCTTGAGCTCTGCGATCTTGGCACGCGTTTGGCGGGCACGGCGCAGGCGGGATTCTTTCTTGTCCATGGTCAACCCTTACTTCTTCTTGGTTTCTTTGATCACCACAACCTCGTCCACATAGCGGACGCCCTTGCCCTTGTAAGGCTCGGGGCTGCGGTAGGCGCGCACTTCTGCGGCGACCTGACCCACCTTTTGGCGGTCGATACCCTTGATGACGATTTCGGTCTGCGTCGGGGTTTCGCATTTCACGCCGGTCGGCATCTGGTGCACGATCGGGTGCGAGAAACCGAGCGACAAGTTCAGCTTGTCGCCTTGCGCCTGGGCCTTGAAGCCCACGCCCACCAGCGACAGCTTCTTCTCGAAGCCCTTGGTCACGCCGTTGACCATGTTGTTGACCAGTGCGCGGACGGTACCCGACATCGCGTTGGCTTCACGCGTTTCGTCGGCCGGCGCGAAGGTCAGCGTATTGTTTTCGTTCTTCACGATGACCTGACCGGTCAGCGGGAGGGACAGGGTGCCTTGCGGACCCTTGACGGTGATCTTGTCAGCCGCGATCGTCACTTCGACGCCAGCAGCCAGCGCGATCGGCATCTTACCTACACGAGACATGTCTATTCCCCCTTAGGCCACGTAGCACAGGATCTCGCCACCGATACCGGTCGCGCGTGCCTTGCGGTCAGTCATCACGCCCTTCGGCGTGGACACGATGGTGACGCCCAGGCCGTTCATCACGGTCGGGATCTCGGTCTTGCCTTTGTAGATACGCAGGCCGGGACGCGACACGCGCTCGATCTTCTCGATCACAGGGCGGCCTGCGTAGTACTTCAGCTCGATCGACAGCGTCGGCTTGCCAGCATCACCGGCAACGGCGTAGTTCTCGATGTAGCCTTCATCTTTCAGCACGCGCGCGATCGCCACCTTCAGCTTCGACGACGGCATCGCCACCGAGGTCTTGTTGACGGTTTGCGCGTTGCGGATACGGGTCAGCATATCGGCGATAGGATCGCTCATACTCATCGCTTGTTCTCCTATTACCAGCTAGCTTTGGTCATGCCCGGGATCTCGCCACGCATGGCGATTTCGCGGACCTTGATACGGCCGAGGCCGAACTTGCGGAAGGTGCCACGCGGACGACCGGTCAGTGCGCAACGATTGCGCTGACGGGTCGGTGCCGAGTTACGCGGCAGCGCCTGCAGCTTCAGGCGCGCGTCGTAGCGCTCTTCTTCCGATTTCGACTGATCGTCGATGATCGCTTTCAACTCGGCACGCTTGGCGGCATATTTCTTCACCAGCGCAGCGCGCTTCTGTTCACGGTTAATCAGTGCCAGTTTAGCCATGGCGACCTCAGTTTCTGAACGGGAATTTAAAGGCGGCGAGAAGCGCTTTCGCTTCTTCGTCGGTCTTGGCGGTCGTGGTGATGCTGATGTTCATGCCACGCAGCGCATCGATCTTGTC
>CAZCDW010000261.1:0-3176 GCA_964497485.1 uncultured Bifidobacterium sp.
CCCAGCGCGCGGGTCAGCGTGCCCCAGCCTTCCCAGTCGCCTTCGTGCATGCCGTCTTCGATCGAGATGATCGGGTACTTGTCGCACCAGGTCGACAGCAGGTTGGTGAAGTCGGCAGACGACAGCTTCAGGCCTTCGCCATCGAGATGGTACAGGCCATCCTTGTAGAACTCGGAGGCGGCGCAATCCAGGCCAAGAGCGATCTGGGTGCCAGGCTCGTAGCCAGCCTTCTCGATCGCCTGCAGGATCAGCTGGATCGCCTCTTCGTGGTTCTTCACCGACGGAGCAAAGCCACCCTCGTCACCGACGGCCGTGGTCAGGCCCTTGTCGTGCAGGATCTTCTTCAGCATGTGGAAGACCTCGGCGCCGTAGCGGATCGCTTCGCGGAAGCTGGGCGCGCCGACCGGGATGATCATGAACTCTTGCAGATCAAGGTTGTTGTCCGCATGCGCGCCGCCATTGATGACGTTCATCATCGGCACCGGCATCTGCATCGCGCCCGAACCGCCGAAGTAGCGGTACAGCGGCAGGCCGGCCTCTTCCGCAGCAGCCTTGGCCACCGCCATCGACACAGCCAGCGTGGCGTTCGCGCCCAGGCGTGCCTTGTTCTCGGTACCGTCGAGATCAAGCAGGGTCTGGTCGAGGAAAGCCTGCTCGCTGGCGTCCAGGCCCATGATCGCTTCGGAGATCTCGGTGTTGATGTTCTCGCAGGCCTTCAGCACGCCCTTGCCGAGGTAGCGCAACTTGTCGCCGTCGCGCAGCTCGATCGCCTCGCGCGAACCGGTCGACGCGCCGGACGGCACGGCGGCACGGCCCATCACGCCCGACTCCAGCAGCACGTCACATTCGACGGTGGGGTTGCCGCGCGAGTCCATGATTTCACGGCCTACGATGTCAACGATTGCACTCATTCAGTTCTCCACAATGGCTTGGTTTTATTGAATACGGAAACACATGGCGCTGGCGCAGCACGCGGATGCCGTCGCCGCGCCATGCCTTGATCAGCTGAAGTCGTTCTCGAGGAATGGCGTCTTCTTGACCACGCGGTCAAGCTCGGCCAGGCCCTGCAGCAGCTCGCGCATGCGGCCCAGCGGCACGGCATTCGGGCCGTCGGACATGGCCTTGGCCGGATCCGGATGGGTCTCCATGAACAGGCCGGCGATGCCGACCGCAACGGCCGCACGCGCCAGCACCGGCACGAACTCGCGTTGCCCGCCGGACGATGTGCCCTGCCCGCCCGGCAATTGCACCGAATGGGTCGCATCGAACACGACCGGGCAATTCGTCTCGCGCATGATCGCCAGCGAACGCATGTCGGACACCAGATTGTTGTAGCCAAAAGACACGCCACGCTCGCAGGCCATGAAAACATCGGTAGGCAGGCCCGCTTCAGCCGCGGCATCGCGCGCCTTGCGAATGACATTCTTCATGTCATGTGGCGCGAGGAACTGGCCTTTCTTGATGTTGACTGGCTTGCCCGATTGCGCGCAGGCGCGGATGAAATCCGTCTGCCGGCACAGGAAGGCCGGCGTCTGCAGCACATCGACGACAGCGGCGACCGGCCGTATCTCCTCGACCTCGTGTACATCGGTCAGCACCGGCACGCCGATCAGCTGTTTGACCGTCGCCAGGATCTCCAGGCCCTTCTCCAGGCCCAGTCCGCGGAACGACGAACCGGACGAGCGGTTCGCCTTGTCGAACGATGACTTGTAGATGAAGGGAATGCCCAGCTCGCCAGTGATCTCCTTGAGGCGGCCGGCCGTATCGAGGGCCATCTGCTCGGACTCGATCACGCAGGGACCGGCGATCAGGAAGAACGGGCGATCCAGCCCGACGTCGAAGCCGGCCAGCTTCATGCGGCCTTCCTTTGGTCGCCGACGCCCTTGTGCGCCAGCGCGGCCTTGATGAAGGAGATGAACAGCGGATGGCCGTCGCGCGGGGTGGACTTGAATTCCGGGTGGTACTGGACGCCCATGTACCACGGATGCGCCTGCTCGCCGCTGCGCGGCAATTCCATGATCTCGCACAGCTGCTCGGTCGGCGTGCGCGCCGACACGATCAGCCCGGCCTGCTCGACGCGATCGAGGTAATGATTGTTCGCCTCGTAGCGGTGACGATGACGCTCGGTCACCTGGGCGCCATAGATCTCGGCTGCCAGCGTGCCCGGCTTCACTGCGCAGGTCTGTGCGCCCAGGCGCATTGTGCCGCCGAGGTCGGAGTTTTCATCGCGACGCTCGACCTTGCCGTCATGGTTCTGCCACTCGGTGATCAATGCCACCACCGGGTTTTCGGTATCAGGCTCGAATTCCGTGGAGTTCGCATTCTTCAGGCCGGCGACATTGCGTGCGTATTCGATCAGCGCGACCTGCATGCCGAGGCAGATGCCAAGGTAAGGCACTTTGGTTTCGCGCGCATAACGGGCGGCTGCGATCTTGCCTTCGACGCCACGCTTGCCGAAACCACCCGGGACCAGGATAGCGTCGTACTTTGCAAGGCTGGACGATCCCTTGGCTTCGATCTCTTCCGAATCCACATATTCGATGTTCACGCGCGACTCGGTATGGATGCCGGCATGGCGCAAAGCTTCGGTCAGTGATTTGTAGGACTCGGTCAGATCGACATATTTACCGACCATGGCGATGTTGACCTGGCGTTCCGGATTGTCGAGTGCATCGACAATCTTGTCCCACATGGCCAGATCGGCCGGCGGCAGATTCAATTGCAGCTGCCTGCAGATGATGTCGTCGATATGCTGATCCGACAGCACACGCGGAATCTTGTAGATCGAGCTGGCATCGGGGCAGGAAATAACGGCTTTTTCCGACACATTGGTGAACAACGCAATCTTGCTGCGTTCATCGTCCGGCACCATGCGGTCGGCACGGCAGATCAACACATCCGGCTGAATGCCGATTTCACGCAACTCTTTTACCGAATGCTGGGTGGGCTTGGTCTTGATTTCACCGGCGGCGGCGATATACGGCACATACGACAGGTGCACGAAGCAGGTGTTTTCCTTGCCACGCAGTACGCCCATCTGGCGAATCGCTTCGAGGAACGGCAACGACTCGATATCGCCGACCGTGCCGCCAACTTCAACCACCGCAACATCCGCGTCGCCAGCACCAAGGCCGATGAAATGGCGGATTTCGTCGGTGATATGCGGAATCACCTGC
>CAZCDW010000262.1:0-3145 GCA_964497485.1 uncultured Bifidobacterium sp.
GCTTGTCGATCGGCAGCTGGGCGAGGTGGCTGAGGCTGGAATAGCCGGTACCGAAATCATCCAGTGCCACGCGCAGCCCCAGCTCTTTCAGCCAGACCATGGTGCGTGTCGCCTCCTCGATGCGGCTCATGACGGTGGTCTCGGTCACTTCCAGTTCGAGGTAGGTCGGATCCATCGTGCTGTTGTCCAGTGCCGCCAGCAATCGGTCTCGGAAGTCGGGCGAGCGAAACTGCATCGGCGACACGTTGACCGCGATCCTGAACTCGGGCAGCCCGGCCTGGCGCCATTGCTCATGTTGGCGACAAGCCTCGCGGATCACCCATTCGCCGATCTGGTGGATCAGGCCACTTGCTTCGGCAGCGGCGATGAAATCGCCCGGCATCAGTTCGGCACCGTCGGGCTGGCGCCAGCGGATCAGCGCTTCGACCGCCGACAGCTTGCCGCTGCGCATATCGATCACGGGCTGGTAGGCCAGCTCGAAGTCTTCGTCATGCAGGCTGCGCCGCAGTCGCTGCTCAAGCGCAAACACATTGGCGGTATTGCTGCGGATCTCTTCCGAAAAATACTGGTAGTTGTTGCGGCCGCGACTTTTCGCGTGATACATCGCGGCGTCAGCACGCCGAATCAGCAGGTCGATGTCATTGCCATCGTCGGTATACAGGCTGATGCCTATCGATGGCGACGTATGCAATTCCAGCGATTCGATCCGATAGGGTTCCGACAGTCGTTGCAGCAAGTGTGAAGCGATGCTCTCCAGATGTGCATCCGAATGCAACTCTGTCAGCACGGCGACGAATTCATCACCGCCGAGGCGACCGACCAGGTCGCTGGAACGCACGCCGGTCTTCAGCCGGCGCGCAACTTCTTGCAGCATCAGGTCGCCAGCACGATGTCCGTAGGTGTCATTAATGGGCTTGAAGCGGTCGAGGTCGAAGAACATCACCGCCAGCTTGTGCTTGTGCCGGCGCGCGCCGCCGATCAGCTGCGCGCCGATTTCATAGACCAATGCGCGATTGGGCAAGCCGGTCAAGGGGTCGTGCTGCGCGGCATGGCGCAATTTTTCTTCGGCGCGTTTGCGATCAGTGACGTCGGACACAAAGCTGACACCCATCCGGCCTTCGGCGGTGTCGGTCACCGTGATCAGCGCCTCGATGGGAAACAACTCGCCATTTTTGCGCCGCCCCTTCAGGTCCAGCCCGTGCATCATCGGCCTCTCCTTCGGTTCAGCGAGAAATTGGCGCCGGTGCCGCGCATGCGCAGCCCGTTGCGGCGCATCCAGCAGCATTTCGATGGACTTGCCGATCAGTTCCCCCTGCTCGTAGCCGAACATGCTGTGCGCGGACTTGTTCGCGATGCGAATGATCCCGTCATCACCTATGCCGAAGATGCCCTGCGACGAGGACTCGAGCAGCGCACGCATGGTCTGCTCGTTCAGTGCCATCGTGTGCCGGGTTTCTTCCAGCGAGGCCAGCAGCTCTATCCTGCGTTCGCGCGCGCGCTTGAATATTTCGCCGACGATGCCAAACACCAGCGCGTCGACACTGAAAATCACGATCAGCGCCATATCGGCCGGCCGCGCCACCTTGAAGCTGTACGCCGGCTCGATGAAAAAATAGATCGACACCACCACGCAGACGGCGCAGGTGAACACTGCCAGGCGCAAGCCGCCATACAATGCAGAAATCGCGGTGGCCAGAAAATACACGGCGACCGGGCCCACATATTTCATGACCGGCAGCAAAAGCAGTCTCAAACCGGTCAGCCCCGCGATCACCAGCAGCATCACCAGGTAGGGCTTGAAACGCATCAGTCTTTCCATCGAGGGATGGAGTGCCGATGACCGGCAAAGTTCAGAGCAGCGGGCCACGCTGCCCCGGCGAAACAGGGGGCCGGCGGCTATAATCCCGGCTTTGCCGCCTGTCCGCGCGGCATCCCCGAATTCCCCATTCCATGCAATCCAGACACAAAGAAAACATCGTCCAGCTGTTCGCCGACGCCGTCGCGCCACTGCTGGCCGGCACTGAACTGACCGCGCCGGTCATTACGCTCGAGCGCCCGCGCGACCCCTCGCATGGCGACCTCGCCTGTAACATCGCGATGCAGCTGGCCAAGCCGCTGAGGAAGAACCCGCGTGAGCTGGCGCAGGGCCTGGCGGATGCGGTGATGGCCAATCCGGCCCGTCAGGGCTTGCTGGACGCCGTCGAGATCGCCGGCCCCGGCTTCATCAACTTGCGCGTTGCGCTGGCCGCGAAGCAAGACGTGGTGCGTCGTGTGTTCACCGATGCGCAGTGTTACGGCATGTCGAATGACGGCGCCGGCCACAAGGTGCTGGTCGAGTTCGTGTCGGCCAACCCGACCGGCCCGCTGCATGTGGGCCACGGTCGCCAGGGGGCGCTCGGCGACGCGATCTGCGCACTGCTTGAGGCACAAGGCCATGAAGTGCTGCGCGAGTTCTACTACAACGATGCCGGCGTGCAGATCGCGACGCTGGCGACTTCCGTGCAGGCGCGCGCGCTGGGCAAGAAGCCGGGCGATGCCGACTGGCCCGAGTCCGCTTACAACGGCGATTACATCGCCGACATCGCAGCCGACTTCCTTGCGAAGAAGACCGTATCCGCCGCCAATGGCGAGCCGGTCACGGCCAGCGGCGACGTGAATGACATCGAATCGATACGTCGTTTCGCGGTGACCTACCTGCGTCACGAGCAAGACCTCGACCTGCAGGCCTTGGGCGTGCGCTTCGACAACTACTACCTTGAATCCTCGCTGTATACCGACGGCAAGGTCGACGCTGCCGTCGAGGCGTTGAACCAGGCCGGCAAGACCTTCGAGCAGGATGGCGCGCTGTGGCTGCGCAGCACCGACTACGGTGATGACAAAGACCGCGTGATGAAAAAATCCGACGGTACCTATACCTACTTCGTGCCGGACGTCGCTTATCACATCACCAAGTGGCAGCGCGGCTATCAGAAGGTCATCAATATCCAGGGCAGCGACCACCACGGCACGATTGCGCGTGTGCGCGCCGGCCTGCAGGGCGTGGGCGCCGGCATACCGCAAGGCTATCCGGACTATGTGCTGCACAAGATGGTCACCGTGATGAAGAATGGCGAGGAGGTGAAGATCTCCAAGCGCGCCGGCTCCT
>CAZCDW010000263.1:0-3142 GCA_964497485.1 uncultured Bifidobacterium sp.
TACCGGAAAAATAGCCATCGATCACCAGTCCCGTCTTCTTGCGGAACAGATCGCTATGCCCCTCGGCGCGCAGCGCATCGCACAGCGCCGCAGTCCGGCGGTCTTGCCAGACGATGGCATTGGCTACCGGCTCGCCCGTCTTGCGGTCCCACAGCACCGTGGTCTCGCGCTGGTTGGTAATGCCGATCGCGGCGATGTCGGCTGCCGACAGCCCGTGTTCGCGCAGCACCTGCTGCGACACCGCCAGTTGCGACGACCAGATTTCGTTGGCGTCATGTTCGACCCAGCCCGGATGCGGAAAGATCTGCCGGAACTCCTGCTGCGCAATGCCGTGGATGTGGCCAGCGCGATTGAACAGGATGGCCCGCGAACTGGTCGTGCCCTGGTCGATTGCGAGGATGAATTGGTCAGCCATGCGAATCCCAAAAAAAGAAAAGGCCCGAGACTGGCCTTGCGGTCAGCCCCGGGCCGGTGCGCAAATTATTTTACGCGACCTTCCTTCCAGGCCTGGAGCAGCTTCTCATAGGCGATGGTCTCGCCCTTCGGCTTCTCGTTGGCCAGCTTCTTCCACGGCGCGGCATTGTCCGACAGCCACTTGTTGGCATCGCTCTTGTCGTTCAGCTTGGGGGCGCAGTTCTTCATGCCCGCGCGCTGCAGACGACCCATCACGTTGTCCATCTCGTCGGCCAGGTTGTCCATCGCTGCCTGCGGGGTCTTCTCGCCGGTGACCGCAGTCGCGACGTTCTTCCACCACAGCTGTGCCAGCTTCGGATAGTCGGGCACGTTGGTACCGGTCGGGGTCCATGCCACGCGTGCCGGGCTGCGATAAAACTCGATCAGGCCGCCGTACTTGCTGGCGTTCTTCGTGAAGTACTCGTGACGAATGTCCGAGTCGCGCACGAAGGTCAGGCCCGTGATCGACTTCTTCAGCGAGGTGGTCTTCGCGTTGATGAACTGCGCGTACAGCCATGCCGCCGCCTTGCGCTCGTCCGGGGTCGACTTGAAGAAGGTCCAGGAACCGACATCCTGATAGCCATTCTGCATGCCATCCTTCCAGTACGGGCCGTGCGGGCCGGGCGCCATGCGCCACTTCGGCGAGCCATCCGGATTGTTGACCGCCGGCGCCTTGCTCATCGATGCCGTGAATGCGGTGTACCAGAAAATCTGCTGCGAGATCTGGCCCTGGCCCGGCACCGGACCGGCTTCGGAGAAGGTCATGCCCATCGCCTCTTTCGGCGCGTACAGCTTCATCCAGTCGATGTACTTGGTCAGTGCATAGACCGCTGCCGGCGAGTTGGTTGCGCCGCCACGAGCCACCGATGCGCCCACCGGGGTGCACTTATCGGCCGCAACGCGGATGCCCCACTCGTCGACCGGCATACCGTTCGGGATGCCCTTGTCGGCGGTACCTGCCATCGACAGCCAGGCGTCGGTGAAACGCCAGCCCAGCGACGGATCTTTCTTGCCGTAGTCCATGTGGCCGAAGACCTTCTTGCCATCGAGCTCCTTCACGTCGTTGGTGAAGAAGTTCGCGATGTCCTCATACGCGGACCAGTTCTGCGGCACGCCCAGCTCGTAGCCGTACTTGGCCTTGAACTTGTCCTGCAGGTCCTTGCGTGCGAACCAGTCGGCACGGAACCAGTACAGGTTGGCGAACTGCTGGTCGGGAAGCTGGTACACCTTGCCATCCGGGCCGGTGACGAAGCTGATGCCAATGAAATCTTTCAGGTCCAGGCCCGGGTTCGTGTATTCCTTGCCGGCGCCGGCCATGAAATCGGACAGCGGCTCGACCGCGCCATAGCGGAAGTGGGTACCGATCAGGTCGGAGTCAGAAATCCAGCCGTCGTAAATCGATTTGCCGGACTGCATCGAGGTCTGCAGCTTCTCGACCACGTCACCTTCCTGGATCAGGTCGTGCTTGACCTTGATGCCAGTGATTTCTTCGAAGGCCTTGGCCATGGTCTTGGACTCGTAGACGTGCGTGTCGATGGTCTCGGACACCACGTTGATTTCCTTGACGCCCTTGGCCTTCAGCTTTGCAGCGGCATCGATGAACCACTTCATCTCTTCCAGCTGCTGCTTCTTCGACAGGGTCGACGGTTGGAACTCCTTGTCAACCCATTTCTCGGCGGCCTTCATGTCGGCCCAGGACGCGCCCGAGGCCAGCATGGCGGCGATGGCGATCGCGCTCAGTTTGAATTTCACGTCTTGTCTCCTCTTCGCTCCTTCCCGGACAATCAATCCAGCGCCGGCGGGAAGTAATCCGGCACTGGGATGAATCAAGGTTGTCCCCTTACCTCAACCCCAACGCATCAGAACCAGCAGCACGATGAAACCAATGGCTGCTGCAAGCCACTGCGTGAGGTCGGTCAGGCCGGCCCACGCAAGATTGATATACGCGGCCGTCAGCAGGCCGATGAACAGCCGGTCGCCCCGCGTCGTCGGTATCGGCAGCCAGCCCTTGCGCTCGATACTCGGCGACTTCAGCTGCCAGATCGTCATCCCCACCAGCATCAGCACAATGCCGCTGAAAAACACCGCGATCTCGGTCGTCCAGGCCATCCATGAAAATGCATTTGCCATGTCGGCCTCCTTACACGCGACCCATCGCGAAACCCTTCGCGATGTAGTGCCGAACAAACCAGATCACCAGCGCACCCGGCACGATGGTCAGGGTGCCGGCCGCAGCCAGCACACCCCAGTCCATGCCGGCAGCCGACACGGTGCGCGTCATCGTCGCGGCAATCGGCTTGGCCTCGACCGAGGTCAGCGTACGTGCCAGCAGCAATTCGACCCAGCTGAACATGAAGCAGAAGAAAGCGGTGACGCCGATGCCGGACTTGATCAGCGGCAGGAAGATCTTCACGAAGAATTTCGGGAAAGTGTAGCCGTCGATGTAGGCGGTCTCGTCAATCTCTTTCGGTATGCCCGACATGAAGCCCTCCAGGATCCACACCGCCAGCGGCACGTTGAACAGGCAATGCGCCAAGGCCACCGCGATATGGGTGTCAAACAGACCGACCGAGGAATAAAGCTGGAAGAAGGGCAGCGCGAACACCGCGGGCGGTGCCATCCGGTTGGTCAGAAGCCAGAAGAACAGATGCTTGTCGCCCATGAAGCTGTAGCGCGAAAAGGCATAGGC
>CAZCDW010000264.1:0-2253 GCA_964497485.1 uncultured Bifidobacterium sp.
GTCGATCACGATCGCGCCGCCGGACGGTAACGGCACGGTGCGCGGGTACGCGGTCTGGCTCTGGTGCTCGGTCTGGAAGCGCGGGAACAGCCGCCCGTCGTCGCGATAGCGCTTCACGCGGTGCACCATATCCGGCATCACGTGGCTCATGAACTGCTGGGCCTGGTCGTAGATGTCGTCGGTGTCGATCAGGATCTCGCCGATGTCGGGCTGGAAGTAGTCGCGGATCGCGCGGATCACCAGCGACGATTCCTGATAGATCAGGAACGCGCCCGGCGCCGACTTGCTGGCGCCTTCGATCGCATTCCACAGTTGCATCAGGTAATTCAGGTCCCACTGCAGCTCTTCGACGTTGCGGCCGATGCCGGCAGTGCGGGCGATGACGGACATGCCCTGCGGCAGATCCAGCTTGTCCATGGTCTCGCGCAGTTCCTGACGGTCTTCGCCTTCGACACGGCGCGACACGCCGCCTCCACGCGGATTGTTGGGCATCAGCACCAGGTAGCGGCCGGCCAGCGAGATGAACGAGGTCAGGGCAGCGCCCTTGTTGCCACGCTCTTCCTTCTCGACCTGCACCATGATTTCCTGGCCTTCGCGCAGCGCATCACGGATGCTGGCGTTGCGCACGTCCACGCCTTCGCGGAAGTAGCTGCGCGCCACTTCCTTGAATGGCAGGAAGCCGTGCCGCTCTTCGCCGTAGTTGACGAAGCAGGCCTCGAGCGAGGGCTCGATGCGGGTGATGACTCCCTTGTAGATATTGGACTTGCGTTGCTCGCGACCGGCGGTCTCGATATCGATGTCGATCAGCTTCTGGCCGTCGACGATGGCCACGCGCAGCTCTTCCTGCTGCGTGGCGTTGAACAACATGCGTTTCATTGCGTACTCCGTGACCCGAAAGGGCCTTCACGCCGCGCGGAAAATGAGCGCGGCAAACTCAGGGATGCATGCGAGGACGGAGACTGGAGAGGAGGAGGGTTGCCGTGACGTGTGGCGTCGCGCGCAAGCGCGGGCCGCACAGGGCGCGGATGAACTGCTCAGCTTGCCGCAGCAAAGCCCGCGACCATCCCACGCACAGGCATGTCCGCTCGTGGCGGCTGCAGGCTGGACTGGGTGGTGGCGGACTTGAACATATCGATGTGATAGTCGGGGTGCGTAATCGGCAAAAACGAAACAGCTACATCTGCCAGCGAGCTTTGCCATCGAAGGCGAGCTCACCAGACTTTATCCTTGAATTCCAGAGTCTCGATCCAGTACCAGCGGCGCACAGTCCGATCGCAACTTCGGAGCGACCCTGACAGCACAGCAGCACTGCATGCACAGCTTTGTGCCGGTTCGATAGCCTGTTGCGGATGCCGAACCAGCCTTGTTTGCCACCGTATTTGCCGAAGCCGGCGAGGCCGATGACGATGCCCCCTGTGTAGAATAGTCTTTTTCTTCTGACACACGCAGTGGCAGAACCCGTCCCATTGTGCCGCTGACAGCGTTGCACCTCCTTGCCGTACAAGCTGTACTGTCTGCGTCGGCGCGCCTTGCCAGCGACCCAATGGGACGGGTTCTAAACTCTGCCTCACGATTATATATTCAAAATGAAGGACTTAGCGAGATATTCCAATCCTGGATCTGATTCTCGCAATGCCGCTGCCGAACCGGCCGGGCGGCCCGAGGTGCGGATGGTCACGATCGGCCCGGATGATGCCGGTCAACGCATCGATAACTTTTTGCTACGTATCTGCAAGGGCGTCCCGAAAAGCCATGTCTATCAGGTGCTGCGTTCGGGGCAGGTGCGGGTCAACAAGGGCCGCATCGCGCAGACTTACCGGCTCGAAGAGGGCGATCTGGTGCGGGTTCCGCCCATGCGGATGGCCGCGCCCACGGCAGCCGCCGAGGGCCGCGCGCCAGCCGCCGAATTCCCGGTGCTGTTTGAGGATGATGCCATTTTGATCATCGACAAGCCCGCCGGTGTTGCCGTCCATGGCGGCTCTGGCGTGTCGTTTGGCGTGATCGAGCAGCTGCGCGCCGCGCGCCCGCAGGCCAGATTTCTTGAACTGGTGCACCGGCTCGACCGCGAGACCTCGGGCGTGCTGATGCTGGCCAAGAAGCGCAGCGCCCTGGTCAACCTGCATGAGCAGATCCGGGATGGTGGCGGCATGGACAAGCGCTACCTGACCCTGGTGAAAGGCGACTGGCAGAACAGGCGCCAGCACGTGAAGCTGCCGCTGTTCAAGTACACCGCAGCCGATGGCGAGCGCCGGG
>CAZCDW010000264.1:2263-3132 GCA_964497485.1 uncultured Bifidobacterium sp.
GATTCCTGGAACTGGTGCACCGGCTCGACCGCGAGACCTCCGGCGTGCTGGTGCTGGCCAAGAAGCGCAGCGCACTGGTGCACCTGCATGAACAGATCCGCGACGGCGGCGGGATGGACAAGCGCTACCTGGCTCTGGTGAAGGGCACTGTGGGGGAATGGCAGAACAAGCGCCAGCACGTGAAGCTGCCGCTGTTCAAGTACACCGCGGCCGATGGCGAGCGCCGGGTTCGGGTGCAGTCTGACGGGCTGCCGTCGCACACGGTATTCAATTTATTGCGAAAATACGGGGACTACGTATTGCTGGAGGCAGAGTTGAAGACCGGCCGCACGCACCAGATACGCGTGCACCTCGCGTCCTCGGGCTTTCCCATCGTCGGTGATGACAAGTACGGCGATTTCGCGCTGAACAAACAGTTGCAGAAGGCGGGCGACGGACATGCAGCGCTGAAGCGCATGTTCCTGCATGCATTCCGCCTGTCGTTCACGCACCCGCTGACGGGCGAGCCGGTCAGTGTCGAGGCGCCGCTGCCAGCGGACTGCACCCGTTTTCTCGACAGCCTGCTGGCAGCAAAGCAGGCGGATAACTCCATACAGAAGGCTTGAAAGCCTGAGACCAAAGGCGCGCAGATGCCCCGCAAACAATTCGACATGATCGTCTTCGACTGGGACGGCACGCTGATGGACAGCACTTCGGCCATCATTGCCGCGATGCAGGCAGCTGCGCGCGATCTCGGCCTGCCGGAGCCGGACAAGAAGTCCGCCTCCTATGTGATCGGTCTCGGCTTGCAGGATGCGTTGCAGGCGGTGCTGCCCGACCTCGATCCGGTGCATTACCCGCGCATGGTGGAACGTTACCGTTACCACTAT
>CAZCDW010000265.1:0-3129 GCA_964497485.1 uncultured Bifidobacterium sp.
GTAGGGCTTGAAGGTCGAGCCGGGCGGATAGCTGCCGATCAGCGGGCGGTTCAGCAGGGGCTTGTCGAGCGAGGTGTTCAGTTCTTCCCAGCTCTTGGTGTCGATGCCTTCGACGAACAGGTTGGGGTCGAAGGTCGGCATCGACACATAGGCAAGAATGTCGCCGGTCTCTGGCTCGATGGCCACCAGTGCGCCGCGTCTGTCACCAAAGGCTTTCTCGATGATCTTCTGCAGTTCAATATCGACCGACAGGATCAGATTGTTACCCGGCGTTGGCGAATGGCGCGACAACGTACGGTTCGCGCGACCGCCTGCCGAGACTTCGATCTCGTCATAACCGGTGATGCCGTGCAGCTCACGCTCGTAGCTTTTTTCCAGGCCTTCCTTGCCGATGTATTCGGTGCCTCGGTAGTTGGCAGCGTCCTCGCTTTCTTCGAGCCGCTCGGCCTCTTTCTTGTTGACGCGGCCTATGTAGCCAATCATGTGGGATGCGGTCTGGCCTAGCGGATACTGGCGGAACAGACGAGCCTGGATATCAACGCCGGGGAAGCGATAGCGCTGCGCGGCAAAGCGCGCGACTTCTTCATCAGTGAGGCGGGTGCGAATCGGCAAGCTCTCGAAGGTCTTGGATTCTTCGAGCAGGCGACGGAAGCGCTTGCGGTCGCGCGGCTGGATGTCGACCAGTTGCGCGAGCTCGTCGATCACGGTGTCGATCGGGCGCGTGATTTTCGACGGCGTGATTTCCAGCGTGTACGCGGAGAAGTTGCGCGCGAGGACCACGCCATTACGGTCAATGATCAGGCCACGATTGGGCACCGCCGGCACCACCGAGATGCGGTTGCTTTCGGCGCGCTCGAAATACTCGCTGTGGCGCACGGCCTGCAGCCAGAAGAAGCGCAGCATGAGCAGGCCGAAGCAGATGAAGACCACGAGGCCGGCCACGGACAGGCGCAGCCGGAACAGCTGTAACTCGCGTTCTGTATCTTTGATCTCGGTCACTGGACCAGTCCCCGGGTGCTACAAGTAAACAATCGATGCGTCAGATCGGGCGCGTTTCGTCATGATCGACCGCGCGTCGCTGCGGTGCCAGCAGCAGCCAGCAGACCAGCGGCCACAGCAGCGTGGCGACGAAGCTCTGCACGAAATACAGCAGGCTCGGTGTCTTGCCGCTGACGGCGAGCTGTATCAGTACCTGCACCACTTGCATCACGAGCAGCAGCGGCAGCACATGTACCGCCTGCACCGACGGCCGGAACCACAGCACGCGACGGTGGATCGTGATCGCGAAGTAGGACAGCAGCGTGTACGCGAGCGCGTTTTCGCCCAGCAGCGACGCACTGTGCACGTCCATCACCAGGCCCATCAGGAAGGCGATGCCAATACCCACCTTGCGCGGCTGGTAGATCGACCAGAACACCAGCGTCATCGCAACGAAGTCAGGAACCCAACCCCAGCTGCCCCAGGGCAGCAGGTTCATCAGAAAGGCTGCCGCCAGGCTGAAGGCAATGAAGGCCGGATTGACGGGCAACAGGATGTGGTCGCGATCGATCATTCCTGCGACTCCTTCTTCATGCGGCGGTTGCGCGGATCAGGTTCGTTGTTTTCCGGCGGCGGCGGTGGCGGCAGCGCCGACGCATCCGACATCAGCACCAGCAGCTGACGGTGACGCGAGACGCCGGCGGTCGGCTGCAGCAGGATACGCGCGAACGCGTCCGAGGTCTTGGTCTCGACCGCCGCGACAGTGGCCACGGCAAGGCCGGCCGGGTACACCCCATCGATACCCGAGGTGGTCACCACATCGCCTTTCTGGATGTCGGCGTTCGAGGCCATGAAGCGCAGCTCCAGCACGCCGCTCTGGCCGCGGCCATAGGCAACCGAGCGCACACCGCTGCGCAGCACCTGCACCGGTATCGCATGATCCTTGTCGGTCAGCAGCGTGACTTCGGCGGTGAACGGGAACACGCGTGTCACCTGCCCGATGACGCCGAGGTCATCGATCACGGGCTGGCCCGGCTTCAGGCCATGGCGCTCGCCGCGGTCGAGGATGACCTTGCGCGAGAACGGGTCGCGCGCGTCGTACAGGATCTCGCTCATCACGGTCTTCAGCTGCAGGCGTTCGGAGGCTTCGAGCAGCTTACGCAGGTAAGCATTCTCGGCCAGCAGCTGGCGGCTCTGCTGCAGCTGCTGCGCGTTGAGCACTTGCTGTTCGCGCATGCGGCGGTTCTCTTCCTTCAGCGTCGACAGCGTGGTGAAGTAATCGGTGGTCGCGAACAAGGCATCGCGCGGCAGCATCGCCACCACCTGCAGCGGGTAGAGCGCAACGCCGACGGCCTGACGGATCATCGCCAGCGCGTTGACACGCGCATCCGCGGTCAGCAAGCCAACGGCGATCAGCGCAAAAAAAAGCATCTTGGCGCGCGCCGACGCGCCTTGCTTGAAGAGTGGCGGCGGACTGTATTCCATCAGTGTGAAACGTTCGTGCCGTGTATGCGCGGACCCTCAGCACGCCACAGGCGCGCCGACCGTCTCGTAGCGTAGGGTGAGGAGAGCCGCAGGCAAGTCACTGTCGTGCGGCACCGGGTCATTACTCGTAGGAGAACAGCGAACCCAGCTTGTCCATGCGCTCGAGCGCCATCCCCGAACCGCGCACCACGCAGGTCAGCGGATCTTCGGCGACGAGCACCGGCAGGCCGGTCTCTTCCATCAGCAGGCGATCGAGGTCGCGCAGCAGCGCACCGCCACCGGTCAACATCATGCCCTTTTCGGCGATGTCGGCGCCGAGCTCCGGCGGCGTCTGCTCGAGCGCGTTCTTGACGGCCGACACGATGCTGTTCAGCGGATCGGTCAGCGCTTCCAGCACTTCGTTGCTGGAGATCGTGAACGAACGCGGGATGCCTTCGGACAGGTTGCGACCCTTGACTTCCATCTCGCGCACTTCGGTGCCCGGGAAGGCGGAACCGATCTGCTTCTTGATGGTCTCGGCGGTTTGCTCGCCGATCAGCATGCCGTAGTTGCGGCGGATGTAGTTGACGATGGCTTCGTCGAACTTGTCACCGCCCACGCGCACCGAGCCCTTGTAGACCATGCCGCCGAGCGAGATCACGCCGACCTCGGTGGTGCCGCCGCCAA
>CAZCDW010000266.1:0-3124 GCA_964497485.1 uncultured Bifidobacterium sp.
CTCAGCCTGCGACCAAAGTAGCTTTCGCTTACAGATCTGAGCTTCGATTTAATCTGGATGGTCACCTCGACGTTAGCGCAACGCCAACCGTCGATCATTTAGTGACGGCAAAGCTCACAACTCCAGCAAATGCCTCTATCGCATTCGCTCATAAAATTGATGAAAAAAATGAAATACTCGCCGATTTGACTTGGACTGGATGGAGCGTCATTCAAAAGCTGGACATCATCAAGAAAAGTCCTGTGACTACTCTTGCTTCCGTAAGTTACAACTTCAGAGACACTATGCGGGTCGGGATGGGCCTTAATCATCAGTATGACGATGCATGGAAAATGAGATTTGGTATCGCTTACGATCAATCGCCGGTAAAGTCCGCACCGGACCGTACATTAACCCTCCCTGATTCGGATCGAATCTGGCTAGCTTTCGGTGCGAAGTATGTAGTCGACAAAGCTAGTTCAATCGACTTTGGATATGCCCACATCTTTTTCGCTGAAGCCAGTACCGCTCGGTATGTAAGCGGCTCGCAAACTGTTTATGGCAAGTGGACTGGGAATCGTGCCGATCTGCTTTCCGTTCAATGGAACTACAACTTCAAGTAAACCCCTGAAGCGCGTAACAAAAAGCCTCGCCCCGGTCACCCGGGCGAGGCTTTTAAATTTCAGTCAAGCTAAGTAGGTTCAGACAGATCAGACTTTGTACCTGAACCCATGATGCTTCAACGGCAGCGACCGAATCCGTTCGCCCGTCGCGCTATGCAAGGCATTCACCATCGCCGGTATCACGCCGCCAATCGGTGGCTCGCCAACGCCGCCCCAGAAGCCACCACTGGGCACCAGCACCGGAATCACCTCGGGCGCGACGCCGATGCGCGCCAGCGGGTAGTCATTGAAGTTGCCTTGTTTGACCGCGCCATTCTCGATCGTGATCTCTTCCGACATGATGGCCGACAGCCCCCAGATCACGCCGCCTTCGATCTGCGCTTTCACGGCATCCGGATGCACGACATGGCCGCTGTCGATCGCAACCGCCACACGGTGTACCTTGACCGCCTTGTCCTTGCCGACGGAAAGTTCGACGGCGGCAGCCGTATAGCTGCCGTAAGAGTCGACCACGGCAATGCCGCGATGCAGGCCCTTTGGTAGCGGCTTGTCCCAGCCTATGGCTTTGGCCACGGCATCCAGGACGGCCAGGTCCTTCGTCCCTTCAAGCAGCGGACGACGGAACTGGTACGGATCCTTGCCGGCAGCCTGCGCCAGCTCGTCAATGAAGCACTCGCGATAGAAGGGATTGTTGGTGTGAGCGACCGCGCGCCAGAAACCGGGCGGCACATGGGTCTCTCGCATCACATATTCGTTGGTGAAGTTCGGCACCTTGTACGGGTTGTCGCGGAATACGCGGGTGTTGATCTGATCAACGCCATCTTTCACAAAATGCGGGTACACGGTGATAGCGATCGACTGGTCCGACTGCTTTACCTGCCAGCCTATCCAGTTGCCATCCTTGTCGAGTCCCGCGCGCAGCCTGACCAGCGACACCGGACGGTAACGACCCTGCCGCATGTCTTCCTCGCGCGACCATTGCAGGCGCACCGGCGTACCCGGCAGTGCCTGCGCGATTTTGACCGCCTGCTTGGTGTAGTCCTGGTGCGGACCGCGACGGCCAAAGCCACCACCAGCGTGCATCTTGTGGATGTAGACCTTCTCCAGCGGCAGGCCGGAGACCTCGGAGGCCGCAGCCGCCGACGCCTCGCCGTTCTGGGTGCCGACCCAGACCTCGAGCTTGTCGGCAGTGAAGAGCGCGGTGGCTGTCTGCGGCTCCATTGTCGCGTGGTTCATGAAGCCGGTGGTGAACTCGGCTTCGATCACCTTGTGTGCCCCGGCCAGCGCCTTGTCTGCGTCACCGTCCTTGCGCGCGATCGGTGCGTTCTGCATTGCGAGGCCCTCGCGCAGATAGCTCTGAATCGACGCGCTGGAGATGTTGCCCTTGTTGCCATTGTCCCATTCGACCTTGATGGCCTTCAGCGCCTTGTTCGCCTGCCACCAGTTGGTTGCGACAACGGCGATCCATTCTTCGCTGGCGATCACATGCTTCACGCCCGGCATCATCTTCGCGGCGCTGTCGTCATAGCGTTTCAGGAAGCCACCGAACACCGGGCTCTGCAAGATTGACGCGTGCAGCATGCCAGGCAGGCGCACGTCGGCTGCATAGATCTGCGAGCCATTGACCTTGGCAGGAATATCGAAGCGGGCAGGGGAGGTGCCGGCGATCTTCCAGTCCTTCGGATCTTTCAGTGCGGGGTTCTCCGGCATGGGCATCGTTCCCGCCACGGCAGCCAGTTCGCCATAGCGCGCCGACCTGCCCGACGGGTGGGAGACCACGCTGTTCTTCGCGCTGCATTCAGAGGCCGGCACCTGCCAGAGTTGTGCAGCCGCGGCGACGAGCATTTCGCGCGCGGCGGCGCCGCCCTTGCGGACGTATTCGTTCGAGTCGCGGATGCCACGGCTGCCGCCGGTGGACATGTCTTTCCAGATCTTCTTGCGGCGCATGTGCTCGTTCACGTCCGCATACTCGGGACGAACCTTGCTCCAGTCGCACTCCAGTTCTTCGGCGACCAGTTGCGCGAGGCCAGTGAAGCTGCCCTGGCCGAGCTCCGAGCGCGCGATGCGGATGATGACCGTGTCGTCAGGCTGGATCACGACCCAGTGCGTGACTTCGGGCGCGTTCGCCGCCGCAGCTGGCGTCCCCGGGTGTATGCCCAGCACGAAAGCGCCGCCAAGGGCGGCAGACTGCTTGAGGAAGGTGCGGCGCGAGGCCTGTGCGGCATGCAGGGACATGGCTCGATCTCCTGAGAATGTTGGCGTTATTGTTGCACCAGATTTTAACCGCTGTGCCCGACCGTGCCCTCGCTTGTGAAGATGAAAAAAAAGCCCCGATATCCGGGGCGTTTGAAGGCTCATTGGCAGTGCAAGAAATCAGAATTCATATTCGAGTTGCAGTCGGAAGGTATTGCCGACATAGCTGTCGTCATCGATGCGGGTCTTGCCGATCAGATATGCCGCGTTGTATTTCAGGTGCTGCTTGCCATCCAGCGCGATCTTGCCGAATACGGCGGGACCGAAGC
>CAZCDW010000267.1:0-3093 GCA_964497485.1 uncultured Bifidobacterium sp.
AACTTCCCTGTGAAAACCCTCGTCCCGGTGCGTGCCTCGACCCAGTGACTTTGGCGATTCCCTTTCACATGAGCGCCAGCACCAGTTCACGCGCCGCCTTGTACGGCGCATCGGCCTGCAGGCCGTCCCAGTCTTTTGCGGCGGACGTCGGTACCAGCGCCGCGATGCGCTCGGCCGAGCGCCGCGCGTCGATCGCGACCGACGGATCGAGGCCAGCCAGCAGCTCATCGGCCTTCGCCGGCGCATTGCAGACCAGGACCATGTCGCAACCGGCGGACAGTGCCGCGTGCGCGCCCTGCACCACGGTACCGGCAACGCTGGCGCCTTCCATCGACAGATCGTCGCTGAACATCACACCATCAAAACCGAGGTCCTTGCGCAGCAGCGACAGCCATTTCTTCGAGAAGCCGGCCGGATGCTTGTCGAACTTCGGATAGATCACATGCGCAGGCATCACGGCCGACAGGCTCATGCCCAGCCAGCCATACGGTGCAGCATCTTCTTTCAGGATGTCGTTCGGATCGCGCTCGTCGACCGGAATCGCGATGTGTGAATCAGCGGCGACAAAACCATGGCCGGGGAAATGCTTGCCGCAATTGGCCATGCCGGCCAGCTGCAGGCCATGGTTGACGCTCTTGGCCAGCAGGGTCACGGTGCGCGGGTCACGATGGAAGGCGCGATCGCCAATGACTTCCGACTGACCATAATCGAGATCCAGCACCGGCGTGAACGACAGGTCCACGCCACAGGCACGCAATTCAGCGGCCAGCACGAAACCCAGCGCAGTCGCCGCCTTGCAGGCTTCGAGCACGTCGCGATCCCACAGTTCGCCCAGCTTTTTCATGGCCGGCAGGCGCGTGAAGCCATCGGTACGGAAGCGCTGCACGCGGCCGCCTTCATGGTCAACGGCGATCAGCACACCGGGTCGCGCATCATGAATGGCCTTGCAGAGCGCAGTCAGCTGGGCGCGGTCGGTATAGTTGCGCGCGAACAGGATCACGCCACCCGTCAGCGGGTGACGGATGCGACGCAGGTCATCGTCCGACAGCGTGGTCCCCACCACATCCAGCATCACCGGGCCCAGGTCGGGCTTGCCATTCTTCATATCTTCTCCACGATCACGAAAGCCACTGCGTATTCTGCCTCATCCGTCAGCGACACCTGCGCCGCGATGCCATGTTCCTGCATGAAAGCGGTGAGCCCACCGCTGGTGACGACCACCGGCTTGCCACTGGGCGCATTGATGAACTGCACCGCGCGCCAGGTCATCGGCATGCGCATGCCAAGGCCGATGGCCTTGGAAAAAGCTTCCTTCGCCGCGAAGCGGGTCGCAAGAAAGCGTATGCCGCGCGCCTCGACCTTGGCCTTGCGACGCAGGTATTTTTCCATTTCCTGCGGGCCGAGTATCTTGCCGGCGAAGCGATCGCCATGGCGCGCAACGGCCGCCTCGATGCGATCGATGCGGATGATGTCGGTGCCTATGCCAAAGATCATCGTGCGTCCTGTCGGTGCCGGAATCGGGTTGGCGTCACGTCAGGTTTCAGTGCGCCTTCAGCGCATCAAGCCGCGCCCTGGTCATGATGGCCTTCATCTCGCGCACCGCGTTTTCCCAGCCAACGAACACAGCATGCGCGACGATGGCATGGCCGATGTTGAGCTCGGCGATATCCGGCATGGCTGCGATGGCCTGTACGTTCGTGTAATGCAGACCATGTCCGGCGTTTACTTTCAGGCCTGCCTGTACGCCGGCAGCGACACCACGGCGTATGCGTTCGAGCTCGGCCTGTTGCTCATCGCCGTCAGTATCAGCGTAGCGACCGGTGTGAAGCTCGATCACAGGCGCGCCGGCGTCGGCGGCGGCACGGATCTGTTCGGCGTCGGCATCGATGAACAGCGACACGCGAATGTCGTGCTTCGCGAGCCGCTCGCAAGCCTTGCGCACGTCGTCGAAGAAACGGATCACGTCGAGCCCGCCTTCGGTCGTCACCTCTTCACGGCGCTCCGGCACCAGGCAGACATCCTGCGGGCGGATGCGGCACGCAATGGCTATCATTTCTTCGGTCACGGCGGACTCGAGATTCATGCGCGTGGTCAGCTGCGGGCGGATGATCTCGACATCAGCGTCGCGGATGTGTCGGCGGTCCTCGCGCAGGTGCAGCGTGATCGCATCGGCACCGGCCTGCTCAGCCAGCAGCGCTGCCTGCAGCGGATCGGGATAGACGGTGCCGCGCGCATTGCGCAGCGTGGCCACATGGTCGATGTTGACGCCGAGGTCGATCACGGCGCCGTTCGGGTTCAGGTAACTCATGGTCTGCAGTCCGGGGCTGTTCTTGGGGTAGAGAGGGCGAAGCTTCGATGGTCGTTATTGTCTGTCTTTATCGAATTCGATGCCGGCTGACACTCACAGGTGCAGCAGGTCGATCAGTATCTGTCGCGTATTCAGCGGCATGCCGCCCAGATGATGCCCGAGCAGGTGGCGCATCAGGAATTTGCTTTGCTGCTGGGTCGCCGGATCCGCATAGTCGCCGGCCTCCATGTCGATCAGGGTCTTGCCGGATACCGACGGCGCCGTGTCGCTGGCAAGCGCCTCGCGCGGGCCCCGCTCCGGATCGAATACGTACACCTGATCAGGCTCGACACTGCGACCGCCAGACAATCTGACCAGGCTGCCAGCGACGCCGGTCTCCTTCAGCAAGGCCAGTTCGAACTTGCGCAGCACGATGGCTGGCGGCTCGTCATGCGCGAGCTGGTTCAGCGCCGATATGTAATGGTCGAACAGCTGCGGATGCGGATCATCGCGCGCCAGCAGCTTGACCAGCAATTCATTCAGATAGAAGCCGCACAACAGCGCCGAACGCTCCAGCGGCAGCAGGCCACCGACCCACTCGGCCGACACCAGCGTGCGCACTTCCGATTTGCCGCTCCACGCCAGTTGCAGCGGCTGGAAGGTCTGCAGCACGCCGCGCAGTTTCGAGTGCGGGCGCTTCGCGCCTTTGGCGACCAGCGGCACCCGGCCATGGTCACGCGCGAACACCTCGACGATCAGGCTGGTTTCCTTATACGGGTAGCTGTGCAGCACGAAGCCCGGCTGAT
>CAZCDW010000268.1:0-3090 GCA_964497485.1 uncultured Bifidobacterium sp.
AACGGCAGCAAGCCGGGCCAGCGTACCTTCTCGGAGCCGGGGACGCCGCGCAAGGACGGCGGCTGGCAGGGTGGACAGCGTAACGAAGGCCGTAACGATCGTGGCCATCGCGGCTGATCGCTGATACCGTAAACGGGTGGTGCGTTGTCACCGCCTGCAGCGATGGCTCCTTCGGGAGCCATCGCCGTTTCTGCTGTCTGCATCGGCGATAATGACGGTCATTGAAACGGAGCCTGACATGAATGCCCCTGAAAAATTGCGACTGACCTCGTTCTCCCATGGTGGTGGCTGTGGCTGCAAGATTGCGCCCGGGCTGCTGTCCGACATCCTGAAACAAAGCCAGGGCTTCCCGGTGCCGCCGCAACTGCTGGTGGGCATCGAGACGGCGGACGATGCGGCGGTCTATCAACTGAATGACGAGCAGGCGCTGATCGCGACCACTGATTTCTTCATGCCCATCGTCGATGATCCGTTCGACTTCGGCCGTATCGCGGCCACGAATGCGATCTCGGATGTGTATGCAATGGGCGGCACGCCCATCATGGCGCTGGCGCTGGTTGGTATGCCGATCGACAAGCTGCCGGTCGAGACCATTGGTCGCATCCTCGCCGGGGGTGAGTCCGTGTGTGCAACGGCTGGCATCCCGATCGCGGGCGGCCATACCATCGATTCGGTCGAGCCCATTTACGGCCTGGTCGTGATGGGCCTGGTGCATCCGAAAAAACTCAAGCGCAATGCGGATGCAAAGCCCGGTGACAAACTGGTGCTGGGCAAGCCGCTCGGTGTAGGCATCTATTCGGCCGCCTTGAAAAAAGCGGCACTCGATCAGGCCGGCTATGACGCGATGATTGCCAGCACCACGAAGCTCAATACCCCGGGCCGCAAGCTATCCGAACTACCCGGCGTGCATGCGCTGACCGACGTCACCGGTTTTGGCCTGCTCGGACATGCGCGCGAGATGGCGCTGGGTGCGCAGCTCGCTGCACGCATCTCGCTGTCGCAAGTGCCTTTCCTGCCGGGTGTCGAGGCACTCGCTGCGCAAGGCTTCATCACTGGCGCATCCGGACGCAACTGGGCCGGTTATGGCAGCGATGTGCGCCTTGCCGATGGCGTCACACCGCAACAGCAAGCACTGTTGTGCGATCCGCAGACTTCGGGCGGTTTGCTGGTGGCCTGTGCTGCCGACACGGTTGACGACGTGCTCGCACTGTTCCGCGCCGAGGGCTTCGCGCATGCTGCTGTCATCGGCGAGATGGCCGAAGGCACGCCCGGCATCGACGTTCTCGCCTGAGTATCAACGCGTCGCCGTGTCGGCGTGTCGGTGTGTCGGCGTGTCGGCGTGTCCGCTTGTCTGCGCCTCAGCGCGCAAGCCGCAGGCCGCTGCGCTGCCAGGTCGCAGCAGCCGGAAAGAAATTGCGGTAGCTGATGCGCGCATGCCCCGGCGCCGTGTGCGCCGACGAGCCGCGCAGGACCTGCTGGTTCACCATGAACTTGCCGTTGTATTCGCTGGCCGCCCCGGATAGCGGACGAAAGCCAGGATAGGCGGCATAGGCGCTCGCGGTCCATTGCCAGCAATCGCCAAACAAGGCCTGCAGCGCACCGCCATGCTCACGCGCTGCGGCCTCCCACTCCTGCTCTGTCGGCAGTCGCGCGCCGGCCCAGCGTGCATACGCATCGGCTTCGTAGTACGACAGATGGGCGACCGGCGCATCGGGTTCCGCGTCGGCGATCGGGCGCTCTCCATCGAGGCCATAGCGTAACCAGCCACGGCCCTCGACCTGCCGCCAGTATTGCGGAGCGGAGCGACGGCCCGCCTGTACCCAGTCCCAGCCCTCGGCCAGCCAGTGCGCCGGGTCGCGATAGCCGCCATCATTGATGAAAGCCAGGTAGTCGCGTTGCGTGACCAACATACATGCAATCTCGAACGGCTGAATGAAGACATCATGCGCGGCGCATTCATTGTCGAAACAAAACCCGTCGTCTGCATGACCGATGCGCACGACACCACCCTTCACGGCTAGCCAGGCGGGTGGCACCGACGCTGACGCTGACGCCGACAGCTGCGGGCGGCCTGACAGTAACGCGGGTTTCAGCGGGTTCAGCGCCATCAGTGCCAGCAAATCGGTGCGCATCAATTCCTGATGCTGCTGCTCGTGCTGCAAGCCCAGTTCCACGATTGAAGGATCAACGCTGCCGCTAGTGATCGCGCGCAGCATCGCGGCATCAAGTTGCTCGCGCCAGGCCAGCACCTCGGATAAGGACGGCCGCGTCAGCAAGCCGCGCTGCGGCCGCGGATATTGCGGACCGACGCGCTGGTAATACGAATTGAACAGCTGACGGTAGCGATGATCCGGGCTCCGATAGCCGGGATCGTCTGCTGCGAGTACGAAGGTCTCGAAAAACCAGCTGGTATGCGCGAGATGCCATTTCTGCGGACTCGCATCGGGCATCGCCTGCGCTGCGCAATCCTCGGCCGACAGGCCTTCGATCAGCTGCCGGCTGAATCGACGTACCTGCAGATAGCGTTCGGCCAGTGCAGTGAACTCAGTTGCTGCTGGCATGGCACACCAGATAGCCGGCGCTGTCATCCATCCACGCATGCTGCATGCTCAGGCCTGATGATGCCAGCAACAGATTGATGCGATCGACCGTGTATTTGTAGCTGCACTCGGTCAGCAAGCCCTCACCGGCATGAAACACCCGACCGCCCTGTTGCCAGCGCACCTGCTGGTCCGAGTCCGGCACCAGCCACATTTCGATCCGACTCTCGACTTCGTTGAAGCGCACCTCGTGATGAAAGCGATCGATATCGAAATTCGAGCCGATCGCCCGATTGAGATTGCGCAGCAGATTGCGATTGAATGCAGCCGTCACACCGAGCTCGTCATCGTAGGCTTTGCGCATCCGATGACGCTCCTTGACCAGATCGATGCCGAGTAACACCTCCCCTTTCCTGTCAGCTGATGCCCTGCAGAGCTGGCTCAATCGGTGCAGGAATGAGCGTGCCTGTGCCGGTGAAAAATTCCCGATCGACGAGCCCGGAAAGAAGAATACGGGTCGCTCGCAGCGCAGTTGTCGCGGCCATTCCAA
>CAZCDW010000269.1:0-3071 GCA_964497485.1 uncultured Bifidobacterium sp.
TCGAGTGCGCCACGGAAGATGTACGGGAAGCAGAGGACGTTGTTGACCTGGTTCGGATAGTCCGAGCGGCCGGTCGCGATCACCGCGTCGTCGCGTACGGCGCGCACTTCTTCGGGCAGGATCTCGGGCGTCGGGTTGGCCAGCGCCAGCACCAGCGGACGCGGGGCCATCGCCTTCACCATGTCGGGCTTCAGCACGCCGCCGGCCGACAGGCCGAGGAAAATGTCTGCGCCGGGGATCACTTCAGCCAGCGTGCGCGCGGTCGTGTCTTGCGCAAAGCGTTCCTTGCCCGGGTCCATCAGCTCGGTGCGGCCCTTGTAGACCACGCCGGCCAGGTCGGTGACGGTGATGTCCTCGATCGGGAAGCCAAGGTCGACGATCAGGTCGAGGCAGGCCAGCGCAGCGGCGCCGGCGCCGGATACCACCAGCTTGCAGTGCTTGATGTCCTTGCCGACCACTTTCAGGCCGTTCAGGATCGCCGCGCCGACGATGATCGCGGTGCCGTGCTGGTCGTCATGGAAGACCGGGATCTTCATCCGGTCGCGCAGCTTGCGCTCGATGTAGAAGCACTCGGGCGCCTTGATGTCCTCGAGGTTCACGCCACCGAAGGTCGGCTCGAGCGCAGCAATGATGTCGCACAGCTTGTCGGGATCGGTTTCGTTGACTTCGATGTCGAACACATCGATGCCGGCGAACTTCTTGAACAGCACGCCCTTGCCTTCCATCACAGGCTTCGCAGCGAGTGGGCCGATGTTGCCGAGGCCGAGCACCGCGGTGCCGTTGGTGATCACGGCCACCAGATTGCCGCGCGCCGTGTAACGGAAGGCGTTCGACGGCTCGGCCGCGATCTCTTCGCAGGCCGCCGCCACGCCGGGCGAGTAGGCCAGTGCCAGGTCACGCTGGTTGGTCAGCTGCTTGGTCGGTGTGACGCTGATTTTGCCGGGATTCGGAAACTCGTGATACTCGAGCGCAGCCTGGCGAAATTGCTGGCGCAGTTCTTTTTGTGTGATGTCGGAGTCCATGCTGGAGGGCGGCCGGTCAAAAGCGACAAGCGCTTTGCGGCGTAGAGACAGTGGAAGAAGGGCGTGATTTTATCAGACCGCCCCCAGTCACATTGACTGCCCTGCGAGCAAAAGTCCCTTGTGTCGCAGGCAAAGACGGCGCGTGCAGCGGCCCACCTGCAGCACCACCGCAGAACGTGCAGCCATGGTGCGAGCACGGTGCTTGGGTAGAATCTGTCCCACCATGAACGAGTTCGCACTGATTGCGCAATACTTCACCCGTCCGCCGCGCGCCGGCACCCACCTAAGGCTGGGGATCGGCGACGACTGCGCACTGCTCGACTTGCCGGTCGGCGAAACGCTGGCGATCTCGACCGATATGCTGGTGGGGGGGCGGCGCTTCTTCGGGGGCACGGATCCTGAAGCGCTGGGCCACAAGGCGCTGGCAGTCAACCTGTCCGACCTGGCCGCGATGGGCGCGACACCCCTGGGCTTCTCGCTGGCGCTGGCCTTGCCGGCCGCCGATGCCGGCTGGCTGGATGGCTTTGCGCGCGGGCTGTTTGCGCTGGCCGATGCATACGAGCTGCAGCTGATCGGCGGCGACACCACCAAGGGCCCGCTGAACATCTGCATCACGATCTACGGCAGCTTGCCGCCGGACGCGGCCTTGCGACGTGACGGAGCGCGCGCCGGCGACGAGATCTGGGTCTCCGGCACACTGGGAGATGCGCGGCTGGGACTCGAAGCGCTGCAGGGCAAACGGCTACTGGACCGCACGCTGCTGCGACCGGCGTCGGCGCGCTTGCACAGGCCCGAACCGCGCGTCGGCCTCGGGCTCGCCTTGCGTGGCATAGCGCATGCGGCCATCGATGTGTCGGATGGCTTGATGGGCGACCTCGCGCACATTCTGGAACGCAGCGGCGTCGGCGCCGTGATCGATGCCGACGCGCTGCCCTGCGGCGAAGCCTTGTCGGCGCAGGATACCGACCTGCGGCGCGAGTTTGCGCTGAACGGTGGCGATGATTACGAGCTTTGCTTCACCGCCGCACCGGCGCAAGCCGCTGCAGTGCTAGCTGCGGCGCAGGCGAGTGGTGTACGCGTGACGCGCATCGGGCGTATTGTCGATGCGCACGGCCTGCAGGTCACCGACGGTGACGGACAGCCGCTCGCCATCGCCGCGCATTCCTTCGATCATTTCAACTGACGCCATGCAAGACACCGTACCTGACCTGCCCGCCCAGCCCCTTCCGGCGCGCGCGCCGCTGACCCGGCCGAGTGCCCGCTTCATGCTTGCACATCCGGCCCATTTTCTGGCGCTGGGCTTTGGCAGCGGCCTGTCGCGCATCGTGCCGGGCACGGTGGGCACGCTGTTTGGCTGGCTCAGCTTCGACGTGCTGTCGGCGCGCTGGCCTGCCGTCTTCACGCCGCAATGTTGGGCCATGCTGATCGTGGTCGGCTTCGTGATCGGCATCTGGGCCTGCGAAAGGACCGGGCGCGCGCTCGGCGTGCCGGATCATGGCGCGATGGTGTGGGACGAGATCATCGCGATCTGGCTGGTGCTGTTGCTGGTGACACCGACCAGTTTCAAAGGGGAACTGGTCGCGTTCCTGCTTTTCCGCGTATTCGACATGACCAAGCCGCCACCCATCCGACAAATCGAGCACCGCTTCAAGGGCGGCTTCGGCGTGATGGTCGACGACATCATCGCTGCGTTTTTGACCTTGCTGGTACTTGCTTTGTGGCGCTACCTGTGAAAACCTGAACGCTCATGACGAGACGCGACAGGAGACTGGCATGGAGACGATGACAGATACCTTGCAGGAACTGGCAGAAGAAGTCGGTCGTGCACTACAAAAGAAACGCTGGCTGCTGGCGACCGCCGAGTCCGTGACCGGTGGCGGCATTTCGCAAGCCATCACCGATATCAGCGGTTCGTCGGAATGGTTCGACTGCGGCTTCGTCACCTACTCGAATTCCTCGAAAACCGAATTCCTCGACGTGCCTGCCGCGCTGATTGCGCAACTGGGTGCTGTCAGTGAAGAAGTGGCGGGTGCGATGGCCGCGGGCGCG
>CAZCDW010000270.1:0-3071 GCA_964497485.1 uncultured Bifidobacterium sp.
ATGAGCACATGAAGAAGATGAAAGACCAGGCCATCGTCTGCAACATCGGCCACTTCGACAACGAGATCGACGTCGCCGCACTGAAGCAGTACACCTGGGAAAACATCAAGCCGCAGGTCGATCACATCATCTTCCCGGATGGCAAGCGCATCATTCTGCTGGCAGAAGGCCGTCTGGTGAACCTGGGTTGCGGCACCGGCCATCCGTCGTACGTGATGAGCTCGTCGTTCGCGAACCAGACCATCGCGCAGATCGAGCTGTTCACCAACACGAAGGACTATCCGGTCGGCGTCTACACGCTGCCCAAGCACCTCGATGAAAAAGTCGCGCTGCTACAGCTGAAGAAGCTCAATGCACAGCTGACCAGGCTGACCGAAGAGCAAGCCGCCTACATCGGCGTCAAGCAGGAAGGCCCGTACAAGCCGGACCACTATCGTTATTGATGGTGGCTCGCGGTGATACGGCTGGGCGTGTCCCGGCTGTATCACCGGTCGTGCTTTCCTTCAGGGCGGCGGCCATGCATGCCGCGTGGCCGCCGGCCTGACCATAACGTCTCCATGCCATGCGCCTGCTGCTCATCTGGCTGATCAACGCCGCCACCATTTTCGCGCTGCCGCACCTGCTGGCGGCCGTGCAGGTCGATAGCTTCACCACCGCGCTGTTCGCTGCGCTGGTGCTGGGGCTGGTCAACACGCTGATCCGTCCCATCCTGATCTTCCTGACCCTGCCCGTGACCTTTCTCACGCTGGGGCTGTTCGTGTTCGTGATCAATGGCCTGATGTTCTGGGCAGTCGCCGACCTGGTTCGCGGGTTCCAGGTTGCCAGCTTTGGTTCTGCGGTGCTGGCCGCATTCGTATACAGCGTCATTTCGTGGGCGCTGTCTGCGCTGCTGATAAGAAGATAAGCAATGTTCACGTCACAACCGAGTTTCAGCGTCGAGTTCTTTCCTCCGAAGACGCCGGAGGGTGCCGAGAAGCTGCGCGCCACACGCAAGCAGCTGGCCGAGATGAAGCCCGAATATTTTTCCGTGACCTTCGGTGCCGCCGGCTCCACGCAGGCGGGTACGCGGGACACCGTATTCGAGATTCACAATGAAGGCCACAAGGCCGCGCCGCACCTGTCCTGCATCGGCCGCTCGCGCGCCGACCTGCGCGAGATCATTCAGGAGTACAAGGCGCACGGTATCCGCCAGCTGGTGGCGTTGCGTGGCGATTTGCCGAGCGGTTTTGGTGGTTTGTCCGGCGAGCTCAGCTATGCGAGCGAACTGATCGAGTTCATCCGCGCCGAGACCGGCGACTGGTTCCACATCGAAGCTGCGGCCTACCCGGAGATGCATCCGCAGGCGAGGTCGCCGCAGGATGATCTGCAGAATTTCGCGCGCAAGGTGAAGGCCGGCGCGAACTCGGCGATCACGCAATATTTCTACAACAGCGATGCCTACTTCCGCTTCCTCGAAGACGCGCAAAAGCTCGGCGTCGACATACCTGTCGTGGCCGGCATCATGCCGATCACGAACTACACGCAGCTGATGCGCTTCTCCGACATGTGTGGTGCCGAGATCCCGCGCTGGATACGGCTGAAGCTGGCCAGCTTCGGCGACGATACGGCGTCGATCAAGGCCTTCGGCCATGACGTGGTCACCCAGCTGTGCGAGCAGCTGCTGGCCGGCGGCGCACCCGGCATCCATTTCTATTCGCTGAACCAGGCCGCGCCGACGCTGGCGATCTGGAAAGAGCTGCAAGGCTGACGACAGCAAAACAGTACAGCCAGAGCCGGTGATCCGGTGCAGGCTTGGTGCCACCAAGCTGAAATCAAAGCCGGCAGTGCTCTAATGGCCCATGGGTCCCAGCTTCCGCTGGGACGACGGTATTCATGGCGTAGTCCACGAAATCGTCATCCCAGCGAAAGCTGGGATCCAGTGCTTTGCACGGCAGCAGTCATCCCCAGCTTACGAGGTCAGTCCGTCAGGATGTCGTCCAGCGGCACGTCGTACGCATCCGCTGCAAATTCCACCAGCGCGCTCGCATATGCGACACCGACAGCCAGCAGCCGTGGCGACTCAGCGAGCGTACGGTCGAAATACCCACCGCCATAGCCCAGCCTCAGCTTCTGCGCGGTAAATCCGACGCAGGGCGCAATCACTGCATCCGGCTGCACGAAGCCTTCGCGCGCCACCGGCGCCAGTGTGCCGCTGGCGTCGCGCGCCAGTGCATCGCCCGCTTGCCAGGGTGCGAAGCGCAGCGGCTGGTGACGTTCGACCACGACCGGCATCGCGACCTGCACACCACGTCGCGCGAGCTCGGCGTACAGCGGCGCCAGCTCCGGCTCGCCAGCCATGGCCAGATAGCCGCCCAGCAGCTTCACTTGATGCGCGTCAATCCAGCCGGCCAGACGCTCGATGATACGTGCGTCGGCCTGCGCCTTCACATCGGGTGGCATGCGGCGCCGTGCTGCAATCAGCGCAGCGCGCAATTCCGACTTCGTGGACAGGTTATTCATTGATGAAAAAGGGCATTGCTCTGCCGAATCGTCATGGGGCTGCGTGCTATTCTAAAGAACGAATGTAATCCCGGAAATTCCTCCGGCACAAGCAGGACTCACGCAGGACAGACGCAGTCAATGAAGCACATTACCTCATCGCCGATCAACTTCAAGGCAGGTACGCTGGCTACAGCGCTGCTGTGCGCACTCGTTGCTGCTGCCGCACTGCCGATGTCGGCACAGGCGGCTGCACATGCCGCTGCACATGCGGCGCGCCGCCTGCCGGTCGTGGCGTCGTCGGCCGACCTCGATTTCATCGCGCTGCGCGAAGCTTCCCTGCGTGGCGACACCGGCGAGGCCGGCCGCCTGTCCGCTCGCCTGGTCGACTATCCGGTGCCCTCCTATGTCGAGTATTACCGGTTGTATCCGCGACTGCCGTCGGCGCCGGAGGGCGAAATCCGCGCCTTCCTGAACAAATACGATGGCACCGCGATCGCCGACCGCCTGCGTAATGACTGGCTTTTGCTGCTCGGCCGCGCGCGCGACTGGCGACTGTTCGACGAACAATACCCGCTGTTCCAGCTGAATGA
>CAZCDW010000271.1:0-2961 GCA_964497485.1 uncultured Bifidobacterium sp.
GCATGGCCGGCGCGCGTGGTCGCCGGCGAGCCGCTGGTCTGGTACATGGGCTGCGATTCACGGGGCGAGTACATCTACAAGTACGTTTCGAATGCCGTCTGGGATCCGGAAGATGCCAAGCGCCCTGCCTACGCTGGCGACAAGTACCTGAACGATGGCAAGCTGTATGTCGCGCGCTTCAATGCTGACGGCAGCGGCGACTGGCTGGAGCTGAAGCTCGGAACCAACCGCATTGATGCGAACTATGCGCCGTATGCATTCGCGGACCAGGCCGACGTACTGATCCATGCGCGCCTTGCCGCCGATGCCGCCGGCGCGACGAAGATGGACCGCCCCGAATGGGGCGCCGTCAATCCGCGCAATGGCGAGGTCTACATGACGCTGACCTACAACCCGTCGCGTGACTTCGAAAAAACCGACGCCGCAAATCCGCGCTATTACAACGACCCGAAAGAAGGCAAGGCGCAGAAAGGCAATGCGAACGGCCATATCATCCGCTGGGCCGAGAAGGATGGGAAGGCGTCATCCACGCAATTCCAGTGGGATGTGTTCCTGTTCGCCGCGCGCGACAGCGCCGACCGCCACAACGTCAACCTGTCCAGCCTGGGTGCCGGCAATGACTTCTCCAGCCCTGACGGCCTGTGGTTTGCGCGCAGCGGCCTGCTGTGGATCGAGACAGATGATGATGCGTATACCGATGTCAGCAACTGCATGCTGCTGGCCGCGATTCCCGGCCAGGTCGGCGATGGCGCGACGAAGACCATCGTCAATCGCGACGGCGACAAGGAACGCAGCGTGACCACCCATGTGGGCGCAACGGCCACGGACGGCAACCTGCGCCGCTTTCTGGTCGGCCCGGTCGATTGCGAAATCACTGGCCTGACCGAATCGCCGGATGGCCGCACGCTGTTCGTCAATATTCAGCACCCGGGCGAGACCACCACCGGCAAGAACTTCGACATCGCCAATCCCTCGACCTGGCTCAGCCACTGGCCCGCGGGCGGCGATACACGGCCGCGCTCGGCCACGATCGTGATCACCCGCGACGATGGCGGGCCGATCGGCGCCGATCCTGCGTGAACTGTCACCAAAAGGAAATACTACTGTCACTCTCGTGCAGCAATCGCACATTAACCTCCAGGTCATTCCAACAATCAGGAGGAACGATGCGACTGATGACGATGGGAGCTGATGCCACCCCCAGCTTTTCCAAACTCTCACTGAGCCTGGCCACGACGCCGGAGGAAGTGCGCGAAGTCCAGCGCCTGCGCTATCAGGTATTCGTCGAAGCCATGGGCCTTGATTCGCTGAAGAACAGCGACGGCCTCGAGCGCGATGAATTCGACGATGTCTGCGATCATCTGATCGTACGCGATACCTACACGCTGAAAGTGGTCGGCACCTATCGCGTGATGGGTGCACGTGCCCTCGCAAATACCGGTCGCTTTTATTCCGAGAATGAGTTCGACCTCACGCGCCTGCAGAACCTGCGCCCGCGCATCCTCGAAGCCGGCCGCGCCTGCATCCACCCGGACTATCGTAGCGGCGGCGTGATCATGATGCTGTGGGCAGGCCTGGCCGCCTGCATGAAGAAAGAGAACGCCGAGTACCTGATCGGCTGCGCCAGCGTCAGCCTGGCTGATGGCGGCAATACCATCAACGGTCTTTACCGCAAGCTGGCGGATGAAAACCTGTCGCCGCCCGAGTACCGCGTGATACCGCGCCTGCCCTTCCCGCTGAGCGATGATCCTCTGACCGGCGACTTCCAGGTACCGGCACTGATCAAGGGTTACCTGCGCAGCGGCGCATGGATCTGCGGCGAACCGGCTTGGGATCCCGACTTCCACAGTGCCGACCTGTTCATGATGCTGCCGCTGGCGCGTCTCGAAGGTCGCTACGCTCGTCACTATCTGAAAGACGCGGTGGCGGCATGAACGCCCGCGAGTCCTTCGTGAAGAACAAGAAAAATCTTTTCAGGCATCCGCTGCACAAGACCGAGCCACTGCGCTTTCGCACCATCTGGATCTCGGATGTCCACCTGGGCACCAGTGGTTGCCAGGCCAAGCGGCTGCTCGAATTCCTGCGCGCGACCGAATCCGACAAGCTTTATCTGGTCGGCGATATCGTCGATGGCTGGCAGCTGAAGCGTCGCTGGTACTGGCACCAGACCCACAACGATGTCGTGCAACTGGTGATGAAAAAGGCGAAAAAAGGCACCAAGGTCATCTTCGTGCCGGGCAACCATGACGAGATGATCCGCCAGTTCATCGGCCTCGATTTCGGTGGCATCAAGATCCGCGACGAACTGGTGCACACCACCGCCGATGGCAAGAAGATGCTGGTGCTGCACGGCGATCGCTTCGACGGCGTGATCGCCTGCGCGAAATGGCTGGCCTATGTCGGCGATTCGTTGTACACCATGATCCTGAAGTTCAATCAGGTCTACAACGCATGGCGTGCCCGCGTCGGCCTGCCCTACTGGTCGCTCTCACAGTACCTGAAGCTGAAGGTCAAGAACGCGGTCAGCTACATCACCTCATTCGAGGAAGCGCTCGCCGCCGAGGCTCGCAAGCAGGGCCTGGATGGCGTGATCTGCGGCCATACACGATCGTTTGTTAGGCGCCGATCATTTGAGTGACGTGGTGTTTGTCGATCAATCGCCGATTGGCAAAACCGCACGCTCCAACCCTGCGAGCTATGTGGGCGCATGGGACGCGGTGCGCGAACTGTTTGCAGTCGCACCGTTGTCAAAACAACGTGGCTACACCGCTTCCAAATTCAGTTTCAACAGCGGTGACGGCCGTTGCCCTACCTGCGGCGGTTCCGGTTTCGAACACGTTGAAATGCAATTTTTAAGCGACGTGTATTTGCGTTGCCAAGACTGCAACGGTCAGCGCTATCGCCCCGAAATACTTGAAATCAAAATCGAAAAGAAACAATTGGGGTCAGATCCCAATTCTT
>CAZCDW010000272.1:0-2938 GCA_964497485.1 uncultured Bifidobacterium sp.
GCCTGGGCTCGACGCCAGTCCGTGCGGCCATGGTCAAAGACCCGCTGCTGTGCACCCCTGAAACCGATCTGGATGCGGTGCGTCGCATGATGCTGGAGCAGCACGCCCGATACATGCCCGTGATGGATGGCGCGGTGTTGATGGGCGTGATCAGTTTTTACGATGTGGCCAAGACCGTGGTCGACAGTCAGAATTTCGAGAACAAGATGCTGAAGGCCTACATCCGCGACTGGCCAGCGGAAACCGAGGAGTAATCTGCCTTTACAATGCGCAAGGACGGCAGCGACTCCGCTGCCGCGCATCGTCGAAGGTGAACCTTTGTCCGCTTCCAGCCAGTTCGCGCTGCTTGTTCAGCGTCGCTTCGCACCTTTCTTCGGCGCGCAATTCCTCGGCGCGTTCAACGACAACCTGTTCAAGACCGCGCTGGTCACCGTCATTACCTTCGATGCGGCGTCATGGACCGACCTCAATGTCGGGCTGCTGAACAATCTGATCGCCGGACTGTTCATCCTGCCCTTCATGCTGGGCTCGGCCACGGCGGGGCAGCTCGCCGACAAATACGAGAAAGCCAGCCTGATGCGCTGGGTTAAAGTCTTCGAGATTGCGCTGATGGCTTTCGCCGGCCTGGGCTGGATCACGCACAACCTGTTCATCCTGATCGCGGCGGTCGTCGGCATGGGGCTGCACTCGACAATGTTCGGCCCGATCAAGCATGCTTACCTGCCACAGCATCTGTCGACCGAAGAACTGGTCGGCGGCAATGGCATGGTGCAGATGGGTACTTTCGTTGGCATCCTGACCGGCCAGCTGAGCGGTGCGATGCTGGTCACGTCAGGTCAGCATGGCATCGCGTTCATCATGCTCGCCACCGTTGCTGTCGCAGCGTCCGGCTGGTTGTGTGCACGTGCGGTGCCGGTCACTCCTGCGGCCGATCCTGCCTTGCAGCTGAACTTCAATCCTTTCACCGAGATCGGACGCAACCTGCGATTTGCGGCGGGCAACCGTGAGGTGTTCATCGCGATGCTGGCCAATTCCTGGTTCTGGTTCTATGGCGCGATGCTGCTCGCGCAATTCCCGGTGTTCGCGCGCGATGTGCTGCATGGCGAGCCCATCGTGTTCGTGATTCTGCTGACCGCATTCTCGCTCGGCATTGGTGTGGGTTCGCTGTTGTGCGAGAAGCTGTCCGGTCGTCGTCTGCAGCTCGGTCTGGTACCGGCCGGAGCGCTGGCGCTGACCGTGTTCGGCATTGACCTGTATCTATCGGCCACCTCCAGGCTCCCTTGGGTCGGTGTTGGCAGCGATCTGCTGTCTTATGCGGAAGGCCTGCGCATCGCGGCCGACTGCGCGCTGCTTGGCATGGCCGGCGGAATTTTCGTCGTGCCGCTGTTTGCGCTGATCCAGACCCGCTCCGAACGCTCGCACTTGTCGCGCACCATCGGCGGCATGAACATCCTGAACTCGCTGTTCATGGTGGTCGCTGCGCTGGTCGCGATGCTGCTGCTGCAGGCCGGGCTGTCGGTGCCGCAGATCTTCCTGTTCACCGCACTGGCGAATGGTCTGCTGCTCATCTGGCTGTGCGTGCGCGAGCCCGAGTACCTGCGCGCATTGCTCCGCTGGCTGTCCCGGGGAAAAGAGCGCCGGCTGGTAGAATGACGCCTTCGATTTTCTTCTGGCGCGTCACTCCATGTCCGGCAATACGATAGGCAAGCTGTTCACTGTCACCACCTTCGGCGAATCGCACGGCCCGGCCATCGGCTGCGTGATCGACGGCTGCCCGCCCGGCATGCCCCTGTCCGAAGCCGACATCCAGCCTGAACTGGATCGCCGCCGTCCGGGCACGTCGCGCCATGTGACGCAGCGGCAGGAGCCGGACAGCGTCGAGATTCTGTCTGGCATCTTTGAAGGCAAGACCACCGGCACGCCGATCGCGCTGTTGATCCGCAACCAGGACCAGCGCAGCCATGACTATGGCAACATCGTCGACCGTTTCCGCCCCGGTCATGCGGACTACACCTATTTCCAGAAGTACGGCATCCGCGACCCGCGCGGTGGCGGCCGCTCCTCCGCACGCCTGACGGCACCGGTCGTCGGGGCCGCAGCCGTCGCGAAAAAATGGCTGCAACAGCAGTACGGCACCGTGTTCAAGGGCTGCATGAGCCAGCTCGGTGAGATCGCCATTCCGTTCCAGGACTGGCAGCATGTGCCGGACAATCCCTTCTTCGCGGCCAACGCCGACATCATTCCCCAGCTCGAAGCCTACATGGACCAGCTGCGCAAGGATGGTGATTCCTGCGGAGCGCGCATCGATGTCGTCGCGCAGAACGTGCCGGTTGGCCTCGGCGAGCCGCTGTTCGACAAGCTGGATGCCGACATTGCTTACGCCATGATGGGCATCAACGCAGTGAAGGGTGTCGAGATCGGTGCCGGCTTCCGCTCGGTGGCGCAGAAGGGCACCGAGCATGGCGATGAAATGACTCCCGAAGGCTTCCTGACCAATAACGCCGGCGGTGTCCTCGGCGGCATCTCGTCAGGACAGGACATCACGGTATCGATCGCCATCAAACCGACGTCCAGCATTCGTACGCCGCGTCGTTCGGTCGACCGTGACGGCAATCCGGTGATGGTCGAGACCTTCGGCCGTCACGACCCTTGCGTCGGTATCCGCGCCACGCCCATCGCCGAGGCGATGCTGGCGCTGGTACTGATGGATCACGCGTTGCGCCACCGCGCACAGAACGGCGACGTCAAGCACGGCTGATGGGTAGCAAGCCCGCGCAGTCGCTGAACTTCGCGCTGTTCTTCTTCGCTTATTACGGCTACATCGGCGTCTTCTCGCCGTATGCCAGTCTGTATTTCGCTGACCAAGGATTGTCCGCCGCGCAAATCGGCGTGCTGATGTCGCTGATGCAGGTGATGCGCATCTTCGGCCCCAACCTGT
>CAZCDW010000273.1:0-2911 GCA_964497485.1 uncultured Bifidobacterium sp.
CTATGTACGTCCCTCCACACTTTGCAGAAACGCGCCCCGACGAAATCCAGCGCATCATCCGTCAACATTCGTTGGGTACGCTGGTCACGCAAGGATCGAACGGAATGGAAGCGAACCAGATTCCATTCGAACTGAGCGAGATGGCGGAAGGCAGCGGCGTCTTGCGAGCCCACATCGCCCGCGCGAATCCCCTGTGGCAGCACGTACCGGAGGGCAGCGAGGTGCTGGTGGTGTTTCGGGCAATGGAATCCTACATCTCGCCCAACTGGTATCCCAGCAAGCAGGTGACGCACCGTCTGGTGCCGACCTGGAATTACCAGGTCGTGAACCTCTACGGGAAGATCCGTTTCGTGCACGACGAAAAATTCCTGCGTGCCGTCGTCGGCCGACTCACGAAGCACCATGAAGCCAATGCAGAGGGCGATCGAGCCTGGCGCATGGCGGATGCGCCGGCCGATTACATCGCGGGCATGCTGGAGGCCATCGTCGGTGTCGAAATTTCTTTCGATCGTATCGTCGCGAAATCCAAGCTGAGCCAGAACCGCGAAGAAGCAGACCGGCTCCATGCAGCCGATGAACTGGGCAAGCGGGGCGAGGCGGAATTGTCCGCGGCTATGCGTGACGCATGACGCTCGTTTCGACCCTCAGGACGTCGACCGCAAAAGAAAACGGGCTACAACCTTTCGGATGTAACCCGTAGACCCTGCTGCTTGTTGTTGGTCGGGGCGGCGGGATTCGAACTCGCGACCCCTTGCACCCCATGCAAGTGCGCTACCAGGCTGCGCTACGCCCCGACGAACCGCGAATTATAGCAGAGCAGCATCAGTTGAGGCTCTGGCATCGTCATGTCGATGAAACCACTCATGCCCGGCTCGTCATTCCTGGTGTCCGGGTCATCATCAGGTAAGGGGCGACCGAGCTCAGTGCAGATGCCCGCTGCCTTGTCCCGCTTCTTCCGGCATCTCCGCATGCACCATCTCCTCTTCTACGTCGGCGAAGAAGGGCGCGCCACAATCGTCGCAGTACTCGGGCGACATCACCGATTCGACCTGATGGATGCGCGTGATCCCTGATTCGCGCAGCACCGTGATGATCTGCTGCTGCGGCGTCAGCGGTGCGTTCGGGCCGCGGCGCAGGCCCAGTGAGGGCAGCATCTCTTCGGCACTTTCTTCGTCATACAGCGGCCAGACGACGCCGTAATACACCTCGTTGTTGCTGGCGGGGCCAAAGCTGACGCGGAATTCATCGACGCGCATCTCGCCGGCCTCGTCGCCGACAGGTGCGATCACGACTTGCAGCTGTTCCGCGTCGATGCCGAGCGTATGCGTCAGGAAGTGCACTGCTGCGCGCAACGAGATCGGGCGTATCGCCTTGTCCGCGTCACGGCAGGTGACATAGTAGGCACCCGGCAGCAGCAGCTCGATGCCGCAGCCCGGCATCAGAGCCTGAACATTGGGGCCGGCCTGCAGCTGCCATTGGGTCAGTGCAGCCTGTGCGCTGGCGCTGCGGCTGGTACCCGCATCTTCCTCTTGCCAGCGCAGCAGCGGCTGGCCGGCCTCGGCGACGACGGTGACCAGCAGGTAGCGTGTGTCGGCAAGAAAGGGCGCAGTCTCCGGCAGGTCGGTCGGTGCCTGCAAGGCCTTGCCGGCGATGGCCGCTTCGGCCATGCGGCGCACCAGCAGGTAATTGTCGCAATAAGAGCGGGGCAGCTGGTCGATCGAGAACAGCGTCGGTGTCACTGCTGCGCGTGTATTGGCAGCCAGTACATGGCCGTACAAGTGCGCGGTGAGGGCCTGCAGCGCCGTGGCACTGATGGCGCCGGACGGAATCGCGAAGCGGGTCCATGCAAGGACAGGTACCGCGACCAGCAACGCATCGTAGGTCTTGCCGTCGCGTTCGATGGTACAGGCCGAGCTGATCGCTTCCACTGAATCGAGCAGCGCGTCGTAGGCATCGAGGTCGGTATGGAACAGATGATCGAGTGCGCTGTCGATGGCCTGCTGCTGGTTGCCGCCGAGCTGCTTTTGTAGCACCGCGTCGAGCCGTGCCTCCCAGCTACGGGCCTCGATGCGGCTGGTCGATTGCACCATGGATTGTGCGAGCGTCGCCAGGCGCTGGCTGTCGGCTGAGAATTTGCGGGCAGGGTTTTTCAGGGTGCGGCGCACGTCGGGTCCTTGGGGCTATCGGTGTCTAAACCGTCATTGTAAGAGATGCCACGCCCGAAAAAAAAAGCGCGGCGAGCCGCGCTTTCTCATCAGGGCAGAACAAGGATTACTTCTTGTCGCCTTCCGTTACTGCCGTATCGGCTGCAGCCGGCGCTGCCGGTGCGGCTGCGGGCGCGCCCTCTTTCTTGTCTTCGGCCTGCTCGGTATGGCCGCCGGCCTCACCCTGCATGTCGACTTTGTCACCAGCCTTGAACACGACGGTCAGCGCGATTGCCGCAAAAATGATGAACGCTACAAGCATCTTCCACATAGTTGTCTCCGGATGGGAATCTGGTTTTTGAGAGTTGGCCGGCGAGCGTGCTCGCCAGCCCTTGGTGCATTGACGATTACGCGGCTAGCAACTGACGCAGCACGAACGGCAGGATGCCGCCGTGACGGTAGTAATCGACCTCGATCGGGGTATCGATGCGCAGCAGCAGCTTGACCTGTTGGGTCTGGCCATTGGCGCGCTTGATCACCAGCGTGACTTCCTGCTGCGGCTTGATGTCATTCTCCAGGCCGATCAGGTCGAAGCTCTCGTTGCCGGTGATGTTCAGCGATGCGACGCTGTCGTTGCCGAGGAATTGCAGCGGGAGCACGCCCATGCCGACCAGGTTGGAGCGGTGAATGCGCTCGAACGAACGCGCAACCACGGCCTTCACGCCCAGCAGCTGGGTGCCTTTCGCAGCCCAGTCGCGCGATGAGCC
>CAZCDW010000274.1:0-2899 GCA_964497485.1 uncultured Bifidobacterium sp.
TTCTTGTCGCCCATCGCTTTCGCAAAGGCCTGGCCGAGCGCAATGCCGACATCTTCCACCGTGTGGTGCGCGTCGATGTGCAGGTCGCCCTTGGCCTTGATGTCGAGGTCGATCAGTCCGTGCCGCGCAATCTGGTCCAGCATGTGGTCAAGGAAGGGCACGCCGGTATCCAGCTTTTGCTGGCCGGTGCCATCGAGGTTGATCGCGACCCGGATCTGGGTCTCGCTGGTGTCGCGAACGACTTCTGCTTTGCGTTGCATGGACATAGAGTGGTCAGGGATTCAGGCTGGACTGCAGCGCCGCCAGGAAGAGCGCATTCTCGGCCGGCGTGCTGACGGTGACCCGGAGGCAGTTTTCCAGCAATGCGTGCATTTTACCGACATTTTTTACCAACACCTTCTGCGCGAGCAGGCGCTCGAACACATCGCCGCCGGTCACTCCGGCACGGGTGATACGCAGCAGCAGAAAATTGGCCGCCGACGGATAGACCCGGACACCCGGTATAGCGGCCAGCGCAGCGACCAGCGCCGCGCGCTCGGCGCACAGCGCGGCGGCCTGGCTGTCCAGTACGTCGCCATGCTCCAGCAGGAAAGCGGCCGTGGCCTCGGTCAGCACATTGATGTTGTACGGCGGACGCACCTTGTCGAACTCAGCCAGCAAGCCATCGGCGGCCGACATATAGCCGAGACGGATGCCGGCCAGCCCCAGCTTGGACACGGTGCGCATCACGATCACGTTCGGGTGCTGCGGCAGGCGCGGCATGAAGGTCGTGCCGGCGAACGGCTGATATGCCTCGTCCACCACCACGACGCCGCTGTCGCCGACCGTGGCTATGATGGCCAGCATCGCGTCGAGATCGTACAGATTGCCGGTCGGATTGTTCGGGTAGGCCAGGTAGGTGATCGCCGGACGATGGCTGCGGATCGCGGCCAGCATCGCGTCAAGGTCGAGCGACAGGTCAGCCTTCAGCGGCACACCGATGAATTCCAGCCCGGCGAACTGCGCCGACATCGCATACATCACGAAGCCCGGCAGCGGGGCCAGCACCTTCGCGCCCGGCTTCGCGCAGGCCACCGACACGATGGAAATCAGCTCGTCCGAGCCATTGCCGAGCACGACGCCAAAACCATCAGGAACGCCGAGCTTGTCGCAGATCGCCGCCTTCAGCGCCGTGTAGCTCGGCACCGGGTAGCGGTTCATTGCCAGCTGACCGAGACGTTCGCCGAGCTGCTGCTGCAGTTCCGGCGGCAACGTGTACGGGTTTTCCATCGCATCCAGCTTCACGAAGCCCGATGCATCGGGGACGTGATAAGCGGACAGCGCGCGCACATCGGCGCGGATGATGTTGTTGGCCACCTTCGCAGCCAGATCAGCGGTGCTCACAGGTCAGCTTTCTTGTTTCAGCCGCAGCTCGGCCGAGCGCGCATGCGCCTGCAGGCCCTCGCCATAGGCGAGCTCGGCCGCGACCTTGCCCAGCGTCTGTGCGCCGGCTTCGCTGACATGAATGATGGACGAGCGCTTCTGGAAGTCGTACACGCCCAGCGGCGACGAGAAGCGCGCAGTGCGCGAGGTCGGCAGCACGTGGTTCGGACCGGCGCAGTAGTCGCCCAGCGATTCGGATGAATAACGACCAAGGAACATCGCGCCTGCGTGGCGGATCTTGTCCGCCCACTGCTGCGGATCGCTGGCGGAAATCTCGAGGTGCTCGGCCGCGATCAGGTTCGCAATCTCGCAAGCCTCGTCCATGTCGCGCACCTTGACCATCGCGCCGCGATTCGTCAGCGAGGTGCGGATCACTTCGTGGCGCGGCATGTCGACGATCAGCTGGTTGACACTGGCCTGCACGCGCTCCAGATAGGGAGCGTCCGGGCAGACGAGAATGGATTGCGCCAGCTCGTCATGCTCGGCCTGCGAGAACAAGTCCATCGCGACCCAGTCGGGGTCAGTGCTGCCGTCGGCCAGCACCAGAATCTCGGAAGGACCGGCGATCATGTCGATGCCGACGATGCCGAACACGCGGCGCTTGGCGGCCGCGACATAGGCATTGCCGGGGCCGACGATCTTGTCGACCTGCGGAATGGTTGCCGTGCCGTGCGCGAGCGCGCCGACCGCCTGCGCACCGCCGATAGTAAACACGCGGTCGACGCCGGCGATCTGCGCGGCAGCCAGCACCAGCGGGTTCTTCACGCCATCCGGCGTGGGCACGACCATGATCACTTCGGCGACGCCGGCGACCTTGGCCGGAATCGCATTCATCAGCACCGATGACGGATAAGCCGCCTTGCCGCCCGGGACATAGATGCCGACCTTGTCCAGCGGTGTGACCTTCTGTCCCAGCACCGTGCCATCAGCTTCGGTGAAGGTAAAGCCATCCGAGCCGCATTCCTGCTTCTGGCGCTCGTGGTATGCCCGCACCCGATCAGCCGCGGCTTGCAGCGCAGCCCGGCGCTCCGCCGCCAGACCCTCGAGCGCTGCCTGCAGCTCTGCGCGCGGAATCTCCAGTGCAGTAACGCTCGTTGCGGACAGGCGATCGAACTTGTTCGTGTAGTCGAGCACAGCGGCATCACCGCGCGCCTTCACATCGGCGAGGATGGCGGCGGCGGCGCGGTCGATGGCCTCGTCTTCCGACGCTTCAAAGGCGAGCACAGTCAGTAGCTTGTCATTGAAGCCGGGCTCGGTGGTGTCCAGTTGGCGGATCTTTACGGTCATGCTGTGGTCCTGCTTGTACGTTCTACTTGCTTTTACTGGTCGCGGCGCGACGCCTTGTCGAAGGCGTCAATGATCGGTTGCAGCTTGTCACGCTTCACTTTCAGTGCCGCGCGGTTCACGACCAGCCGCGACGAGATATCCATGATGTGCTCGACCTCGACCAGGTTGTTGGCCTTCAGCGTGCTGCCGG
>CAZCDW010000275.1:0-2893 GCA_964497485.1 uncultured Bifidobacterium sp.
GTAATAACCAGTGTGGTCGCCGTAAGGGCCTTCGAGCGCATGCTCGTAGCCGGTGGCCGGGTAAGGCGGTGCACCCGCTGGCGCATCGGGACGATGCCCCAGATCTTCGGGATAGATATGTCCCTCTAGCACGATCTCGGCCGAGGCCGGCACCCGCAGCTCGCTGCCGATGGCCTTGACCAGTTCGGTACGACTGCCGCGCAGCAGGCCGGCGAACTGGTATTCCGACAGGCTGTCCGGCACCGGCGTCACCGCTCCTAATATAGTGGCCGGGTCGGCACCGAGCGCAACCGCGATCGGATAAGGCTGGCCCGGGTGCTTCAGGCAATGCTCGCGGAAGTCGAGCGCGCCGCCGCGATGCGCGAGCCAGCGCATGATCAGCTTGTTGCGCCCGACCACCTGTTGCCGGTAGATGCCCAGGTTCTGACGCTTCTTGCTCGGCCCCTTCGTGATCACCAGGCCCCAGGTGATCAGCGGCGCCACGTCGCCGGGCCAGCAATGCTGTATCGGCAGGCGTGACAGATCGACATCGTCGCCCTCCCAGACGATCTCCTGGCACGGGGCCGATCGTAGTTCGCGCGGCGCCATGTCCCAGACCGCCTTCACCAGTGAACCCAGCCCCATCACATCCTTGATGCCCTTGGGCGGCTCGGGCTCCTTCAGCGCCGACAGCAGCTGGCCGATCTGGCGCAGCTCGCCGACATCATTCGCGCCCATGCCGAGCGCGACGCGGCGCGGCGTGCCGAACAGGTTGCCCAGCACCGGGATGCTGTGCCCTGTCGGCTGCGTGAACAGCAATGCGGGACCGCCGGCGCGCAATGTGCGGTCGCATAACTCGGTCATCTCCAGATGGGGGGAGACGGGTAGCGACACCTCGGTCAGCTCGCCAGATTGTTTTAATTTGGCAATAAAATCCCGCAAATCGGAATATTTCATCGGTAATTGACTTTTTTCAAAGTGAAAGCAGCTTGCCAAGACCACCTCGGCAAGTCGCTGATTTTACTGGATATTGTTACAGTGGAACGCAATTTCCATAACAAATGGTTATAGATTTACTGATTTCCAGTATTGACTGGATATAAACCCCTCCCTACAATCCGCCCAAGTTTTGAGGTGGCCAGCCGGGGAGGGGTACCGGCCGGAGGGCCAGCCAGGTCCAGCCACCGTTCACAAAGGGGATAGACCCGCCGGGCATTGTAGAGATTGTTGAGCCCAAGGTCAGACTTTCATCCCCGAAAAAAGATTGCTGGAGCCACCTCGATGGTGGCCGACAAAAGCAACACCGGCGTCTGCCCCAGGCAGTAACAGGCAGACGAGTTTTGTAGTCTCGCGGTGAATTGAAGCACGAAGCACGCTTGCAATTGGCCTCAGCTCAGAGCGCCTGACAAAACGTGAGTGCAGACTTGTCATGTATGCAATGGAGACAGCACATGACCGGGATGAAGCACTTGGGTTTTGCCAGTCGCTTTGAGGGCCGCGATGATTCAGGAGGTAATATGAATAATCGATCGAGATTGACAGCGTTGGTCGGTGCGGAGCATTTGTCCTCCAAGTACCTGGTATCCAGCGAAGAAAATATCGACCCTGCGCGCAGTCTTTGGGTGCAGGCCCAGCGCGCCATCATGGGACTCGGCATTGCGGCCATGATTGCACTGGCCGTCATGTTTGTCCGTCCCCAGCTGCTGGACGACCTGAAGGCCCTGTCGCCCTTCTGGGACGCCGACAGCGAGCAAATGGAACAGCGCGAACTCGCATTCGCCGACATGCTGGAACTGCCACAGCGTTCGATCCCGGCCGAGGCCGTGACCGACGATGCCGTGACTGCACCGTCCAGCAAGGAACAGCAGCGCGTCACGCAATGGCTGTCCAAGCGTTACCGTATCGCCGGCAGCGCCAGCAAGATGCTGGTCGATGCCGCTTATGAATCGGCCCAGGCCGTGAAGCTGGATCCGCTGTTGATCCTGGCGGTAATGGCGATCGAATCGCGCTTCAATCCGTTCGCGGAAAGCTCGGTCGGCGCACAAGGCCTGATGCAGGTGATGTCCAAGGTCCATCATGACAAGTTCAGCGACCACGGTGGCTTGAACGCCGTACTGAACCCGGCCGCCAACATCCAGGTCGGCGCGCAGATCCTGAAGGACATGATCCGCCGCTCGGGCTCGGTCGAGTCGGGCCTGAAGCTGTACGTCGGTGCCGGCAACATGGAAACCGATGGTGGCTATGCCGGCAAGGTGATGGCCGAGCATGCGCGCCTGCAGGCGGTCGCTGCCGGCAAGCGTGTGCCGACCTTCACGCCACCGCCGCAACCGGATGCGGTGCGCGAGGCCGCGGTCGAGGTTACGCCGGCGAGCAAGCATCATGCGGAGCATGAGCCGGCCTGACGCTGAGCGCATCAAGCTGTAAACAAGAAAGGAGCCACTGGCTCCTTTTTTGTTTGTGCGCATCTCGCTGACCCGTGATGGTCAGACCCCTCAGTCCTTGCCGAAAAAAGCGCGCAGTCGCGCGACGGCCTCTTTCAGGTTGTCCATCGACGTCGCATACGAGATGCGCAGGAAGCGGTGCGCGGCAGCGCTGCCGAAATCCAGCCCCGGTGTCAGCACGACACCGGTCTTGTCGAGCACATCGCGCGCGAGCTTGTCCGAGTCATCGGTCAGGGCGCTGCAATCGGCATACACATAGAAGGCGCCATCCGGCATTACCGGGATCTGAAGGCCGAGCTTCAGCAACTCGGGCACCAGGTAATCGCGGCGGCGCTGGAATTCCTGACGGCGTGCCTCCGCAATTGCCAGCGTCTCGGGCCTGAAACAGGCCAGCGCCGCGTGCTGCGCGATGCTGGACGCGCAAATGAAGAAGTTCTGCGCGAGCTTTTCGATCGCCGGCATCATCGCCGGCG
>CAZCDW010000276.1:0-2820 GCA_964497485.1 uncultured Bifidobacterium sp.
TGCTGCGTCCCAACGAGTACAGCGTGATCGCCACCCTGAACCTGAACGGCGACTACATTTCCGACGCACTGGCCGCCCAGGTGGGTGGTATCGGCATCGCGCCGGGCGCCAACCTGTCGGATTCTGTCGCGATGTTCGAAGCCACTCACGGTACCGCGCCGAAGTACGCCGGCAAGGACTATGTGAACCCGGGCTCGGTCATCCTGTCCGCAGAAATGATGCTGCGTCACATGGGTTGGAGCGAAGCGGCCGACCTGATCATCAGCTCGATGGAAAAATCGATTACATCCAAGCGCGTGACGTATGACTTCGCCCGTCTGATGCCGGGCGCGACTCAAGTGTCGTGCTCCGGTTTCGGCGACGTGATGATCGAGCACATGTAACAAGCGGCAAGCGAGCGCTGTCTGCGTCCGCTTGCCTGAGTGCAGTAAAACAAAGGCCGGATTATTCGGCCTTTGTTTTTTTATGACCGGCAAACTAAATACATCAACAGATTGAATCAGCCGCAGATTTTTCTTCAAGAAAATATCGAGGGGGCGAAACTTAACGGCAATCTTGCGGTCGATGAGTTGTCCAGATAATCGCGAATCAACAGGCCGACCAAATACAGCAACAACAGGATAAAAAAGAGAAACAAGAGGTCGGGCTACCGGAGCGGGTACTAAAAGGCGAGCAATAAAAAACCCCCGGTGTTACGCGGGGGTTCAAGAGCCTGAGGGTGGTCAGGCAATACTTTTAAGACGCTGCCTGGATGTTCGAGGCTTGCTTGCCTTTCGGACCCTGGGTCACGTCGAAAGTGACTTTCTGGCCTTCTTTGAGGGTTTTGAAGCCGCTCATCGTAATTGCCGAGAAGTGAGCGAACAGATCCTCGCCACCATCTTCCGGAGTGATGAAACCGAAGCCCTTGGCATCGTTAAACCACTTGACAGTACCGTTTGCCATAATAAAAAACGTCTTTCCAATTTTGACCAATCACACGAGCCCTAAAAGCAAGAAGCCCGCAGAATGCTGCCCCCTCTTATATTGCTCCACCATTAACCAATCGGTGCTAAATAGCACATATTGATATTTTGCATTGTTCAGGCAAAAAATGGAAAAGTCAAGGTTGTTGTTAAAAGTGCTACACTCGTTGAAAAATGGGCGACAGCCCCCAAGTACCTAAAGACTTCAGACGCACTTGCCGCTCTTTACACGGGCTCGTCTGCGCGCCCTCGGGAAAGCGCGTAATATCGAATTGAAGGCGGATACCGTGACATATGCCGGTTACGCACCCCGACCGGCGCATTAGAATAGAAGCATGGCAACGAACAGCGACAACGGCACACTCATTGTTCCCAAGGAGCAAAAGGCGGCAGTCAAGCCGCCGCCCATGTATCAGGTGGTGCTGCTGAACGATGACTACACCCCGATGGAATTCGTGGTGGCCATCATTCAGGAGTACTTCAACAAGGATCGCGAAACGGCGACCCAGATCATGCTCAAGGTGCATCGTGACGGCAAGGGCATGTGCGGCGTCTATCCTAAAGATATCGCGAGCACGAAAGTCGAATTGGTATTAACTCACGCAAGGAAAGCTGGACATCCGCTCCAGTGCGTGATGGAGGAAGCATGATTGCTCAGGAACTGGAAGTAAGTTTGCATATGGCCTTCGTCGAGGCGAGGCAGGCCAGGCACGAGTTCATCACGGTCGAGCACTTGTTGCTTGCGCTGCTGGACAACCCGTCAGCAGCCGAGGTGATGCGTGCCTGCGCGGTCAATATCGACGACCTGCGCAAGACCCTGACGAACTTCATCAATGACAACACGCCGACCGTGCCCGGCACCAGTGAGGTGGATACCCAGCCTACGCTGGGATTCCAGCGCGTGATCCAGCGCGCGATCATGCATGTGCAGTCGGCGTCCAATGGCAAGAAAGAAGTGACCGGCGCGAACGTGCTGGTGGCGATCTTCGGCGAAAAGGATTCGCACGCGGTCTATTACCTGCACCAGCAGGGTGTGACTCGTCTGGACGTGGTGAATTTCATCTCGCATGGCGTGCGCAAGGACCAGCAGGCAGAACCGCAAAAGGCCAGCGACAGCGCCGACGATGCCCCGTCCGAGGGACCTCAAAAGGAAAGTGCGCTCGACCAGTTCACGGTCAATTTGAACAAGCTCGCTGCTGAAGGCAAGATTGACCCGCTGATCGGCCGCGAGTCCGAAGTCGAGCGTGTGATCCAGACGCTGTGCCGTCGTCGCAAGAACAACCCCTTGCTGGTCGGCGAAGCCGGCGTCGGCAAGACCGCCATCGCCGAAGGCCTGGCCTGGCGCGTGACTCAGGGCGACGTGCCCGAGATCCTGCAGAACGCGGTCGTGTATTCGCTCGATATGGGCGCGCTGCTGGCCGGCACCAAGTACCGCGGCGATTTCGAGCAGCGTCTGAAGGCGGTGCTGAAGCAGATGAAGGCCAACCCGAACGGCATCCTGTTCATCGACGAGATCCACACCATCATTGGCGCGGGCTCCGCGTCGGGCGGTACGCTGGATGCATCGAACCTGCTGAAGCCGGCGCTGTCGTCGGGCCAGCTCAAGTGCATCGGTGCGACCACCTTCAATGAATTCCGTGGCGTGTTCGAGAAAGATCATGCGTTGTCGCGTCGCTTCCAGAAGATCGATGTCAACGAGCCGACCGTCGAGCAGACCGTGCAGATCTTGCGCGGCCTGAAGTCCCGCTTCGAAGAACACCATGGCGTGAAGTACTCGGCCCTCGCGCTGACCACCGCTGCCGAACTGGCTGCGCGTTTCATCAATGACCGTCACCTGCCGGACAAGGCCATCGACGTG
>CAZCDW010000277.1:0-2795 GCA_964497485.1 uncultured Bifidobacterium sp.
CTCGGCCTTGCCGTCTTTCTCGACCACGAAGGACAGCGTGCCGCCCTGTACCACCGGGATCTCGAACTGGCTGATCTGGTAGCCCTTCGGGAGATCGGGATAGAAGTAATTCTTGCGCGCGAAGATCGAGCGCGGCGCAATCGTCGCACCGATCGCGAGGCCGAACTGGATCGCGCGCTCGACCGCGCCGCGGTTCAGCACCGGCAGCACACCCGGCAGTGCGAGGTCCACCGGGCAGGCTTGCGTGTTGGGTTCGGCGCCGAACGCGGTCGGCGCGCCGCTGAAAATCTTGGAGCTGGTGGTGAGCTGCGCATGCGTCTCAAGACCAATCACGACTTCCCATTGCATTTGGATGGTCCTCTCAGGCAGTGGTTGCGCCCATGGGGCGGCGGGTGTGCCAGTCGGTAGCGAGCTGGAACTGGTGCGCGATACCCAGCAACTTCGCTTCGCCGAAGTAATTGCCAATCAGTTGCATGCCGACCGGACGCTTGCCATTCTTGTCGCCCTGGCCGAAGCCGACCGGGATCGACATGCCGGGCAAACCGGCGAGGCTGGTCGACAGCGTGTAGATGTCTGCCAGATAGTTGGCCACGGGATCATTCACGCGCGAGCCAAGATCCCATGCGACAGTCGGCGCCACCGGCCCCATGATCACGTCGCAGGCCTTGAATGCGTCCTGGAAGTCATTCGCGATCAGGCGGCGTATCTTCTGCGCCTGCAGGTAGTACGCATCATAGTAGCCATGTGACAGCACATACGCGCCGACCAGAATGCGGCGCTTGACCTCATCGCCGAAGCCTTCGGCGCGCGTCTTGCGGTACATGTCGGACAGGTCGCTGTAATCCTTCGCGCGATGGCCATAGCGCACGCCATCGAAGCGCGACAGGTTCGATGAAGCTTCGGCCGGTGCGATCACGTAGTACGCAGGAATCGACAGCGCCGTTTTTGGCAGCGAGATCTCGACAAGCGTTGCGCCGAGCTTTTCATATTCTTTCAATGCCGCCTGCACGGCGGCCTGCACATCGGCGGCCAAGCCATCGCCGAAATATTCTTTCGGTACACCGATCTTCAGGCCCTTGAGGTCTTCACCGAGTTGGCGCGTGAAATCTTCCGGGTCGCGCTCGATGCTGGTGGCGTCGCGTGCGTCGAAACCGGCCATCGCATTCAACAGCAGCGCACAATCTTCGGCAGTCCATGCCATCGGACCACCCTGGTCGAGCGACGATGCAAAAGCGATCATGCCAAAGCGCGATACGCGGCCATAGGTGGGCTTGATGCCGGTGATGCCGCACAGCGCCGCCGGCTGGCGGATCGAACCACCGGTGTCGGTGCCGGTCGCGGCGGGTGCGAGGCCGCCGGCCACCGCTGCCGCCGAACCGCCCCACGAGCCTCCGGGCACGGCCGTCTTGTCCCAGGGGTTTTTCACGGCGCCGAAGTACGAGTTTTCGTTCGACGAGCCCATGGCGAATTCATCACAGTTCAATTTGCCGAGCGTGACCATGCCTGCCGTGCGGAACTGTTCCACCACGGTCGCATCAAAGGGGCTGTTGTAGCCTGAAAGCATCTTCGAACCCGCGGTGGACGGCCAGCCGCGCGTGACGAAAATGTCCTTGTGCGCGATCGGGACGCCGGTCAGCACGCCGCCTTCGCCTTTGGCCAGTCTGGCATCGGCGTCCTTCGCCTGAGCGAGGGTCAGTTCCGGATTCATGCCGGTGTAGGCATTGAGATCGCTGGCCGCGATGCGGTCGAGGTAGTGCTGCGCGATTTCAGTCGCGGAGCGTTGGCGGCTCTGGAGCTGCGCCGACAGTTGTTTGATTGTTTGCATGGCGTGTGGCTGCGTCAGGTACGGCGTGTGGGTGCGACGATGCAGGCGGCGGCATTGCTTGCTGTCACGGTTACTGCGTCCGGGTCTGGCTTTGCCCGCGCAGGCCGTGAACGGCGTCGCTTATTCGATGACCTTGGGCACCAGGTAAAGGCCGTCCTGCACCATCGGCGCCGGCCGCTGGTAGTCATCGCGGCGGTTGGCTTCGCTGACCTGGTCGTCGCGCAGGCGCATGGCCAGGTCAGCGCGCCAGGCGGCGACCGGGTGCGACAGCGGGGCGACGCCAGTGGTATCGACGGCCTTCATCTGCTCCACCAGGGCGAAGATGTCGTTCAGCTTGTCCAGCGCATCAGCGGCCTGCTGGTCGGACAGATCCAGCTGCGCCAGCTTGGACAGGCGTGCAATATCGGTAAGGGTCAGGGACATGGGGCGTTGCGGCGGCGTGGGCCGGGGTCAGGATTCTGAAAATGGCATTCAGGCAGATGCCGCGTTTTCGCCGAAGAAAACTGCGCGAACGCTGCATTTTTGGGCTTTCTGGCAGCCAATTTGATAGGGATTATAAGGTAGAATGTCGGGTTAATGGCTGCGACGACGAGCGTTGCGCCCTGCGCTTTTCGTTACGCCCCGGTGCGTGATTTCGCGCCATTTTTGCAATTTCTGCCGCTGCGCGCAGCGCAGCGGTGTTTCTGGGACAAGTTCATGTTTGCATTCCTGCGCAGTTATTTCTCCAACGACCTCGCGATCGACCTCGGCACCGCCAACACCCTGATCTACGTGCGCGGCCTCGGCATCGTGCTCGACGAACCGTCGGTGGTCGCGATCCGACAGCAGGGTGGCCCGAACGCGAAGAAGAACATCCAGGCCGTCGGCAAGGAGGCCAAGCAGATGCTGGGCAAGGTGCCGGGCAACATCGAGGCGATCCGCCCGATGAAAGACGGCGTGATCGCCGACTTCACCGTCACCGAGCAGATGC
>CAZCDW010000278.1:0-2791 GCA_964497485.1 uncultured Bifidobacterium sp.
CGCCGATCGATTACCTCGACTTTGCGTCACCGGTCAGTGGCCTTGGCAGCAAGATGGGGATCGATGCGACCAACAAGTGGCCGGGCGAGACCTCGCGCGAGTGGGGGCGCTCGATCACGATGGATGATGAAGTGAAGGCGAGGGTGGACATCCTCTGGAAGCAACTGGGATTCTGAAACATATGTAGAGCCTCTTAGCCGCAAGGGGCTTTGCTGATAGAATCATGGCTGGCGGGCCCCTGCGCATTGTGGCATGGTCAACCTGGTCAGGTCGGGAACGAAGCAGCCACAGCCATTTCCCGCAAGTGCCGCAGACAAGGCTCGCCTCTTCGTCTCTTCGTCTCTACGTCTCTTCGTTTTTTATCTTCTTTTGGCGCTTTTGCTGTTCGGCGCTTTTTCCCGTCACACGTTCATTGCGTTTCGTATGCATCGTCAATGATGCGCGCGCAATCATCAAGGTTGCAATCGAGCAGGCCGGCAATTCGCCCGTGATCGGCATGGCGCCGGCTGGTCAGGAAAACGGAAGCCGCAGTGCCGCCCGCATGCGCGGCCATCAGCGATGCCTGCAGCGCCAGTACCAGACGCTGAGCGATACGTCGCGCCAGCATTTCCTGTTCCGGTCGCGGCAAGCGCAGGTCATGGCGCAATCCGGCAATCATCGCCTGCCATTCGCTGTGGCCTGCCAGTGTTGCCGACAATGCCGACAGCAGCGTATCGACCGTATTCTCATCCTGCTGCGCAGCGCGCAGGACATCAAGGCACATCACATTGCCTGAGCCTTCCCAGATGGAATTGACCGGCGCCTCGCGATACAGTCGCGCCAGCGGTCCGCTCTCCACATAGCCGTTGCCGCCGAGGACTTCCATCGCTTCCGCCGTGAAGCCCATCGTACGCTTGCAGATCCAGAATTTTGCGGCGGGCGTCAGCAGCCGTACGATGGCTGCGTTGCCGGTGTCGATCGCGCGTGCGATGCGCATCACCAGCAGCAGCGCGGCCTGCGATTCCAGTGCGAGGTCGGCCAGCACATTCATCATCAGCGGCTGCGATGCCAGCGGCCGGCCAAACGCGACACGGTGCCGTGCATGATGAATGGCTTGCACCAGTGCCATCCTCATCAGCGCGGCACTGGCGATCGCACAATCGAGGCGAGTGGTGTTGGCCATCTCGACCAGCGTCGCAATGCCGCGCCCGGGTTCGCCAACCAGCACGCCTTCCGCGTCCAGGAATTCCACCTCCGCGCTCGCGTTTGAACGGTTGCCCAGCTTGTCCTTCAATTGCTGCACCAGCACCGTATTCTTGCCGCCGTCCTCACGCCAGCGCGGCACGAAGAAGGCCGACAACCCGCCGTCGCTCTGCGCGAGCACCAGATGCGCATCGCACTGTGGCGCCGAGAAAAACCATTTGTGTCCGCTCAACAGGTAGCGCTCGCTGCGTCCGGCGCGAGCCACGGGTCGCGCCTCGGTCAGCGTGCCGCGCAGGTCGGAGCCGCCTTGTTTTTCGGTCAGACCCATGCCGATCAGGATCGCGTCTTTCTCGCTGATCGGCAGGTCGCGCGTGTCATGCGTTTCCGCATACATCTTGTCCGCGATACTTCCGAACCAGGCTTCGCGCCGCAGGACGGGCAGCGCCGCGAAAGTCATCGTCACCGGGCACAGTGAGCCGGCTTCCAGTTGCGCGTGCAGATAAAAAGCTGCAGCGCGGGCCACTTGCGCGCCTCGCGCGGGCTGTCGCCATGCGCGTGCCTGCAGGCCGCTGGTGCGCAGCATGCCCAGCAGCGCATGCCATGAAGGATCAAAACGCAGCGCATCGACGCGGTGCCCGTAGCGGTCATGGATCAGCAATTCGGGAGTATTGCGGTTGGCCTGCTCGGCCAGCGCCTGCGATTCCGCGCCGCAGACCATGGCACCGATGCGTGTCAGCTCGGAGCGCTGTGCCGGCCAGTGGTCATGCGGCTGCGTGGCACTCACGACACCGGTGGCCTCGGAGGAATTGCAGGCATGAGCGGACTCGCGGCGCACCGCAGCCTGCAGCGCCGGGTCGCTGTCGAACAAATTGATGCCTTCCAGCGGCGGCGGCTGGTTGGTGACTTCATGGGTAGGCCAGCGCATGTTTTTCCTCCTCATGCTCCATGGATTGTCTGCGGCTACCGAGCTGTGCAAGGGCTCGGAATTACAGGCGTACCAGCACGCTTGCGGACCGACGTCCCTGGCCTGCATCCGGGCTTCCTGCCGGAAGGATAGTCCTTTCCCACGTCAGGTAAAATGACGTTCTTGCCAAAAAAGCGCCGGACATGTCTTATCAGGTTCTTGCCCGCAAATACCGCCCGAAGAATTTCGACAGCCTGGTCGGGCAGGAACACGTCGTGCGCGCGCTCACCCATGCGCTGGAGCAGAAACGTCTGCACCATGCGTATCTGTTCACTGGCACGCGCGGCGTCGGCAAGACCACGCTGTCCCGCATCCTCGCGAAGTCACTGAACTGCCAGGGCGCCGATGGCAGCGGCGACATCACCGCACAGCCCTGCGGCCAGTGCGAGGCTTGTGTCGCGATCGATGCCGGTCGCTTCGTCGATTACATCGAGATGGATGCCGCGTCGAATCGTGGCGTCGATGAAATGGCACAGTTGCTCGAGCAAGCCATCTATGCGCCGTCGAATGCGCGCTTCAAGGTCTACATGATCGATGAAGTGCACATGCTGACCAGCCATGCATTCAATGCGATGCTGAAAACGCTGGAAGAGCCGCCCGAGCACGTCAAGTTCATTCTCGCGACCACCGACCCGCAGAAGATCC
>CAZCDW010000279.1:0-2775 GCA_964497485.1 uncultured Bifidobacterium sp.
ACCCAGGCGCTGGATGCGGTGATTCTGAACAGCACGGGCGAGACCCGCCTCGATGGCGCGCTGATGGTTGGCAGCCTGACGACCAATGCCGGCGGCACGCTGGCGCTGAATGCCGGCTCGGTTACTGCGTCCGGCGCGATCAGCTTTGGCGAACCGGTGACACTGGAAGCTTCCACCGCCCTGCAGGGTGTTGACATCACCATGGCCTCAACGGTCGATGGCGCGTATACGCTGAACGTCAACAGTAGCGGCGTGACCACCTTCGGCGGCGTGGTGGGTGGGGTGACGCCGCTGACCAGCCTGACGACCGATGCCGCCGGCAGCGTACAGCTTAACGGTGGCTCGATCATCACCACTGGCGCGATCAGCTTCAATGACAACGCCACGCTGGGCGCTGATCTGATGCTGACCACAACCAACGCAGCGGTGCTGTTCAACGGCACAGTAAATAGTGCTGATACGACCGCCCGTGACCTGACGGTCAATGCGGGTAGTGGCAATATTCGTTTGGCCTCGACGATTGGCAATGCGCAGGCGCTGGATGCGGTCACGCTTAACAGCACCGGTAACACGCGTCTGGATGCCTCGCTGAACGTGGGTAGCCTGACCACCAATGCCGGCGGCACGCTGGCGCTGAATGCCGGTTCCGTCACAGCTTCCGGCGCAATCAGCTTCGGTGAGGCGGTGACACTGGAAACTTCTGCGATGCTGGCAGCCCAGAGTGTGGCGTTTGCATCGACCGTCGATGGCGCTCAGACGTTGACGATCAATGCCTCGGGTGTAACGCGTTTTGATGCTGCGATTGGCAGCACGACGCCGCTGATCAGCCTGACGACTGATGCCGGCGGCAGCGTGCAGCTCAATGGCGTGGCTATCACCACCACCGGTGCGATCAGCTTCAACGACAATGTGATGCTGGGTGCAACCAGCACCGGTCCGATGACGATCACGCTCAAGGGCGATGGCATTAGCTTCAGCGAGTCGGTCGATGCGGCTGCTGGCAAGCAGGTCGCGCTGATGATCGATGATGCTGGTGCGACGGTACTGAACGGCGCGATCGGTGCCGCGGGTGCGACTACCAAGCTCAGCAGCCTGACGATCGATTCGGCATCTGGCACGACGCTCAATGGTTCGACGATCAACACGACCGGCAGCCAGACCTACAGCAATGCAGTGACGCTGACCAAGGACACGACGCTGAGCGGCAACGGCGTGACCTTCGGCTCGACAGTCAAGGGTGCACAGACGCTGACGATCAATGGCAGTGGCGTGACGACCTTTGGTGATGCGGTCGGTGGCAGCATCACGGGTGCTGCGAACGCCGACACGCTGACCAGCCTGACGGTGAACTCGAGCGGCGGCAGCGTGATCAATGGCGCCAGCATCCGCACGACCCAGGGCCAGACCTATGCGAAGGGCGTGACACTGGGCGCAACCAGCAACGGTGCGATGACTATTACGCTGAAGGGCACGGATATCACCTTCAATGACAAAGTCGATGCCGCAGCGAACAAAGAGGTCAGCCTGATCATTCAGGATGCTGGTGCGACAGTACTGGTTGGCGCCATCGGTACGGCAGGCGCGAACAGCAAGCTCAGCAGCCTGACCGTCGGCTCGGCGAATGGCACCACGATCAGCAGCGGCAACATCGCCACGACCGGCACCCAGACCTTCAGCAACGCAGTGACGCTGGCTGAAAACCTGACCCTGAATGGTGCCGGTATCACGCTGGGCTCGACCGTTGACGGTGCGAAGTCGCTGACCATCATTGATGGCGCGGCGACGGCGATCAATGGCGCGATCGGTGCGGGCACGGCGCTGAGCAGCATCGTCGCCATCGCGAACAGCGGCATTACCGTGACTGGTGGCTCGATCCGGACCAGCGGCATCCAGAACTACGGCAGCGCGATCACGCTGGGCGACAACCTCGACCTGACCGGTACGGGCATCACGCTGGGCTCGTCGGTCAATGGCGCAAAGTCGCTGACGATTGCTGATAACGGTGCGACGGTGATCAACAGCTCGATCGGCGGCAATGTCGACCTGACGAGCGTGAACATTACCTCGGCCAATGGCACCGCGATCAACGGCGGCAGCGTGAAGACGACCGGCGCCCAGACCTACAACAGCCGTGTTGCGCTGGGTTCGAACACGACTCTGACCGGCGATGGCGTCACGTTCGGCTCGACGGTCAAGGGCGCGCAGACGCTGACGATCAATGGCTCGGGCGCGACCACCTTCGGTGATGCGGTCGGTGGCAGCATCACGGGTGCTGCGAACGCCGATACGCTGACCAGCCTGACGGTGAACTCGAGCGGCGGCAGCGTGATCAACGGCGCCAGCATCCGCACGACCCAGGGCCAGACCTATACGAAGGGCGTGACGCTGGGCGCAACCAGCACGGCGCCGATGACGATCACGCTCAAGGGTACCGGTATCACCTTCGATGACACGGTCGACGCGGCAGCTGGCAAGACGGTGAGTCTGGAGATTCAGGATGGCGGCGCGACAGCAATCAATGGCGCGATCGGTGCCGCCGGTGCGACCACCAAGCTGGCCGACCTGACGATCGGTTCGGTCTCGGGCACGACGCTCAATGGCGTGACGGTCAACACCAGCGGCAGCCAGACCTTCAGCGATGCAGTGACGCTGACCAAGGGCACGACCCTGAGCGGCGACGGCATCACCTTCGGTTCGACGGTGAAGGGTGCGCAGACGCTGACGATGAATGGTTCGGGTGTGACCACCTTCGGTGATGCAGTCGGCGGTGCGGCC
>CAZCDW010000280.1:0-2773 GCA_964497485.1 uncultured Bifidobacterium sp.
CGCCGCGATCCGTGGAAGGTCGATGACGCGGCCGGTTTCGGCATCATGTGGACCATGGCCCACGGCACGCTCGCCGACTGGCTCGCACCGAACATCGCCGGACTGGCGATGCCCGGCGAAGCACCCCTGGCATTCTGGACTGGCGCCATCCTGATCAAGCTGTTTGGCTGGCTCACCGGTGACGCGCTCGCCGCCCGCATCTCGATCGTCGTATTCTTCGCGATCGGCGCGTTGAGTGTCTGGCGCACAGCATATGTGCTCGGTCGCCGCGCCGAAGCGCAGCCGCTGAAGCTGGCCTTTGGCGGGCAGCCGGCCGCGCTCGACTACGGTCGCACGCTGGCCGATGGCGCGCTGCTGATCTTCGTCGCCTGCCTCGGCCTGCTGCTTCGCAGCCATGAGACAGCTGCGCCGGCGTTGTTCGTCGCGCTGGTGGCTGCCACCTTCTATGGCGCGGCCTGTGTGTTCGACCAGCCGACGCCACGCGCCGGCGTCGGCCTCGGTCTGGCGCTCGGTGCGCTGGTGCTGTCGCATGGCTGGACTGCGCCGCTCGCCTTGATGATCGCGGTCATGGTGCTGGCCATCGTTCATTACCGGCAGGCGCTGCGTCCTGTGCTGATGATGACGCTGCCGCTGTCATTGCTGCTGCCGGCACTGTGGCTGATCGCGCGCCAGATGGTGGTGCCCGAAGGACTGGCCGCCACCTGGCTGGGCAGCGACCTCAAGGAGCTGGGCCTGCCGACGGCGAAGTCCGCATCCGAACTGATCAAGGTACTGGCCTGGTATGCGTGGCCCGCATGGCCGATCGCGGCCTGGACCATTTATGCGTGGCGCACGCAAGAGTCGCTGCATGTGATGCTGCCGACGTCCGGCATCGTGATGCTGCTGGCACTTGCGCTGTTTTCGCCAGGCCTGCGTGACTATGAATTGCTGGCGCTGCTGCCGCCGCTGGCGATACTCGCGACCTTCGGCTTGCCGACACTGAAACGCGGCGCGATCAATGCGATCGACTGGTTCTCGGTGATGACGCTGACAACCCTCGCAGCTTTCATCTGGCTGGGCTGGATCGCGAAGCAGACCGGCTGGCCGGCACAACTGGCAAAGAATGCGTTCAAGCTCGCACCCGGATTCCGGCCTGAGTTCAACCTGCTCGCGCTGCTGGTCGCACTCGCCACGACCATCGGCTGGATCCTGCTGCTGCAATGGCGGCTGGGCCGTCGTCCGCCCGTGCTGTGGCGTGCCGTGGTGCTGTCAACCGGTGGCCTGGTGCTGTGCTGGGTGTTGCTGATGACACTGTGGCTGCCCTGGCTGAACTACGGCCAGAGCTACGCGGGCGTGGCGGCGAACATCGAGTCCAACCTGCCGGCAGATTACCGCTGCGTGAACGCCGAAGGCGTCGGTCCGGCACAGCGTGCGTCCTTTGCCTATCTCGGCAATGTGCGCTTCGCGAAGCCGGGCGGCCGCGATTGCGAATTCCTGCTGGTGCAGGATGATGGCCTGCACCACCGCGGCGCCGAGATGAAAAAAGTCGACGGCGACCTGACGCTGCTGTGGCAAGGCCGCCGCGCTGCTGACCGGCATGAATTCTTCCGACTGTTCCGGCGCAAGCTGCCATGACTGACACCGGACACGCCGGCGCTCCGGCGTCGTTCACACGTCGCGTCGCTTCGCTGGCCTGGCCCATCCTCGTCGGCCAGCTGGCCGTGATCAGCAACGGCGTGATAGACACCGTGATGACGGCCCGCTACTCGGCGACCGACCTCGCGGCACTCGGTCTGGGTGCTTCCATCTATGTCAGCTTCTTCGTCGGCCTGTCTGGCGTGATGCAGGCCCTGTCGCCCGTGATCGGCCAGCTGTATGGCGCAAAAAAGCATGAGGCGATTGGCGACGAAGTCAGGCAGGGCGTATGGCTGGCGCTGTTCCTGTCGCTGGTCGGTTGTCTGCTGCTGTTGTTCCCGCAGATCCTGCTCGATATCGCGAAAGCGCCACCGGCTCTCGAAGAACGCGTGCGCGAATACCTGCGGCTGCTGGCACTGGCCTTGCCGGCGACGCTGGGCTTTCGTATCTATGCCTCGCTGAACACGGCGACATCGCGGCCGCGCATGGTGATGCTGCTGCAAGTGTCCGGGCTGCTGCTGAAGATACCGCTCAATGCACTGTTCATCTTCGGTGCTGCCGACCTTGGCATACCGGCATTCGGCACGCCGGGCTGCGCGATCGCCACCACCATCAGTGCGTGGCTTGCGGTCGGTATCGCCTGGACCATCGTGCGACATGGCCAGCACTACCGGCAATTCAAGCTGTTCGGCAATGGTCTCGGTCGCCCGCAATGGCGCGCGCAGTCGGAACTGCTGAAGCTGGGCGTGCCGATGGGCCTGTCCTACCTGATCGAGGTGACGGCCTTCACCTTCATGGCGCTGTTCATCGCGCGCCTGGGCAATGAGACACTGGCGGCACACCAGATCACCGCGAACTTCGGCACCGTGCTGTACATGCTGCCGCTGTCGATCGCCAATGCCACTGGCACGCTGGTCGCGCAAGAGATCGGTGCCGGCAGGCTGGCGGCGGCAAGGCATGCCGGCAAGGCCGGCGTGCGAATGGGCGCAACGCTGGCCGTCGGCATCGGCGTTCTGGTATGGCTGGCGCGCGAGATGATTATTGGCGCCTATACACCGGATCCCCAGGTCGCTGCAGCGGCGATGCCGCTGTTCTTCTTCATCGCGTTCTACCAGCTGTTCGACGCGTGGCAGGTGGGCACCGCCTATGTGCTGCGCGC
>CAZCDW010000281.1:0-2771 GCA_964497485.1 uncultured Bifidobacterium sp.
TGCATCCGCAGGCACGGTCACGCTGATCGCCGGTCAGGACATCAGGCTCGATACCGTGACCGAAGCCGTCAGCCAGCACCTCGCATGGGATCGCAGCAACCACCGAACCGAATCCAGTCAAACGGAGGTCGGCAGCGCGATCGCTGCCGACGGCTCGGTTGTCATGGCCGCAGGTCGCGACCTGACAACGCGCGGCGCGCAAGTCACGGCGCGCGAAGGCGACATTGCTGCGCTGGCCCGACGTGACGTGAATCTCGGCACCTCGGAAAGCCAGGCCAGCGTCGATGAATCGCATAGACATACCAGCCACGGCTTTTTGTCCAGCCGCACCGTCACCACGCGCGACACCCTGGAACGGACGACCCAGCAAGGCACGCTATTGTCCGGCAATGCGGTGACCGTACATGCGGGACAGGACTTGCATGTCACTGGTAGCCAGGTCGTCAGCAGCACTGTAACGACGATATCTGCAGATCGCAACGTCGACATTGCCGCCTCGACCGACACCTTGCATGAGAATCATGCCATTCAGGACAAAAAGTCCGGCCTGATGGGCTCAGGCGGTTTCGGCCTCACGATAGGGACGCGTCGGCTCAATACGGATACAGATATCTTTTCGAGCACGCCATCAGCGTCCACGATAGGCTCCAACGACGGCAATGTCAGCATTCGGGCCGGCGCGTCGTTCACCCAGACAGGCAGCGAAGTCATCGCCCCCAAAGGTGACGTGAGCATCGCTGCGAAGACGGTCGATATCAAAGAGGCACGCGCGACCGAGACCACGACCAGCGATGTGGCATTCAAGCAGACCGGCCTGACTATCGCCATATCGAACCCGGTCGTGTCGGCCGTACAGACGGCGCAGCAAATGAGCAAGGCGGCGTCGAATACCAAAGATGACCGGATGAAGGCACTCGCCGCAGCCAATACGGCGATGGCCACCGCCAATGCCGTCAACGCCGTTCAGGCTGGCCAGGCGACCACGATCAATGGCAAGGACAACCAGATCGCCACCGGCACCGATGCGAACGGCAACACCACCTCACGCGATGCGAATGCTGCCGACAAGTTCGGTGGCATCCAGGTCGCGATCAGCGTCGGCACCTCGAAAAGCAGTAGCCATACCGTCACCACCCGCGATCAGGCGGCAGCCTCAACCGTAGTCGCCGGTGGCAATCTGACGATCGCCGCCAAAGGTGACGCTGCAAGCAGTGACGTGGCCATCCGTGGCAGCCAGATTCATGCTGACCAGCGCGTCCTGATCGGTGCTGACCATGAAGTCCGGCTGCAGGCCGCAGAAGATACGAACACGCTGACCAGCAAGAGCAGCAGCTCCAGCGCCAGTCTCGGCGTGGTCTTGAGCACTCAGGGCGGCATCGGGGTCAACATTGCCGGCAGCCGCGGCAAAGGTAATGCCGAGGGCAGCGATGTCAACTGGACTCATGCCCGCGTGTCCGCAGGCGATCAGGCCGCGATCGCCTCGGGGGCAGACCTGACCCTGAAAGGCGCCACCGTGGAGGCGCCCAAGGTCACCGCCGAGGTCGGCGGCAAGCTCGTCATCGACAGCCTGCAAGATCTCAGCAACTACCGATCCGAGCACAAGCAGGTTGGCGGCAGCCTGACAATAGGCAGCGCACCCAGCGCCAACCTGAACTTCGCGAATGACAACGTCAATAGCAGCTACCGCAGCGTCAATCGTCAATCGGGCTTACGCGCTGGCGATGGTGGCTTCAACGTTCGAGTCGCCGGAGACGCGCAGCTGACTGGCGGCGGCATCACCAGCACGCAGGCTGCGGTCGATGCCGGCGTCGACCAGTTCTCCATCAGCGGAAAGCTGACAACGACAGACATCGAGAACCGCGCCCACTATGACGCCAACGCCGCGAGCATCAGCCTCGGTACCGGCTTCAGCCCGCAAGGGAAGTTGGCGCCACTGGGTACCGGCGCTGGTCTTGGCAAGAATGGCGATAGCACAAGCAGCATCACCCGGGCAGGCATCAGCGACATTGGCGGCGACAAGTCGGTACGAACCGGGGACAAGGAATCGGGCGTTGCTAGGATATTTGATGCTGAGCGCGTGCAGAAGGAAGTGCAGGCGCAGGCTGAAATCACGCAGGTGTTCAGCACACTTGCTCCGCGGGCGGTAGCAGATTTCGCGAAGAAGAAAGAAGCAGAACTGTACCAACAGGCCCTTGAAGAACCGAACTCGGAACGCAAAGCCGAGCTCATCGCAGAGCAAAAGCAATGGGCCGAGGGTGGGGCTTACCGAGTCGCTCTCCATACAGCTGTTGGGGCTGCCGCTGGAAATCTGCAAGGCGCGGCCTCGGCTGCTGCTGCGGCAACAGCCTCACCGGCGCTGAATGAACTTCAGAACAGTGCGGAAAAATCGCTGGAAAGCGCTGGCGTGAACTCGAGCATTGCCAACGGAGTTGCGAGTCAACTGAGCGGTCTTATTGCTGCAGGATTGGGTGGCGCCTTGGGCGGCTCAACCGGAGCCGCAATCGCGCTGTCTACGGATGCAAACAACCGCCAATTACACCCCAGCGAGATCAAGTGGATCCGCGAAAACTCAAGACGCTTCGCGCAGCAACAAGGTATCACTGAACAAGAGGCTGAAAGACGACTTGGCATGCAAGCATTTCGCCAAGTGCAGTTCGGAGCACAAGGCGCTGATGACGCACAGGCTCGAGCCTTCTTGAGTCAGGCTAAAGGCATGTTGCCGGGAGATCCGAATTGTTCAAGCTGCGGGCCGGGCTACATGTTCTATGCAA
>CAZCDW010000282.1:0-2724 GCA_964497485.1 uncultured Bifidobacterium sp.
CTTTCAGTTGCGCGACAAGCCCCAGCGTCCCGGCCGCAACCCGAAGACCGGTGAAGAGATACCGATCAGTGCTCGTCGAGTCGTCACTTTCCACGCCAGCCAGAAACTCAAGGCCATGGTCGATAGCGCGACCCAGCGCAATTCGTCCCACGCCGCCTGACCTTTCCTGTTGAATGAACGACCGCGCAGCCAAGCCTCTGCTGGAACCGTTGCCGCCGATTCCGGCCAAGCGCTACTTCACCATCGGTGAGGTGAGTGAGCTGTGCGGCGTGAAGCCGCATGTGCTGCGCTATTGGGAGCAGGAATTCACGCAACTGAAACCGGTAAAGCGACGCGGAAATCGTCGCTACTATCAGCACCATGAAGTGCTATTGATCCGTCGTATCCGCGAACTGCTTTACGAGCAGGGCTTCACGATCAGTGGTGCGCGCAACAAGCTCGACAGCCGCGCAGATAGCTCTGCCGATACTGCCAGCGTCCCGATGGACCTGGTGGCGATTCGCAGTGAGCTCACCGCCATCCTCGGCCTGCTCAAGGCCTGATTCCCTTCCAGGTTTTTTGGGCTCGCACCGCGATCGGTGCGGCTTGTCGCTGCCTGCACATTGGGGGCTTACAGAATGGCGGGCGAAAAAAAAGCCCGCTCCGAAGAGCGGGCTGAATCTATATCTGAGGATAGACATAGAGGAGACGAGTGCAATTATGCTGCTGCGCAAAATATAAGGCAAATTCAAATTTTCGATCGCGGCTATAATTTTTTTCAATAACTCGTCACTCCACTGACTTAGCGTGGCCGCCAGCCGAGCGCCTTCGATGGTCGCCGAATGTATTCCTACAATCTTCCTACGATAATCATTGCTTGATTATCAAGAATGCGGTCGGTACAAAGAAATCGCAAAGAATTATTTGCGAAATTTCGAACATTTCCCCTTATAATTTCTTTTAGGAATCAAAACGGCTGGTAACAGCCCCTTGTGCTCACACAGGGCGAGCAGCGCAGCCGATGATCGTGATTATTTCTGACCTGAAATCTGGGAGGCGGTGTTGGCGGATTCAAATCAAAGCGGTTGCCTGACGGTAGGCGAAGGCGTCGTGCTGAACGGCACTTTTGTCGTACCAGACATTGCGTCGGTATCGGGCAGCATCGAAGGCGATATCACTGCGCGTGAACTGATTGTTGCCAGCTCTGGCGTCATCAAGGGCAAAGTGACTGCAGATATCATCGATCTGCGCGGCGAGATTCATGACACGCTGACCGCGAAAAAATCCCTGTTCATTCGTTCGACCGGTAAAGCGCTGGGCTCGGTCCAGTACGCCGAGATCGAAATCGAAAAGGGCGGCGACCTGCAAGGTGCACTGCAGAAGATCGACGAAGGCGCCGGCAATTAATTTCGGTTCACATAGATTTCAGGGCATTTACACGTGTTCAACATTCGAAGAAACGACGAACGGGACAAGATGGCAACCACGAATGACGTGAGTCAGCCGGTCAGCCAGCCTGCGCCGGTCGAGCCTGAGGTGGTCGTAGCAGCAGCACCTGAGGCAGAGATCAACCAGGCCGGCAGCGCAGTAGCGAAACCGGGCGGTAACAACCTCAAGCCTTCGATCATCAGCGAAGGTTTCGAATTCATCGGCGAGATCCGCTCCAGCGGTTACCTGACCATCGATGGCACGGTGCGCGGCACACTGTCGCTGCACTCGATCCAGATCGGTGTGACGGGCGTACTGGACGGTAACGTCACCTGCGACACGATGAACGTGAAGGGCAATTTCTCCGGTTCGCTGGATTGCCGTGACCTGACCATTGGTAGTCGTGCGGTGGTCGATGGCAAGGTGAGCTTCAAGAGCATCACCATCCAGCGTGGCGGTGTGGTCAAGGGCGAGCTCAAGAAGAAGCCCTGATCACGGCATCACGTGGCGGCCTATGCGGCCGACGCGACCAAAGAAAAAGCCTGATCGAAGATCAGGCTTTTTTCATGCGAGGCAGGTTTGTCGGTAACCGGCAGCTCGTCCGTTTATTTCATTTCCTGTGCTGCCTTGATCACGGCTTGCGCGTCCGTCGTGCTGCTGCTGTTGTTCTGCGCCTGGATCACCAGGCCGAGCAATTTCGCGCCATGCTCGACGCCGATGGTGCCGTAGGTGATGTCGCCGCGGACTTCGGAGTCCTTGTGGAATTCGGCGCGCTCGGTGGCGTAAATGTTGCCCTCAATCTTGCCAGCCACCATCACGCGGTGCGCAGTAATGTCACCCGAGACTTCACCCGAACGGCCAATCGCGACGGTGACCTTCTTGTCTTTCGCCGTTTCGATGTTGCCGACAACTTTGCCATCGATGCGCACGCTGTCCAGCAGCACCAGACGGCCATAGATTTCGGTCGTGGCGCCGATCAGCGTGTCGAACTTTTCCTGCGTCGGTAGTAGCTTGTTTTGCTTCATCTTGCGGAACATCAGGTTCTCCAGTCCCTCTTTCTAGGCCACAATATACCGGACAGAGCAGGGCAGCGGGGTTGATTTTTTGTCAGAGAATCAAGCGCTTAGCTTGAGTTGGCTTGCCCATCGGGGCAATTAAAAAATTGCTCTCAAGTAAATCAAAGACTTGCACCGATTTCCTAGAATCGGCTTTACCCGACGCTGTCGTAGGGGGAATGTAGGAAAGGCGCCGCGACCCGATGCGTCCGGTGCGCCATCAGCTATTGCTGAGCGGGAGTACCTGGACCGGGTTCAATAC
>CAZCDW010000283.1:0-2723 GCA_964497485.1 uncultured Bifidobacterium sp.
CGCGTTTGCTGTAGAAACAAACGTGAACGATGGCATGATCACCTCATCCCCTGGGTGGCGATCGAATCGATCAAAAACCACAAGTCGGCTTACCTGATGGCCGTCGGTGGCGCCGCCTATCTGGTGTCCAAGGCGATCAAGGGTGCGAAGGTGGTCGGCTTCGAAGACCTCGGCATGGAAGCAATCTACGAATTCGATGTCGTCGACATGCCGGTGACGGTGGCCGTGGATTCGACCGGTACCTCGGTCCACAACACGGGCCCGAAGGCCTGGCAGGAAAAGATCGCGGCATCGATAGGCAAGATCCCGGTCACCGTCGCCTGAACCTGGTGCGCAAAGCGACCGCAGCCGACAGCCACCGATGAGCCAGCCCGACCTCACTCCCGACGACGCCGGCGCGCCCGTTGGCATCTTCGATTCAGGGATCGGTGGGCTGTCGGTGCTGCGCCATGTGCGCACCCTGCTGCCGAATGAAGAGCTGCTGTATTTCGCGGACTCGGGCTTTGCGCCTTACGGAGAAAAGCCCGAGGGTGTGATCGTCGAGCGCGCGCTGGCGATTGCGGCCTTCCTGTTGCGCTTCAGGGTCAAGGCCATCGTCGTCGCATGCAATACGGCAACTGCAGCTGCCATTGCCGCGTTGCGTGCGCGGTTCCCGCATCTGCTGGTGGTCGGTGTCGAACCCGGCCTCAAACCGGCTGCCGCGCTGTCGCAGTCAGGTACCGTCGGCGTACTTGCCACCGAAGGTACGCTGGCCTCGGACAAATTCCAGAAGCTGCAGCAGCAGGTAGCCGAAGCCAGCAGTGCGCGCTTCCTGCTACAAGCCTGCAATGGCCTCGCCGACCAGATCGAGAAAGGCGAGACCCATTCGCGTGCTACTGCGCAGCTGGTGCAGCGCTATGTGGCGCCACTGGTCGCACAGCAGGCCGACACGCTGGTGCTGGGCTGTACCCACTACCCTTTCGTCGAGCATCTGGTCAGAGATGCGGCGGGTCCGGGAGTCACGCTGGTCGATACCGGCGAGCCGGTGGCGCGGCAGCTGCAGCGGCTGCTGGCTCAGGCAGGCTTGCTGCAACCGCATGCGGACCGGGCAGGCGCGCTGTCCGCGTACACCACGGGTAGCCGCACTGCCCTGCAGACCGCATTGCGCCGCCTGCTGGACCTCGCACCGCCGGTCGAAGAAGTTGCCTTGGCCGTCGGCGACTGAGCAAGCGCTTGATAAGTCCCTGATTCGAGGAATTTTTTCGCTTTGACGGTCGTGTGGCTGCCAAAGATGCTATCTGCGCTGAAATTTTGTATAATGGCGGGCTTGTTTCAGTGGTGGCCGTAGCTCAGTTGGTAGAGTCCCAGATTGTGATTCTGGTCGTCGTGGGTTCGAGTCCCATCGGCCACCCCACCGGATACAGACACAAAGCCCGATCGCCAGATCGGGCTTTGTTTTTTTCGGGTCCAGCAAGCTACTGCCTCAGGTCTGCGGCTGCCCTCAGCTGGCCAGCCTCAGCTGCCGGGAGCAGCCTGGTGGCCGGGAGCCTGTGCCAGTACCTGATGCCGATTGAAGACGAAGGATTCGAAATCGCGTGCCCAAAGCGGCTGGCTGTAGAAATAGCCCTGCCCCTGATCGCAACCCAGGGCAGACAGCACGGTTTGCTGGCTATCGGTTTCGATGCCTTCTGCGAGCACCTTGATGTCCAGCGCACGACCCAGAGTGACGATGGCTTTCACGATCGCGCCATCATCGGCGTTGCGCGGCAAATCCTTGACGAAGCTCTGGTCGATTTTCAGTTTGTGGACCGGGAAGCGCTTCAGGTAGGACAGCGACGAATAACCCGTGCCAAAATCATCCAGCGACAGCCGGAAGCCCAGTCCCACCAGATCACGCATGATGGTGGCGGCTGCTTCGGCATCCTTGACCAGCGTGCTCTCGGTGATCTCGAGGTGCATCAGGTCAAACGGGAAATGGGTACGCGTGCAGATCTCACTCACTTTGCGCACCAGTTCCGGATCGCGGAACTGGCGTGCTGACACATTCACGGCGAGGAACAAGGGGCCGAACTGCGCATGCCATTGCCTCACCTGCAGGCAGGCCTGTTCCATGACCCATGCACCGATCGCGACGATCAGGCCTGTGTCTTCGGCAACCGGAATGAACTCCGTCGGTGACACCCAGCCGCGACGTGGATGGTTCCAGCGCGCCAGTGCCTCCATACCGATCACGCGCCCATTCGTCATGTCGATGATGGGCTGATAGGCCACCGCCAGCTGGCTTCCTGATACGGCCTGCCGCAGATCGGCCTCGAGCTCGAAACGGTGATTCGCGCGTTGCGAGATTGCCGAATTCCACAGCTGCACCTGGTCGCGACCATTTTCCTTGGCCACATGCATGGCCGCGTCGGCCTTTTGCAGCAGTTCATCGATCGTGTCGCCATGCTCGGGGGCCAGTGCGATGCCGACCGATGCCCTCGCCGTCAGCTCGCGGCCATCGACGAACAGTGGCGCGGCGACGGCCTCGCGCAAGCGCTGCGCGAGCGCCTCCGGATCGGCGTCTGCGCCGAACGCATACGCACAGAAAACGAATTCATCACCGCCGAAGCGAACCAGCAAATCATGAGCGCCGGCCACCGCGCCGAGGCGACTGGCGACTGCCATCAGCACGCGATCGCCAACGTTGTGGTCAAGGTTGTCGTTGATCTGCTTGAAATCATCGATATCGATATAGAAGAGTGCAC
>CAZCDW010000284.1:0-2685 GCA_964497485.1 uncultured Bifidobacterium sp.
ATGACAGCCGAGGGAAACTCACGTGGAAGGGGTTGTTTGGAAAAATCACGCTGAGCTGCCGCCCATTTGCGTGAGAACACCGGCATGCCACCGACGATCAGCGGCAGCTCGCGGTTCTTGCTCTTGAAGTCAAAGCGCACCGTGCGATCGTCCAGCACCACGCATTGCTTGACGTCCGCATAGATCATCTTGAACTGCGGCGCGCCCTTCGCGACCAGCGTGTCGAACGAATACTTGACGTCATCGGCCGTCACCGCGTCACCGTTGTTGAAGCGCGCATTCGGATTCAGCCGGAAAGTCATCGCCATGCGGTCCGGCGCCAGCTGCATGTCCTCGGCCAGCAAGCCATACATGGTCGCGATCTCGTCGGCCGAGGTGATGGCCAGCGATTCGAACATCAGGTTGGAGACACCGGCGGCCGCGACGCCCTTCATCGAGAATGGGTTGAACTTGTCGAAGCTGGTGCGCGAATCAGGATTGGCGAGATAGATCTCGCCGCCCTTGGGCGCATCGGGGTTCTGATAGGCAAAGTGGGTATAGCCAGGCGGGTATTTCGGCGTGTCATACAGCGAGAATGCATGGGCGGCATGCGCTTGCGGCATCACGCTGATGCAGGCACCGAGCACAGCCGGTGCAGCAAGGGCACGAACGAAAAAAATGCGGGCGATGGCAGCAGAAGCAGACTTCGCAGCAGGCAGCGCGCGCGCATTGGCGATCAGGCGGGTCATGGGCATTCAGTCAGGCCGTGAATCAATTCGAAAAGTCAGGCTGAAAAGCAACACACAAAATCCCGGCAAGCATAGCGGGTTTCGGGAAACGCGGCGTGACAGGCTGCCGGAAGTATCAGTCTGGATATCGAAAACGCTACAATGGCGCCTTTCGCCGGCGAGTCGTCGGCCCCGGTTTCATGAAGGAGTCCTGAATGGCATTCTTGCAAGGTAAAAAACTGCTGATCACCGGCGTGCTGTCCAACCGCTCGATCGCTTACGGCATTGCGCAAGCCTGCCACCGCGAAGGCGCGGAGCTGGCGTTCACCTATGTCGGCGAGCGCTTCAAGGACCGGATCACCGAATTCGCGAAAGAGTTCAACAGCGAGCTGGTGTTCGACTGTGATGTCGGCAGTGACGAGCAAATCGCCGCGCTGTTCACCGACCTTGGCAAGACCTGGCCGCAGTTCGACGGCTTCGTGCATGCGATCGGCTTTGCGCCGCGCGAGGCGATCGCCGGCGACTTCCTCGATGGCCTGACGCGCGAGAACTTCCGCATCGCGCATGACATCTCCGCGTACAGCTTCCCGGCCATGGCCAAGGCGGCGCTGCCGATGCTGGCGCCGGGCTCGGCACTGCTGACCCTGTCCTACCTCGGCGCGATGCGCGCCCTGCCGAACTACAACACGATGGGCCTTGCGAAAGCCTCGCTCGAGGCCAGCGTAAGGTATCTGGCCGAATCGCTGGGCAAGCATGGGGTGCGCGTGAACGGCATCTCGGCCGGCCCGATCAAGACCCTCGCCGCGTCCGGCATCAAGGACTTCGGCAAGATCCTGAACTTCGTGAAAGAGAACGCGCCGCTGCGCCGCAACGTGACGACCGAAGACGTCGGCAATGCATCGGCCTTCCTGCTGTCCAGCCTTGCGGCCGGTATCACGGGTGAGATCACCTATGTCGATGGCGGCTTCTCGCAGGTCGTGGCTGGGATGGGTAGCGACGACTGATCTCGCTGCCATACCGGCAACAAAGCCCGGCTACGGCCGGGCTTTTCCATTGAATTTCAAGGATCTGCACACGAGTCCCGGAATTCCTGTATCATTCGCGCCGCGCTGCAACAAACAGCGCGATCATGCATCGCAGATCGTCAGCATTGTCCATAAAGCCCTCCCGCCCCCGGGTGCTGCAAGTCAGGCACCCACCCGGCGCAAAGCTTTTGTGCCGAAATCTCTCTGAATCCTGTACCCGAGCGTGTTGCGCTCAACGCAGAGCCTGATTTTTCGTCGTCGCTGCCGGCGTTGCCTTTATCAGTCGTTCGCCTGACCGCCCGGTTTATTCAGCCAGTGGCAGCGGACAGTCCGTGGCCTTTGCCGCGCCTACAGACAAGGGCGCGCCACCTGCCACGGCGACCCGTTTGAAAGAAGAATCATGACGTTTGAAGAAATCGGCCTGCACCCGCTGGTCCTGAAAGCCCTTGCCGACGCCGGCTACACGCAGCCGACTCCGGTGCAGCAGCAAGCTGTGCCCGCAGCGATCGAAGGCCGCGACCTGCTGGTGTCCTCGCAGACCGGCTCGGGCAAGACCGCCGCATTCATGCTGCCGGCACTGCATCGTCTGGCCAGCGCGCCGTCTGAGCCTCAGCAAGGCAAGACGCCCAACCAGCAAGCACAGGCGGCACGCTCACGCGGCGAGCGTCCGCGCTTTGCGCCGGCACGCCCGAAGATGCTGGTGCTGACGCCGACGCGCGAACTGGCGCTGCAGGTCACCACTGCCACCGACAAGTACGGCGTGCACATGCGCCGCGTGAAGGCCGTGTCCATCCTCGGCGGCATGCCGTATCCGAAACAGATGCAACTGCTGTCGCGCAATCCGGAAATCCTGGTCGCGACCCCGGGCCGCCTGATCGACCACATGGAGTCGGGCAAGATCGATTTCTCGCAGCTGGAAATGCTGGTCCTCGACGAAGCCGACCGCATGCTCG
>CAZCDW010000285.1:0-2681 GCA_964497485.1 uncultured Bifidobacterium sp.
GAACGATACAATTATCAGAACAGACACTTTTTTTGTAGAGGGTGCTATTGTTGAAGTTCCTTTTAATGTAGATTCTTTGACAAGTAAATATTCAGAAATATACAGTGATAGTCTAGTTTCTGTTAAAGTGGCTTTGTCTTCATTAAAAAAGGTTAAGGCTAAGATACACATTAAAGACCGTTTATTTATTAAAACTGATACAATACACTTTACAAAAGAAATAATAGTTCCTGCCAAAGTAGTTGAGAACAAAAACTGGATGTGGGCTTTTATTGTATCTTGGATAGTTATGGCAGCTTTAATTATTTTATACTGGAAGAGATGAAGATTTTAAAAGGGATGCATATGAGCATAGACCAATTTACGGGACTTTGGTTTGGTGCTCCATTAGAACGTAAAATAACCTTTACTGATTCTTGCCGTTATAACATAGGGGAAGACCAGAAGGATTGGAATAAATTATATGGTATGTCATTTGGTTTTAAGCCATTGATTAAGCAGTTTCAGATGCATGAGAATAGTGCACGTTTTGGATGGCGTTACGACCCTCAGAGTGATTGTATAGAGGTTGCTCCTTATTTGTATACAAACGGCAAGAGAGAGTATGCAGAAACGCTTAATTTAGACACCTTCTTTTGTGTGATAGGTAATGAATATGATATGTCTATTACTGCATTTGCTTCATTTGTTTTGTATGAAGTAGACTCTAAAAATTGGGTATTAGAGCAAAACATACCTGCACACAGAGGGTTTACTGCCCCACTTTATTTCGGGGGCAATAAACGAGCTCCGCATATTATAGAAGTTTTGTAACTTCTTTTGTGTCATAGTAGAATGAGTTGCTATCTTCTGTAATCCATCTGTTGCTTTTGTTTTCTACAGATATTATTTCTGTATCTACTTTAAATTGTTTAAGGTCTTCTGGCAGTTCTTTGGTAATCCAATTGCTGTCTCTCCAGAATAGTCTATTGTTAGGTTGGCATAGCAGGTATCCATCATCGCTTTTAAGGATGTGCCCACACTTGTAGTCGCTAGGCTCATTTGAGTATGGATTGTCGTACCAATCTATTGTAAATAGGTAGGTAGCCCACACTTTACTGCCATCCCTGAGAACTACTTGTGCTTTATGGTATACTAGGAAGTCGTATTCTATTACAGAAACATTCTCGCTAAAGCAGTCCCACAATTGTTTGAAGTGGTCTGGTATATCATTAGTAGGCTCTTTGATATATATTTCTGATAGTGGAACTCTAGACCTAAGCATACCATTGTCCGTCATAACGTGGAAGGTAAGTATCTGACCTGAGCAGGATTGAATTCCAAATACGTACACATTGTAGAATTCGGTATCCTCGCTATTTTTAGTGAAGTACTTTTTTTTGACTAGGGCTTTAAATGAAGGTATGTTGCTATTTAATTTCATAAACCTACCTAATACAAGTTGAATAGTAATAACTAGTTTCCCATCTGCACCCTTCTGTATTAGTGTATGTTACAGCGGTGTATCTACCATTGTAGCAGTAGTAGGTGTAGGTTATTGTGTTGTAACCAGTGCTGCTGTATTCGGATACATTATTTGCCTGACCATACGGAGCAGGTGGAAAGTTGCACTCTTTGTTACATGAAGAAAGAATAAAGATAGTTAAGATTGTAAATAGTAATTTTTTCATTGTTTTTTATTTTTTATTTTAATTTAATTTATGCGACAATAAATAAGTTATATGAAATGCCTTGCTGACGTGTTCCAGTTGAAGTTCCGTGAAGGGAAAACAAAAAGAAAAAAGCCAACGCACTTTTAAATATCTCGTGTATCAAAGTTAATTTCATTTTCAGTTTCAATTCTTGGGTTCAAATCATTTGTTCCACAAAATCCGTTACATTCAAACAAAGGCTTTACTTCTTGTGGTTTCATATCTGCCAAACATTTCAATTCAGGATATTTAGGATGCTTTTTAAGAAATATAAATTGCTTCCATTTAATATCGGTTTCTACTACTATCTTTTTAGCTTCATTACTTTGGTCTTTTAGCATTGTTACAGGTTCTCCACGCAAATCAGTTAGTTTGTGTTCCATTTCTGCCATTGCTTCAAACTTTTTAGGAAAATCACGCTCCATTTTTTGCCAATAACCAATACCGCCTTGAACGCATCCAGTCTTAAAGCAATTATTATTTCTAAATCCTAACTGATACATTCTTGGTATTTCAACCCCTGCTTCTTGCACAATTCGTAAACAATCATCTTTATCATAACCCATCATCAGTAATGGGTATATTCCTTTTGCTTTCTGATGGTTTTTGTGTAAACCTAATGCCCTGTTAAATTCTTTTTTGTCAAATTCAAATCCGAATATTTGATAATCGTATTCGTTTACATCTTGCCATTTTTCACGCACTCGTCTTTTTAATTGAGTTGAGCAAATTGCACCAGTAGCCACATTTAAAGATTTGTGTTTAGTCCAAACATCTTGTATGCTTTCATAATCCTTCCCTATTTCTGTAATCACTTCAATAGGTTGTCCAAACCATTTTTCGCAATCTGTTTTAAATCGGTAGGTATCTTCATCCTCGTTTCCTGTATCAATCATTATTACTCTACATTCGTTTTTATCTTTAAATAAATCCAATGCAGTTTTACAAGCTACGGCAGATGTAATTCCACCACTCCACCAACAAATTATT
>CAZCDW010000286.1:0-2677 GCA_964497485.1 uncultured Bifidobacterium sp.
GGCTGTCCGGCTCCCCTCTGCCGTCGTCGAGACCCTCGGGCTGAGGGAAGGTGATGACATCGAGATACACGTCGTTGGGGAGAGGACGTTTGAAGTCAAACGAACGCCTTCGACGGAAGAGATCGTGAAAAATCTCCGTAAATACCGTGGCAAGCTGCCGGCGGATTTTCGTTTCGATCGAATTGAGGCCAATGAGCGCGACTGACAGGTTTCTGGACACGAATGTGCTTCTGTACCTGCTGTCAGGTGATGATGCGAAGGCCACGATTGCCGAGCGCTTGCTCGTTGAAGGTGGCACCATCAGCGTCCAGGTCCTGAATGAGTTCGCGTCGGTCTGCCGCCAAAAGCTGCAATTACCCTTTGACGAACTTCGCGAGATACTCGGCGGACTCTATGCGACGCTGAATATCCTCCCGCTAAGCGTGAAGTCGCATCAATCTTCCATAGCGATTGCGGAACGATATGGTTACTCGGTTTATGACGCCGGGATTGTCGCTGCCGCGCTCGAAGCTGGCTGCAACACCTTTCTGACGGAGGATCTGCAGAACGGCCAGACTATTGACCATCGTCTGACGATCTTCAACCCATTCAAAGGCTAGCAGGGGCTGGCCGCCGATCTATCCTCGAACAATGCACCAGCTTTCATTCGCTACCGACTACGCGCTGCTGGTCTTGGTGGAGGCAAGCTGCGGTGCGTCCGGAACACGCAAAGTCTTTAGCGAGAAGGCTGCAGAATGAATCTTCCCTCCTCAGCCAACAAGGCTCGGATGGATTCATTGGAAGGCGGCGTGTAAGACCTGCTCAAGCCTCGCCAGTCATACCTGCGATTGGTGGTCTTATCGACAATGACGCCATCCACGAGATACGCCGTCGCCATATAGGATGAGATGATGGTGCCGCGCTTGTCTGGCAAGGCGTTCAGATCGGCGCCATTGCTGTAGTCCGCCATTGACGAACTACAGCCCAGTGCATGCTTCATCAGGGTCGGCACCACGTCCTGATGCAGCGACAGCTGCGACTCTACCCGGCCCTGCATTTGCCGTGGCGCTTTTACGATCAACGGTGTCTGTGTCTGCCATCGTGTGAAATTGCTGCCATGGCCCCAATAGCCCTGGCCGTTCTCGTTGAATTCTTCCGCATGGTCGCCGGTGATCACGACCCAAGTGTTGTCCAGCTTACCGGCGCGCTCGGCCGCGGCCAGCAGCTTGCCCACCAAGGTATCGAGGTAGAACAGGCTGTTGTAGTAATCGTTCTTGTATGGACGATTGTCTGCCTGTTTGTCGAGCGCGTAGCCGCCCTCGACGGCGGGTAAGGGCGTGAATTTCGTGAAGGCAGCCGGGTAGCTGTAGGACGAGTGCGATGAAGTAAGAAACAGGAAGTCGAAACGCTTCTCACCAGACGGCGCAGCCAGCGTATCGATATAGCGCTGCACCGGCACTTCGTCACCCTGGGTCATCAGAAAATCTTCCTTGCGTATGCGTGGGAAGAACAGGGTATCGAGCGAAAAACCATCCAGATTGCTGGACGTGAAAACCCGGGTTCGGTAACCCTGCTGATGCAGGGTTTCGGTGAATACGCTCGGATAACGATTGGCGGAGGAGCGGATCAGGTAGAAGTAGTTCGGGTGCAGTCCGTACATCAATCCAAACAAGCCCGGAACGGTGGTGGCGCCGCTGGACACATGCTGGTCGTAGCGGGTGGCCCCATGCGCGAAACGCGCGATGTTGGGCGTGATCTCCGCGTTCATCGCATCGGCCTGCCAGCTCTCCAGCACGATCATCAGAATCGAGGGCGCATCATCCTTCGTTGTGCAAACGGGTTGGGCCGCCGGGTAATGCACGATACCGCTATCGCCGCGACTGACCGTATCCGCCTTGCCGTAAGCTGCCGGGAACACCGACGGCAATGAGGCACTGATGGTCTTGGCACTGGCATCGAGTTCGACCGGGTAATAGATCGGCAAGAAGGGGCGATAGCGCGTGATCTCGTTGCGAACGAAATGCGCGGCCCAGATATTGATGGTCGAATTGAGCAACAGGCCGATCGGCATCAACAGGATGCCGATGAGGAACCACGTCAGGTGCTTGCGTGTACCGGTACGTGGCGATACAAACAACCAAAGCACCAGCGCTAGCAGCGCCAGCAACAGTAGCGCTGACAGCGCCAGCAAGAAGACCGGTATGCCCATGCCCCGAAAATCATTCAGGAACATGTCGACCAGCAGCCAATCGAGATGGAAGCGGTAGAGATTGAAGACCGCGAGATCAATGCCGAGGAAGGCGAGCCAGCCCCAGCCAATGACGGGCCATGCCCAGCGTGTATACGCCGATACGCATAGCGGCGCTGTCAACACCGCCAGCAGCAGCAGCACGGTGCCGTAATAGCCAACCACGCTCCACTGATAAGCCAGCGGCAGCAAGCTTTCAGCGGCGGGCGCGTCCTTCAGGAACAGACCAACCGCCGCTGCGGTCAGCAGGCACAGATAAAACGTGAGCTTGAGGTGGGCGGCCAGCCGGTCGATCATTTGCAAAGCACTATCGGACTTATTCAGTCGGTCCGTACTGCATCTCGCCATTGCCGAAGGACCAGTTCTCCTTGTTCACTTCGACCAGGTTGATGAATACATCCTGCTTGCGCACGCCCAATTCGGCATGCAGGTCATCGGCGATACGTTTGT
>CAZCDW010000287.1:0-2670 GCA_964497485.1 uncultured Bifidobacterium sp.
CGATCGAGGCTGCCGAAGGCGTCACGACCGGTATCTCCGCCGCCGACCGCGCGCGCACCATCGAAGCGGCTGTCGCGCGCAATGCCAAGCCAGCCGACATCGTGCAGCCGGGCCATATCTTCCCGCTGCGCGCGCAGAAGGGCGGCGTGTTGATGCGCGCTGGCCATACCGAGGCCGGCTGCGACCTGGCCGAGCTGGCCGGCCTGACGCCGGCATCCGTGATCTGCGAGATCCTGAAGGATGACGGCACAATGGCGCGCCTGCCCGATCTGATCGAGTTCGCGCAGACGCACGGCCTGAAGATCGGCACCATCGCCGACCTGATCCACTACCGTAGCCAGACCGAGAGCATCGTAGAGCGGGTGGCCGAACGCCCAATGCACACGGCGCACGGCAGCTTCCATGCGATCGCCTTCCGCGACAAGCCCAGCAGCGGCGCCCATCTGGCGCTGGTGCACGGCGACATCCAGCCCGAACTGGAAACGCTGGTGCGCGTGCACCAGCCAGTGTCGGTGCTGGACATGCTGGAGACACGCGCCACCACCCATTCGTGGAACATGGCGGCGGCGATGGCGGCGATCAAGGCCGCCGAACGCGGCGTGATCGTATTGCTCAATTGCGAGGAATCGGCCGAGCAGATGTTTGCGCAATTCACAGCGCTCGCGCAATCGGATAGCCATCAACAGCCATCGACCCCGCAGCGTGTGGCGCGCATGGACTTGCGCACCTACGGCATCGGCGCGCAGATACTGCGCGAGCTGGGCGTACGCAAGATGAAGCTGCTGGCCAACCCGCGCAAGATGCCGTCAATGACAGGCTTCAATCTCGAAGTGACTGGCTATCAGGCCAGTCCGACGCAATGAGCGGTCTTGAGACCGTCTTGCTGACGAACCCATCCATCAAGCACAAGGCTTCATCAAACAAGCGCACCACCCAGGAGGAAGCATGAGCGTAGGCACCTATGAACCGGATTTCGATGGCAGCGGTCTGCGCATCGGCATCGTCCAGGCGCGTTTCAATGAAGATGTTTGCCACGGGCTGACCGCGGCTTGTGTGGCCGAGCTCAAGCGCCTCGGTGTCGAAGACCAGGATGTGCTGCTGGTGACTGTGCCGGGCGCGCTGGAAATACCGCTGGCACTGCAGAAGATGGCCGAGTCCGGCCAGTTCGACACGCTGATCGCGCTGGGCGCGGTCATTCGCGGCGAGACCTACCATTTCGAGCTGGTATCGAATGAATCCGGTGCCGGCATCACCCGCATCGGCCTCGACTTCGGCATCCCGATCGCGAATGCGGTGCTGACCACCGAGAATGACGAGCAGGCCGAGGTGCGCATGGCCGTCAAGGGCGCCGAAGCCGCGCGCTGCGCGGTCGAAATGGCGAACCTGGTCGCCGCGATGGAAGAACTGGCCGACGACGCCGACGAAGAGTAAACAAGCAAGGTCCATCATGAGCGGTACTAAATCCCAACACGCCAACCCCAACAAGAGCCGCACGCCGCGCCATCGCGCGCGCGAGTTTGCGCTGCAGGGCCTGTACCAATGGCTGCTGAACGCCGAGGACTCGGGCGCGATCGATGCGCACATTCGCGATGCGCATGGTTTCGACAAGGCCGATGCCGAGCATTTCGATGCGCTGCTGCATGGCGCGATTCGCGATGCGGCCAGCCTGCGCGAAGAACTGGTTCCTCTGATCGATCGCGGCATCGCCCAGCTGTCGCCGGTCGAACATGCGGCCTTGCTGATCGGCGCCTACGAGCTCAAGCACCATCTGGAAATTCCGTACAAGGTGGTGATCAATGAGGCGGTGGAGCTGACCAAGTCCTTCGGCGGCATCGATGGCCACAAGTACGTCAACGGCGTGCTCGACAAGCTGGCCGCGAGCGTACGCGCCACCGAGGTCAACGCCGCCCGCTGATTCTTGTTCCTGGCATGGATTACACGCTCGCTGCCCGCCTCGACGAGATCGAGCCCTTCCATGTGATGGAGGTGCTCAAGCGCGCCGCCGAACTGGAAAAGGCAGGGCGCTCGGTGATACCGATGTGCATAGGCGAGCCCGATTTCCCGCCGCCGCAACCGGTGCTGGATGCGGCACGCGAGGCACTCGATTCGGGCGCGGCGATGCGATACACCGCCGCGCTCGGCCTGCCCGAATTGCGCGCGGCCATCTCCGGGCATTATCAGCATGCTTTCGGCATTGATGTGCCGGCCGAAGGCATCGTCGTCACCGCCGGTGCGTCGGCTGCGCTGCTGCTGGCTTGCGCGGCGCTGGTCGAGCGCGATGCTGAAGTGCTGATGCCCGATCCCAGCTATCCGTGCAACCGCCATTTCATCGCTGCGTTCAACGGCAAGCCGGTATTGATTCCCAGCGGGCCCGACGAACGCTTCCAGCTGACGGCTGCGATGGTCGAATCGCACTGGACGGCGCGCACGCGCGGCGTGCTGCTGGCATCGCCGTCAAACCCGACCGGTACGTCGATCCTGCCGGATGAACTCGCGCGCACGCTCGATGTGGTGCGCCGGCATCGCGGTTTTGCGCTGGTCGACGAGATCTATCAGGGCATCAGTTATGGCGATGCGCCGCAGACCGCGCTGGCGCAGGGCGAGGACGTGATCGTCATCAACAGCTTCTCCAAGTACTTCAACATGACCGGCTGGCGCCTGGGCTGGCTG
>CAZCDW010000288.1:0-1741 GCA_964497485.1 uncultured Bifidobacterium sp.
GCTCGAAGAACACGCCCGGCGAGCGGTGCAGCTGCGACACGATGACGCGCTCGGTACCGTTGATCACGAACGAGCCGTTGACGGTCATCAGGGGCAGTTCGCCCATGTAGACTTCCTGCTCCTTCATCTCCTTGATGACGGGCTTGGTCGGCGATTCCTTGTCGAGGATCACCAGGCGCACCTTGGCGCGCAGCGGCGATGCATAGGTCAGGCCGCGCTGCTGGCATTCCTTGACGTCAAACGGCGGATCGCCGAGCACATAGGACAGAAACTCGAGACGGGCGAAGCCGTTATGCGAGACGATCGGGAAGATCGAATGGAAGGCCGACTGCAGGCCTTCGTTCTTGCGTGCCGTCGGTCCCACGTCTGCCTGAAGGAAGCCCGTATAGGATTCCAGCTGGGTAGCAAGCAGGTAAGGGACATCATGTACGTTTGCGCGCTTGGCAAACGACTTGCGGATACGCTTCTTCTCAGTAAATGAGTAGTGCATGAACACTCCGTGAGTGACAGGAAGGATAGAGAATTCAGGACTCGATGAAGATCAATGCCTTCTTCTGAGAATCCTCAAGTCTTTGCCCTTCAGCTAAGACTGCAGGCACTCGCGCCGGTTGCATCGGACGCGGTGGCAATCAATTACTGCAGGTACTGCCGGTACTGCGGAACCCGAAAGACTGCCGGGTTTCATGAAACGCCAAAAGAGCCAAAAGCAGGACCCCGCCTCTCGGCCGGGCCCTGCACTTTGACTCGATGGCTTGCGCCAGGAACCGCGCTTACTTGAGCTCGGCCTTTGCGCCAGCTTCTTCCAGCTTCTTCTTCGCCGCTTCAGCGTCAGCTTTCGCCACGCCTTCCTTCACAGGCTTCGGAGCGCCGTCGACCAGGTCTTTGGCTTCCTTCAGGCCCAGGCCGGTGATTTCACGCACGGCCTTGATGACGCCGACCTTGTTCGCGCCGACATCAGCCAGCACAACGGTGAACTCGGTCTGCTCTTCAGCAGCAGCGCCGCCGCCGGCGCCGCCAGCTGCCGGGCCAGCCACAGCCATCGCTGCAGCGGAAACGCCGAACTTCTCTTCGAATGCCTTGACCAGGTCGTTCAGGTCCATCACGGACATTTGACCAACGGCTTCCAGGATGTCGTCTTTGGTGATTGCCATTTAAAAACTCCTAAATATTTACGGATGTATCGAGATCGGGCTTGACGGTACCAAGTGCGATTCGCAAAGCGAATTACGCTGCCTCGGTTTCCTTCTTCGCAGCCAGGGCGGCCAGTGCGCGAGCAAAACCAGAGACCGGAGCCTGCATCACGCCCAACAGCTGGGCGATCAGGACTTCCTTGCTCGGGATGTTTGCCAGGGCAATGACACCCGCCTTGTTCAGCGAGTTACCTGCGTAATTGCCTGCCTTGAGGACCAGCTTGTCGTTGGACTTGGCAAAGTCGCTCAGGACTTTGGCCGCAGCCACCGCATCTTCCGAGATCGCATAGATCAGCGGACCGGTCATTTCAGAAGCGAGAGGCGCAAACGCAGTGCCTTCCACTGCACGGCGAGCGAGCGTGTTTTTCAACACGCGAAGGTAAACCTTCTGCTTGCGTGCGTCGGAACGCAGTTTCGTCAAGGCTCCAACCTCAATGCCACGGTACTCGGCCACGACGATGGTCTGCGCCTTGGAAACTTCGGCGGAGACTTCGGCGACTACGGCCTTCTTGTCATTCAGATTGAGACTCACGTTCAACCTCCAAAAGTGA
>CAZCDW010000288.1:1751-2670 GCA_964497485.1 uncultured Bifidobacterium sp.
AACTTGTTCGGGCTCGCCATCTGCGTTGGGCGCTTCGGGATTGCTCCCTTCGCGTTTAACCTTCGCCTGCGTATTGCTGCCAGCTCAGGCCCAACGGTCTTTGATTGCCTGCTCCGACGATGTTTTGTCGAAACAGCCCAAAGAACTGCTCCGCACCACCTTTGCAGGCAGCACGGAGACTTGATTCATTACTGCGCGGCCAGTGAACCCTGGTCGACGCGAACGCCGGCGCCCATCGTGGACGACAGCGAGATCTTGCGCAGGTACACACCCTTGCTCGTTGCCGGCTTCGACTTGTTCAGCGCTTCCAGCAGTGCGAGCAGGTTGGTCTTCAGGTCCGCATCAGCGAACGACTTGCGGCCGATGGTTGCGTGGATGATGCCAGCCTTGTCGGTACGGTATTGCACCTGACCCGCTTTGGCATTCTTGACGGCGGTTGCGACATCCGGGGTCACGGTACCAACCTTCGGGTTCGGCATCAGGCCGCGCGGGCCCAGCACCTGACCGAGGGTACCGACGATACGCATGGTGTCCGGCGAAGCGATGACCACGTCGAACGGCATGTCGCCGGCCTTGATCCGGTCTGCCAGATCTTCCATGCCGACCACGTCAGCACCAGCGGCTTTCGCAGCCTCGGCCTTGTCGCCCGAAGCGAACACGGCCACGCGAACCGACTTGCCGGTACCTGCGGGCAGCACCACGGAGCCACGAACAACCTGATCCGACTTCTTGGCGTCAACGCCCAGCTGGACGGACACATCGATCGACTCATTGAACTTCGCAGTCGCGAGCTCTTTCACGAGCGCGATCGCATTGTCGAATGCGTAGGGCTTGGTGCGATCAACTTCGGCCTTGCTCGCCTGGGCGCGCTTGGACAACTTAGCCATTACAGACCCTCCACCGTGATGCCCATCGAACG
>CAZCDW010000289.1:0-2669 GCA_964497485.1 uncultured Bifidobacterium sp.
CAGCGCGATGAGCCCATCGATACAAGCCGCATCCATCGTCGCGTGGAACGACGAGAAGCACGTCGAAGAAAATCGCGACAAGTACATCCGCAAATTCGCGCAGGTGACGCCGCTGCTGGCCGAGGTGCTGGACGTGGCGCTGCCCGATGCCGGCTTTTACCTGTGGGCGAAGGTCGACAAGCTCGCGAAGATTACCGACACTGAATTCGCGAAGCGCCTGTACGCCGAATATAATGTGACCGTTTTGCCGGGCAGTTATGTCGCACGCGATGCGCACGGCATCAATCCGGGCGCGAACCGCATCCGCATGGCGCTGGTCGCCGAAGTGGATGAGTGCCTGGAAGCGGCGCAGCGCATCGTCGAATTCACGCGCAAGCTGAGCCAATAATTCAATCACCCCCTTTTCCCGCATTACCTTCTTTATCGAGACACCATGAGCCAACAACTGCAATCCTTCATCGACAGCGCCTGGGAAGAGCGCGCCAATTTCTCGCCGAAGTCGGCGCCGGCTGACGTCCGCAATGCGGTCGCCGACGTGCTCGAGCAACTGAATGCCGGCACGCTGCGTGTCGCACAAAAGGACAGCGGCAGCTGGGTCGTGAACCAGTGGGTGAAGAAGGCCGTACTGCTGTCGTTCCGCCTCGAAGACAACGTCGCCATTCCGGGCGGCGGCGGCATGCAGTTCTATGACAAAGTGCCGACCAAATTCGCGAACTACACGCCGGAAGATTTCGCCAAGGGTGGCTTCCGTGTCGTGCCGCCAGCGGTCGCACGCCGCGGCTCCTTCATCGGCAAGAACGTGGTGCTGATGCCGTCCTATGTGAACATCGGCGCCTATGTCGATGAAGGCACCATGGTCGATACCTGGGCCACCGTCGGTTCCTGCGCCCAGATCGGCAAGAACGTGCACCTGTCCGGCGGCGTCGGCATCGGCGGCGTGCTGGAGCCTATGCAAGCCAACCCGACCATCATCGAAGACAACTGCTTCATCGGCGCGCGCTCGGAAGTGGTCGAAGGCGTGATCGTCGAAGCGAACTCGGTGATCTCGATGGGCGTTTACATCGGCCAGTCGACCAAGATTTATGACCGCGCGACCGGCGAAGTCAGCTACGGCCGTATCCCGGAAGGCTCGGTCGTCGTGTCCGGCAACCTGCCGTCGGCCGATGGCAAGTACAGCCTGTACTGCGCCGTCATCGTCAAGCGCGTCGATGAAAAGACCCGCGCGAAGACCAGCATCAACGAACTGCTGCGCGACTGATGGCCAAACCCGTCGTCTATGGCATCCCCAACTGCGGCAGCGTGAAAAACGCCCGCAGCTGGATGGATGCACATGGCATCGCGTATGACTTCCACGACTTCAAGAAGGCCGGACTGGATGCCGCCACGGTATCCGGCTGGCTGAAGAAGCAGCCGTGGGACAAGCTGGTCAACCGCAAGGGCCTGACCTGGCGCGGCCTCTCCGACGCTCAAAAGGCCGCCGTGGTCGATGCCGACAGCGCGACCGCACTGATGCTGGCCAACCCCAGCGTGGTCAAGCGCCCCGTGATCGTCAAGGGCGCAATGGTCGTCGTCGGCTATGACGTCGAGCAGTATGAACAGGCACTGACATGAGCAAGCACTGAGATGAGCAAGACCGCGACCCTGGCCCTGACCGAAGAACTGATTTCGCTGCACTCCGTGACGCCGGCCGATGGTGGCTGCCAGTTGAAGATGGCCGAGCGGCTGGCGCCGCTGGGCTTCCATTGCGAGACGATCGCCTCGGGCGATGTCACCAACCTGTGGGCACGCAAGGGCACAGCACAGCCTCTGCTGGTATTCGCCGGACATACCGACGTGGTACCGACCGGGCCGCTGACGCAGTGGACGTCAGATCCGTTCACGCCCACCCATCGCGAAGGCAAGCTGTACGGTCGCGGCGCAGCCGACATGAAGACCTCACTGGCTGCAATGGTGGTCGCCTGCGAAGAGTTCATTGCCGCGCATCCGGATCACCAGGGCTCGATCGGCTTCCTGATCACCAGCGACGAAGAAGGCCCGGCCATCGATGGCACGGTGATCGTCTGCGATCAATTGAAGGCGCGCGGCGAGCAGCTCGACTACTGCATCGTCGGCGAGCCAACATCGGTGAAGCAGATCGGTGACATGATCAAGAATGGTCGACGTGGCACCATGTCCGGCAAGCCGGTGGTCAAGGGCATACAGGGTCATATCGCCTACCCGCACATGGCGAAGAACCCGATCCATCTGGCAGCGCCGGCGCTCGCCGAGCTGGTGTCCATCGAATGGGACCAGGGCAACGAGTACTACCTGCCGACTTCGTGGCAGGTATCGAACATCCATGCCGGCACCGGCGCGTCGAACGTGATTCCGGGTGAGTGCGTGATCGATTTCAATTTCCGCTTCTCGACCGCCAGCACCGTCGAAGGCTTGCAGCAGCGCGTGAAAACGGTGCTGGACAAGCATGGCCTCGACTATGACCTGAAGTGGACGGTGGGCGGCTTGCCCTTCCTGACCTCGAAAGGTGAACTGAGCAATGCGATGACGGCAGCGATCAAGGCCGAGACTGGCCTCGATACCGAGCTGTCAACCACCGGCGGCACCTCGGATGGACGCTTCATTGCGCAGATCTGCCCGCAAGTCGTCGAGTTCGGCCCGACCAATGCCAGCAT
>CAZCDW010000290.1:0-2669 GCA_964497485.1 uncultured Bifidobacterium sp.
AGCGCCTCGGTCAGTGCTTCGCGCGTCTCGAGGTGGAGATGGTTGGTCAGTTCATCGAGCAGCAGCAGGTTCGGGTTTTGCCAGACGATCAGCGCAAGCGCCAGGCGCGCTTTTTCTCCGCCGGAGAAGGGCGCGATCGGACTTTTCACCATCTCGCCGGGGAAGTTGAAGCTGCCGAGGAAGTCGCGCAATTCCTGCTCGCGCACATCGGGCGCGAGGCGGGTCAGTGCCATCAGTGGCGTATCGTCGGGACGCAGCATGTCGAGCTGGTGCTGCGCAAAATAACCAATCACGAGGCCCTTGCCGAGCCGGGCGGTGCCTGCCAATGGTTCGATCTCGCCCGCGATGGTCTTGATCAGCGTGGATTTGCCGGCACCGTTGACGCCCAGGAGGCCGATGCGCTGGCCGCCTTGCAGCGAGAAATCGATGCGGTTGACGATGGTCTTCGCGCTGCCATCCGCAAGCCGGTAACCGGCGTCGACCTTGTCCAGCACCAGCAGCGGATTCGGTGCGCGCTCAGGCTCACGGAATTCGAACGAGAATTCTGCAGCCGCTCGCAGTGGTGCCAGCTCTTCCATCCGAGCCAATGCCTTGATGCGGCTCTGCGCCTGCTTGGCCTTGGTGGCCTTGGCCTTGAAGCGGTCAATGAAGGACTGCAGGTGCGCACGCTTGCGTTGCTGCTTGTCGAGCATGGATTGCGCAAGTTCCAGCTGAGCGGCGCGCTGTTTCTCGAATGCGCTGTAGTTGCCCGCATAGCGCTTCAGCTTGCGCTCGTCGATGTGCACAATGACGTTGGTCAGGCCATCGAGGAAGTCGCGGTCATGCGAGATCACCAGCAGCGTGCCGGGATAGCGCTTTAGCCAGTCCTCCAGCCACAGGATCGCATCGAGGTCGAGGTGGTTGGTGGGTTCATCGAGCAGCAGCAATTCGGACGGGCACATCAGTGCCTGTGCGAGGTTCAGGCGCATGCGCCAGCCGCCGGAGAAGCTGGCGACCGGTTGCGACATTTGCGCCAGCGTGAAACCCAGGCCGGTCAATAACTGCTCGGCGCGTGAGCGCACGGTGTACGCATCCGCGTCGGCCAGCAGCGCATGCAGTTCGGCGATTCGATGGCCATCGGCGGCATCACCTTGCGCTTCCAGCGCGGCCAGTTCGCTTTCCAGAACACGAAGTTGCGCATCGCCATCGATCGCATAGTCGACCGCCGAGCGCTCGAGTGCCGGCGTCTCCTGCGCGACATGCGCGACGCGCCAGGCTTTCGGGAAATCGATCACGCCGCCGTCCGGGTGCAACTCATCGCGCAGCATCGCAAACAGCGTGGATTTGCCGCTGCCATTGGTGCCGATCAAGCCAACTTTCTCGCCGGGGTTGATCGTCAGGTCGGCCGCGTCGAACAGCACTTTCGTGCCGCGCATCAGCGACAGCGATTGCAAACGAATCATCAGGAAGCCTTACAGCTGGTCTGCGGTCAGCAGGAATACCTGCTCATCGCCCGCGCTGGTCGACAGCCAGGTCAGCTCGTAGTCGGCGAACGCGCTTTCGGCAAACGCAAATTCATTGCCGATCTCGACCACTAGCACGCCACCCGGGTTCAGCCTGGCCTTGGCGCCAGCGACAATGGTGCGCACCAGGTCCATACCGTCGTCACCGCCAGCCAGCGCTATCTGCGGCTCGGCACGGTATTCGGCCGGCAGGCTGCGCATGGATTCGCTGTTCACATACGGCGGGTTGGTAACGATCAGGTCGTATTTTTTGCCCTTGGGGAGTTTCGCGTACAAGTCGGACTCGATCAGCGTGATGCGTTGCTGTAGCTGGTAATCATCGACATTCCGTTGCGCGACGTCCAGTGCATCCCTCGACAGGTCAACCGCATCGATGTGCGCATTCGGGAATGCGTCGGCCATCAGAATTGCGAGGCAACCGGAGCCTGTGCAGAGCTCGAGCACATCGGATACGGCCCACGGGTCTTGTACCCAGGGCTGGAACTGCTCCGGGATCAGTTCCGCGATGAAGGAGCGCGGCACGATCACGCGTTCATCCACATGGAAGCGGTAATCGCCGAGCCAGGCCTCGTTCGTGATGTAGGCGGCCGGCACCCGATCGATCGCGCGTCGTTCGATGACTTTCAGCAGCGCCGAGATTTCTTCGGGCAGCAAGCGGGCATCGAGGAAGGGATCGAGCTTGTCGATCGGCAGCTTCAGCGTATGCAGCAGCAGGTAGGCGGCTTCGTCATACGCATTGCTGCTGCCGTGGCCGAAGAAGAGGCCTTCGGTATTGAAGCGGGTGATAGCGTGGCGCAGCAGGTCACGCAAGGTCTGGAAAGGGTGGTTCACAACAGCAGGTTCTCCAGCGTGCGCCGGTAAATGTTTTTCAGCGGCTCGATCTCGTCGACCGCAATGTGCTCGTCGATCTTGTGGATGCTGGCATTGGTCGGGCCGAACTCAACGACTTGCGGGCAGATCTGCGCAATGAAGCGTCCATCCGAGGTGCCGCCGGTGGTGGACAGCTCGGTGTCAAGGCCAGTCTCGGCCTTGATTGCCGCGCTCATTGCGTTACTCAGTTCACCTCTCGGGGTCAGGAAGGGCAAGCCGCCCACCGTCCACTTCAGGTCATAGTCGAGGCCGTGCTTGTCCAGCACCGTTTTCACGCGCTGCTGCAAGCCTTCGACG
>CAZCDW010000291.1:0-2659 GCA_964497485.1 uncultured Bifidobacterium sp.
TGAGCAGGCTTGCTTAAATGAACCATTACTGGCGGACTTATGTAGGCATACATCCGTTGGCTCCCTCACAGGAGTTATTCTTCGTAAACGGCCAACGGGCCGTTTACAGGACATTAAGCTGCCCTTAAATTTTTTACCATATAGAAACTCTCTGCGGCGCTTGAATCCGCGATAGCCCTACTCTTCACGGCTGGTCCTTGCTCTAAACGTTATCGGCAAGTATTTCAGTTGTTCCGCTGTAGCTACTCAGAAAGTTTTTATATGGTGCCCCAAGAGAGACTCGAACTCTCACGCACTAGGCAGTGGCTTCTAAGACCACCGTGTCTACCATTCCACCATCGGGGCAAAATTTGTCTAACAGTTTTAAAGAACATTGCTGTGTTGTTAACAGCGTATGTATCTATTATATAGTCTCTATGTTGTGTTGTCAACGGTTTTTTTGAACTAATAAATATTTTATGCCCAAAAAATTTAACGAAACATATCTTTCTAACTTTCAAGCTAGGTACGGTCTAGAAATTCCCGACAATCACTATCCTAGCAATTGTTTTATAGAAAATATTCTATCTAGAAAAACTATTAGAAGATTTCGAGATAAAGAAATAGATTCTAAATTAATAGAAAAGTTAATAGCAACTGCACAATCTTCTCCTACAAGTTCTATGTTACAGCCCTGGAGTGTTATTTCTTTAAGTAAAGAAAAAAGAAAAATCTTTCTCAAAGAAGAACATGCTCACTGGTTAGGTATAGCAAAAAGATCAGAGATGCAGGTTAGACCTCCAACTGACCCAGGAAATCAAAGATCACTGTTAGAGTGTTCTCATTTTCTAGTATGGTGTGCTGATTGGTCTATTATGAAATATATTTTCACAGACGAATCGTTAGACAAGGATTATCCCGATCTTGCAGACCAACGAATACGTGCAGAAGATGCATCTTGCGAAATGCATTACGAATTGCGATCGATCATAGATACTGCTATTGCGGCTCAAACATTTTGCCTAGCAGCAGAATCAATGGGTCTAGGTGTTCAATATATGGGATCAATTAGAAATATGGATCTCAAAGAAGATCTAAATCTACCCGACCATGTTATGCCGTTGTTTGGCATGTGTATTGGATATCCCTTAAATGAAGACTTAAACATACACGGAGGTATGAAAGTTAATCAATATAGCGACAAACCAACATTTATCAAACCTAGACTGCCTCAACAATTAATATTTCACAAAGACGAACATCAAGGAGTTGATGTAAAAAAATTACACGAATACAATCAACTCATGAAACATTTTTATGAATATTATAATCTTGGTCGAGACTGGTTTTACAGAACCATAGATAGAACATTTCCACTTTCGCTATCTTCTAATTTTAGAGAGCTTGCGAAAAAATACGGATTTGTTTTTAAATAATGGTGCGACTGGCCGGACTCGAACCGGCACGTACAAGACGGGAGATTTTAAGTCTCCTGTGGCTACCAATTACACCACAGTCGCATATATAAAAACATACTAGCCACCGCGATCCGCAATGCCGCAGGCTAGGCCCTAAGGTTTATAACCGTTCTTTCACTAGTATGTTTTTATATATGGTGCTGCCTCCCCGGATCGAACAGGGTTCCTCGGATTTTCAGTCCGTTGCTATGACCACATCAGCTAAAGCAGCATATAAGTCGGGCGCCTAACTATCCTCCTGGGAGGACTCGCTAGATTGTCTCGAATAGTCAAGTTTAACTAACCGGCTTCAGTCATACTATAGTGTCAGTACAGTCAACCCCACTGTACCTAGACTGGCAGGGACTCTAAACTACCGTCTATCCCTTAAATTGGGGTGCCTTGGGGAATCGAACCCTCGCCTGCTGATTCACAGTCAGCTTTGCTACCACTACACTAAAGACACCATTGTTTGGTCTGCGTGGTAGGATTTGAACCTACAGCCTCCTGACTCCAAATCAGGCCGTCTACCAGATTGACATTACACACAGATATCTGGTATCGCGTACGGGGATCGAACCCGCCTGACTAGGTTGAAAGCCTAGTGACCTCCCAGAAGTCCAACGCGATATTGTTGGCACGCCTGGAAGGATTCGAACCTCCGACTCCTACGTTCGTAGCGTAGTACTCTTATTCCTCTGAGTTACAGGCGTATTAATTTTTTCAAGTGCATCGCGACGCATTTTCAGCGGGCGATGCTCATTGGGGCGATGAACAACAATGTATTCAACACCGTCAATTGTTTCAGTCACACGGACATCGTCACAGATAAAATGCTCATTGTTAAAACGATTTTTAAACATAATTGCTTTCATGACAATCTCCTAAGATTAAAATTTGGCCGGCCCTGCAGGATTCGAACCCACGACTTCCTGTTTCGAAGACAGGCACTCTGTCCAACTGAGTTAAGGACCGAATTGTTTGGCACCGGTACCAGGGCTCGAACCTAGAACGACTGAGTCAAAGTCAGTTGTGTTACCATTACACCATACCGGATCAGAATTGAATTTGTTGCAGATGTGCCACCATCGTTATTGGCACCATTCACCTGGATTAACAAAGCCCGGGCAGGACTCGGTACGTCACTTGGGATACTAGTCCAGTTAGCAACCAATCTGCAGGGATCTTCCGATCCCCCGGGAGTTGAACCCGTCCCCTTTTAC
>CAZCDW010000292.1:0-2643 GCA_964497485.1 uncultured Bifidobacterium sp.
TCGCATCCTGCTTCACGCTGAAGGCGGGCACGCCCCATGCGTGGATCACGTCATTCGCGGTGGTGACGATACGAACCTTCTTGTTGACCGGCACGACCAGTGCGTTGTCGACTTCGAGCAGGTAGTTGTCGCCCTTGGCGGCACCCGGCTCGTGGATCTGTTCGCGCGGGGTCGACAGGGCCGACAGGAAGGAGATGCCTTCGCCTTCGCCCTTGATGTAGTCATAGCCCCACTTCCACTGCATGCCGGTCGCCTTGATGGTGATGTCGGCATTGGAAGTGTCCTTCATCGCGACCACGGTCTTGGTGGCCGGCAGGGCCATCAGCACGACGATCAGGAACGGGACGACGGTCCATGCGATCTCGACGGCGGTGCTTTCGTGGAAGCTTGCTGCCTTGTAGCCCAGCGACTTGCGGTGCTTGAGGATGGAATAGAACATCACGCCGAAGACGGCGACGAAGATCGCGACACAAATCACGATCATCCAGATGTGCAGCTGATAGATGTCAGCAGCAATGGCGGTCACCGGTGCCTGGAAGTTCAGCTGATGCACAGCCGGACCACCGACCATGTCATTGACTGCAAACGACGAACCGGCAACCAGCAAGCCGGCGGCAGCCGTCAACGATTGGAAGAGGCGCTTCGCGTAGTTCATATTTTCCTCAAATGCCTGATTGAAATCTGTTTATTGGGTCCTGCTCACTGCCGGCGCGGAAGCCGATCAGTTCATTCTTGAGTTCGTTGGCAAATTCCCGCCGCTTCTTTTCGGTCAGGTATCTGCCCACTTCCACCCTGTCGCCATCGGCCGTGAGGCCGATCAGGCCATGCCGGATTTCCGGCAGCTCGACGCGCGTACGTTGCGGGTTCATCCGGTACTGGCTTACCTGCTCTGCCTGCACCAGTTGCACTACCAGACCTTCATCGCCAAGGGCGATCAATTCCCGATCTGTCGCATGACGCCCGAAGTACACAAAGGCGCCGGCCACTGCCGCCATCTCGAGTATCGCGAACACCATCACGAGCCACGCACCGTGCACCACGAAGTAGCCGGCGACGAGGAACGAAGCCACGCACAACGCCATGTACGCCTTGGCCAGCTGGCGAGGCGTAATCGAGCAATTTTTCTTGGAAATCCACTCTCGCGTCGCCATCAGACAACACTCTATTCGAATATTGTTCAGCAGTTCATGGGCACAAAGCCCCGGGAGTATAAGCGAAAAGATAGAGGCAGGCAAAGCCGAAGCCTTGAGAAATCAAGGGCAAGCGTATGGATTGCATACGACCCAGTCACTTTTTTTCTGTGACGGTCAGCTTCGTTTCAAATCGAGACGAATGATGGACTCACCTGATGCAGTGATGCGTGCTTGAGGCTTGAATGCATGCCCGTAAATCACTTCGATGGTCAACTTCCATTGGCCATCTGATGCGCGCATTGCCATTAATGCATCAACAAACCGCTGCCACCTGATACGGCCATGCAGAGCTTTGACTCTGTTGAGCAGCGGATTGCCGCCCAAAGCACGCACATCAGACAACAACTTATCGATATTCGTATAAGTGATATTCAGCTTCTCCATATCCATCACCGGCGTCGCAAAACCAGCGGCCACCAGCATGTCGCCGTAATCATGCAGGTCGACGAAAGGCAGCACATGCGTGTCCGCTGCATCGCCTGCTGCCCCAAACGCGTCACGTAATTCGCGCAAGGTATCGGGGCCGAAGCAGCTGAACATCAGCAAGCCATCGGTGCGCAGCACGCGCGCCCATTCGCGCAGCACATGATGTGCTTGCGGATGCCAGTGCAAAGCGAGGTTGGACCACAGCAGGTCGATGCTGACCGGTGGCAAAGGCAGCTGCGCAAAGTCCGCACAGGCCAGTGCGGCGCCTTGCATGGCGCCGGCGCGTGACGCAAACAGCCGCGCCAGTACGCGTTGCATGCCGGACGCCGACTGCGCACCGGCGCGCCGCGCGGCGCCCAGCATCGCCGGCGACGCATCGATGCCGAACAATGCCGCCTGCGGGAAGGCCTGGTGCAGTCCAAGCAAGTCATCGCCTTCGCCGCAGCCGGCATCCAGGATGCGCGCAGGATCGGCCTTGATCAGCGCCAGCCGTTCGAACATGCGCCCGGCAATCTCGCGGCGCAGGAATTGCGACTCGGCGATACGCGACGGTCGCGAAAACAACTGGCGTACGCGCGCCACGGATATCGGCGCGATTTGTTGCGATGAATCGTTTTCCTTGGGCGATAAAGACATGCGGGCACGCAGGCGCGATGGTGATGAAAGAATTGACGGACATTGAAACAGTGTCGCGCGCAGTTTACCGCAGCGATGTCACAAGCCTGCATGCTGATCCCCTCCTTGTTGCGCACCTCAATCGACCGACTGCTGCCGGGTTGCTGCGCGCTGTGCGGCGGCGACGGTCCGGGTCCGATATGCAAGGATTGCAGCGGTCGCCTGATCCGCGTTTCCGGCGCCGACATGCGATCGGCAGCATTTCCGGTGAATGACCCGCGTTGCGACTGCTGCGCGATACGTTTGCCGCCGGCCTTCACCGGCCATCGCTGCCACTCATGCCGGCAAGAGCGGCCATCTTTCGATCGCACTATCGTGCTGGGCGACTACGCACCGCCGCTCGATCGCC
>CAZCDW010000293.1:0-2629 GCA_964497485.1 uncultured Bifidobacterium sp.
CTAAGTACTAACGAGTTCATCGGCATCATGCGGGATGCGCTTGCAAGCGCACCCCGCGCTCGCGCTAAAAGCTGTCCACATTGGACAGCTTTTTTTACGCGCTCACGTGCCCTGGATCGCCAAGAACAAGATGGTCGATCAGTCGAAGAACTAAGCCACACCAAAGTTCTGCATCAATCAAAAAAGCCACCCTCGGGTGGCTTTTTTCATGGCCGGGCACGAGGCTCAAAGCGTCGATGCGCGCCCCTGCATCCACGCATCCCAGTCCGGCACAAGGTCCCAGGTCTCACTGACCCGCCGAACGCTGGCGGTGGTGCTACCTGCATCGAGGGCATCAAGCGCGATCGTGGCGACGCAGTCGCGCACCAGCGCAACGCCGGGCCGCCGCATGTCGGGCAGCCAGTCCGCCGTCGGCAGCAAGGTGAGCTGCTCCGGGACGCGCGGCAGCCCGCTGGTATCGTCGCCCGCCGGTTCGGCGCGCAGGATGCGGGCGTCGATTGATTGCGTAGTCCGCAGGTCGATGCGGGCCTTGCCGCCGGTGGTACGGCGGTCGGCGGCAAACTGCATGCGCGTCGATCGCTGGTCCCCGAAGGCCTTGATCGCATAGCCATCGGCATTCGCCATCCGGTCGCGGGTGACGACCTCGACATCCCCGAAGAAAGTCTGCGACTGCAGGCGTGACAGTGCACCGGCGGCGGTGACGGAACCCGCGCAGCGTTGGTAATGACTTGCCCAGTCTGTGTAATCCTGCTGCGCGAGCTTGCCCGGTGATGCGCGGCGCCTGTGCTCGACCGGGATGAAGCTGGCATCCGGATGTCCGTTGTCCTTCAGCTCGAACTCGTAGCCGCGCACCAGGTCCTTGACGAACTGTTGCTCAAAGTGCCGGTAAGCATCGGGCAGCGTGACCCTGACCTCGCGGCCATCGAAGTTCGGGTAGTCAGCCAGGGTGGCTGACTGCGCCGACAGCCGCTGCAAGCCGACGTCGTCGAGTGCGGCCGTGCCGCGCACATGGCAACCCTGGTGGATCTGGTCGATCACGCAGCCGCGCGGCATCAGCGCTTGCAGCGCTTTCAGGTCGGACAGCCGTCGGCCGACCTCGTCGATCGGCTTGTCCACGCCCGACGATGCATCCTGCAGCTGCAGGTAGCAAAGCGCGGCGCTGATACGGGTGCGCGGGCTGCAGGCCGCCAGTTCAGGCAAGGCTGGCAGGAGTCCTTTCAGCAAGCGCTCAAGGCTGGGGATACGCACGCCGGCCTTTTGCATGGGCACTTGCAGGTCGATCGCAAACTGCAGCGCGGCGTCGGCGGAAAGGCCGTGGCGCTGCCGCAGTCGGCCGGACAGCTGCAGGATCTCGCGCGCATCATCGGCCTCGATGCCATGGCGCTTGTACAGCGCGGCGGCATTGAAAGCCAGTCGGTAGGCTTCGCCATCGCCGAGGTGCAGCTCCTTTTTCCAGCGCAGTGTCAGCTCGGCCACGCGACGCGCAAAAGATGCATCGGGCGCATGATGGCCGTCGGACACCAGTTCCGTCGTGGCTTGCCAGGCCAGGCCGAGCATGCCACGATCGATCTCGCTGACCTCGCGAATGTGGCGCAGCGCCGTCGACAGCTTTGCCGTGCCGAGCTGGTCGATCACCTGCTCGACCTGTCGCCCGTCAATCAACATGTTCAGCGCGCCGTCCATTGCCTGGCGCTGGGGCGTGGACAGCTTTTGTCCCAGCAGCTGCACTTCGGCCTGGAATTTCGCGCGGATGGCCTGGCGCGCCTGCTCGCGCCTGTCTTCTATCGGATTCTTGCGGAACAGGTCCGTGATCCGGTTGATGGCGCGATCGAACAGGGAGGCAATGCGTACATTGCCCTCGGCCGTGGTGGTCAGGTCGGCGGCCGGGTTGGCCAGCGCTTGCCGGTATACCTGGAGGGCTTGCAGGGAAGTCTGGAGGGTCATGATGGCGAAACTTAGCGTGGATCGTGGACGATCTGTGTCGCTGATGGAACAAATGTTCAGCAAGAATGCTGTGCATGGCGTGATGCCCGACAAAGCGGCGCTCCTGGGCCGCAAGCGCTACAATGTCGGGTCATTTTCGTAGTTTCCGATAAGAAAAAACTGCTATGCCGTGGCCGCCCCTCGTTGGCCAGTCTGGCTGCCCATCTCCGGAGTTGCTTTGAATAACTACCCGCATCCCATCATCGCTCGCGAAGGCTGGCCTTTCCTTGGCATCGCCGTCGTCGCCGCGCTGGTTGCCACCCAGTACCTTGGGGGCTGGTCATGGCCGTTCTGGGTCATTGCCGTGTTTGTGCTGCAGTTCTTCCGCGATCCGGCACGCACGATCCCGCAAGCGCCGAATGCGGTGCTGTCGCCGGCCGATGGCCGCATCGTGGTGGTGGAAAAGACGCAGGATCCGTATGCTGGTCGCGAAGCACTGAAGATCAGCGTGTTCATGAACGTGTTCAATGTCCATTCGAACCGCTCGCCGGTGGATGGCAAGATCGAGAAGGTCGAATACTTCCCGGGCAAGTTCGTCAATGCCGACCTTGACAAGGCGTCGACCGAGAACGAGCGCAATGCGGTGGTGGTGACTGCCGCCAATGGTGCGACCGTGACTTTCGTGCAGGTGGCCGGCCTGGTTGCC
>CAZCDW010000294.1:0-2605 GCA_964497485.1 uncultured Bifidobacterium sp.
CCTGGGATTTACGCAAGAAGCAGCCCTATGAAGTCTACGACCTGATGGATTTCGACATCCCGGTCGGCGTGAATGGCGATTGCTATGACCGCTACCTGGTGCGCATCGAAGAGATGCGCCAGTCGAACCGCATCATCAAACAATGCGTCGAATGGCTGCGCAACAATCCCGGCCCGGTGATGACAGACAACCACAAGGTGGCGCCGCCGTCGCGCGTCGACATGAAGACCAACATGGAAGAGCTGATTCACCATTTCAAGCTCTTCACCGAAGGTTTCCATGTGCCGGTCGGCGAGACGTACGCTGCGGTTGAGCACCCCAAAGGCGAATTCGGCATCTACCTGATGTCGGATGGCGCGAACAAGCCTTACCGGCTGAAGATACGTGCGCCCGGTTTTGCGCACCTGGAAGGACTAAACGAGATGGCGAAAGGGCACATGATTGCCGACGCCGTCACCATCATCGGCACGCAAGATATCGTGTTTGGCGAAATCGACCGCTAAGGGTCGGCGCTGAACCAGGACAAAAACGAGCAGGAAGCCAGCAATGCTGTTAACTCCCGAGGCCTACCAGAAAATCGATCGCGAACTCGCGAAGTTCCCGGCAGACCAGCGCCAGTCGGCGGTGATGGCCGCGCTCGCGATCGCGCAGGACGAGCAGGGCTGGCTGTCGAATGACGTGATCCGCGATGTCGCCGACTACCTCGGCATGCCTGCCATTGCAGTGCAGGAGGTCGCGACCTTCTACACGATGTACAACACCAAACCGGTCGGCAAGTACAAGCTGACCATCTGCACCAACCTGCCGTGCCAGCTGACCCAAGGCGACCGCGCCGCGAACTACCTGAAGCAGAAGCTGGGCATCGGCTTCAACGAGACCACGGCCGATGGCCTGTTCACGCTGAAGGAGGGCGAGTGCATGGGTGCCTGCGGTGATTCGCCGGTGATGCTGGTCAATAACAAGCGCATGTGCAGCTTCATGTCCAATGAAAAGATCGATGCGCTGATCGAGGAGCTCAAGCAATGACCTGCCTCCACGACCGCCATATCAAACCGCTGATCCTGGCCGGCCTCGACGGCAAGAACTGGCGCCTGGCCGACTACGAGAAGCGCGGCGGCTACCAGGCACTGCGTCGTATCCTGTCCGAAAATATCCCCGCCGATCAGGTGATCGCCGAGCTGAAGACCTCGGCGCTGCGCGGCCGCGGCGGCGCCGGCTTCCCGACCGGCCTGAAGTGGAGCTTCATGCCGCGCACCTTCCCGGGCCAGAAATATTTGGTCTGCAATTCGGACGAGGGCGAGCCGGGCACCTTCAAGGATCGCGACATCCTGCGCTACAACCCGCATGCCGTGATCGAAGGCATGGCCATCGGCGCCTATGCAATGGGCATCACCACGGGCTACAACTACATTCACGGCGAAGTCTGGGAAGTGTACGAACGCTTTGAAGAGGCGCTGGAAGAAGCGCGCGCTGCTGGTCTGCTCGGCGACAAGATCCTCGGCACGAATTTCTCGTTCCAGCTGCATGCGTTCCATGGTTACGGCGCTTACATCTGCGGCGAAGAGACGGCATTGCTGGAATCGATCGAAGGCAAGAAGGGACAGCCGCGCTTCAAGCCGCCGTTTCCGGCCAGCTTCGGGCTGTATGGCAAGCCGACCACGATCAACAACACCGAGACCTTCGCATCCGTGCCCTTTATCCTCGGTCTGGGTGGGGAGGCTTATCACGCGCTCGGCAAGCCGAACAATGGCGGTACCAAGATCTTCTCGGTGTCGGGCGATGTCGCGAAACCGGGCAACTTCGAAGTACCGCTCGGCACACCGTTCGCGACCCTGCTGGAGCTGGCCGGCGGTATGCGCGACGGCAAGAAGATCAAGGGCGTGATCCCCGGCGGCTCGTCGATGCCCGTGATCCGTGGCGATGTGATGATGCAGACCGACATGGATTACGACTCGATCGCGAAGGCCGGCTCCATGCTGGGCTCGGGCGCGGTGATCGTGATGAACGAAGACCGCTGCATGGTCAAGTCGCTGCTGCGCTTGTCGTATTTCTATTACGAAGAGTCGTGTGGCCAGTGCACGCCGTGCCGTGAGGGCACGGGCTGGCTGTACCGGATGGTTCATCGCATCGAGCATGGCGAAGGACGGCCGGAAGACCTCGACACGCTGCTGCAGGTGTGCGACGGCATCCAGGGCCGCACCATCTGCGCATTGGGCGACGCCGCAGCGATGCCGGTACGCGCGATGATCAAGAACTTTACCGATGAGTTCGCGTACCACATCGAACACAAGCGATGCATGGTACCGACCTATATCTGAGCTGCAACGGACATCTGACGAACCCTGAGCGCGGCAAAGCCGCGAACCACGGACCGGAACAAACATGGTTGAGATCGAGATAGACGGAAAGAAGGTCGAGGCGCAGGAGGGCAGCATGGTGCTCGACGCTGCCAATCGCGTCGGTACTTATATTCCGCATTTCTGCTACCACAAGAAGCTGTCGATCGCGGCCAACTGCCGCATGTGCCTGGTCGAAGTCGAGAAGGCGCCGAAGCCGGTGCCGGCCTGCGCGACGCCGGTGGTACAGGGCATGATCGTGCGCACCC
>CAZCDW010000295.1:0-2598 GCA_964497485.1 uncultured Bifidobacterium sp.
AAGGCCCGCGCGGCAAGGACTTCAACATGCGCTGGATCGCCAGCATGGTGGCCGACGTGCACCGCATCCTCACGCGCGGCGGCGTGTTCATGTATCCGCGCGACACCAAGGACAAGGCCAAGCCGGGCCGGCTGCGGCTGATGTACGAGGCCAGCCCGATGAGCTTCATCATCGAGCAGGCCGGCGGCCTGGGCTCCACCGGTCGCGAGCGGCTGCTCGACGTGGTGCCGCAGGACGTACACCAGCGGGTGCCGGTCATCATCGGCTCGCGCAACGAGGTCGAGCGCATCGAGCGTTATCACCGCGAGTACGACAGCGGCACCGACGAGCAATACACCTCGCCGCTGTTCCAGGAACGGTCGTTGTTTGCGAACTGATTTTCAAAGCCGGAGTCCCCATGTCCGTAAAAAATCCCATCGTCGCCATCACCGGTTCCTCTGGCGCCGGTACCACCACGGTGATGAAGAGCTTTCAGCATATCTTCCGCCGCGAGGGCATACGCGCACAGATTCTTGAAGGCGACTCCATGCACCGCTACAACCGCATGGAGATGCGCGAGGAAATGAAGAAACAGCAGGCGGCCGGCAACCTGTCGTTCAGCCATTTCAGCCCGGACGCGAACCTGCTTGGCGAACTCGCCGACACCTTCCGTACCTTCGGCGAAACCGGTACGGGTCGCGTGCGCAAGTACATCCATGACGATGGCGAGGCCGCAGAGTTCGGTCTTCCGCCGGGAAATTTCACTCCCTGGCGCGACATGGACGAGGGCGCCGAGCTGCTGTTCTACGAAGGCCTGCACGGCGGCTTTGTCGGCGACGGCGCTGACGTGGCTAGCCATGTCGACCTGCTGGTGGGCGTGGTGCCCATCATCAACCTCGAATGGATACAGAAGCTGCATCGCGACCAGAACATGCGTGGCTATTCGCAGGAAGCGGTGCTGGACACCACCCTGCGCCGCATGCCCGACTACACGCGTCACATCTGCCCGCAGTTCTCGCGCACGCACGTGAACTTCCAGCGCGTGCCGACGGTGGACACGTCCAACCCTTTCATCGCGAAAGACATACCCAGCGCCGACGAGAGCATGGTCGTGATCCGCTTCGCGAACCCGAAGGGTATCGATTTTCCTTACCTGCTGTCCATGATCGAGCGCTCATGGATGACCCGTCCGAACACCTTCGTGATCCCGGGCGGGAAGATGGGCCTCGCGATGCAGCTGATTTTCACGCCAATGATCCTGCGCCTGATGGACCGCAAGCGCCGCGCACAATAACCGGAGACTCCCATGGCAGTCGTAATGTATGACCTGGATGGCACGCTGCTCGATACGGCGGGTGAAATCACCCATGCCGTGAACCTGACGCTCGAAGAGTTCGGGCACAAGGCCGTCAGCGAAGATGACGTACGGCGCTGGATAGGCCATGGCACAGGCTGGCTGATGCAGACCGCATGGAAAGCTACCGAGGGGCCGACCAATGCGCCGTGGGACGAGGTGATGGCGCGCTTCCACCATCACTACGACGCCACCGCCGGCACCACCAGCACCGCTTTTCCCTATGTGCTGGAGACACTGAAAAAAGCCCGTGATTACGGCGTGCGCCAGGCCATCGTCACCAACAAGGAACGCCGCTTCACCGAACGTGTGCTGCAGAAGCATGGCCTGCAGGATGCCTTCGATATGGTCATCTGCGGCGATTCGCTGGCTGTAAAAAAGCCCGACCCCGGCGTGATCGAGCATTGCCTGGCCACACTGGGTGCGAGCGCCGGCGAGGCCTTGTTCATCGGCGATTCCGAGATCGATGTGTCCACCGCGCGCGCGGCCGGCGTCACCTGCTGGGCTGTGCCCTATGGGTACAACAAGGGCAAGCCCATTGCCGAAGCCAACCCCGATCGCATCGTGCCCGATATACGGGACGTGCCCGGATACTTCCGTCACTAGAAAGCGGGAACATACCCGCGAACAGAACAACAACGACCTTTCCCCACATCCCAAAAAATATCCGGAGACTCCATGGCACTCATCTCGCTGCGCCAGCTGCTCGACCATGCGGCAGAACATCACTACGGGCTGCCCGCGTTCAACGTCAACAACATGGAACAGATTCATTCGATCATGCAAGCAGCCGAGGCGTGCGATAGCCCGGTAATTCTGCAAGCCTCCGCTGGCGCACGCAAATACGCGGGCGAGCCTTTCCTGCGCAAGCTGGTCGAGGCTGCGATCGAGCAGTACCCGGACATCCCGGTCTGCATGCACCAGGACCACGGCGCGTCGCCGGCGGTCTGCCAGGGCTCGATACGCAGTGGCTTCACCAGCGTGATGATGGACGGCTCGCTGCGTGAAGACGCCAAGACGCCGGCCGACTACGCGTACAACGTCGAGGTCACGCGCCGTGTGGTCGACATGGCGCATGCGGTCGGGGTGTCGGTCGAGGGCGAACTGGGTTGCCTCGGTTCGCTCGAGACCGGGCAGGCCGGCGAGGAAGAGGGGGCCGGTGCCGAGGGTACGCGCGATCATGCGCAGCTGCTGACCGACCCCGATGAGGCCGCCGAGTCCGTCGCCGCGACCCAGGTCGATGCACTCGCGACCGCGATCGGTAC
>CAZCDW010000296.1:0-2590 GCA_964497485.1 uncultured Bifidobacterium sp.
CAAAGAGGATTCGGGAATGCCGATCTTGCTGGCGATGTCATCGGCTTCGGCATCTTTCAGGCCGGTGGCCGGGTCGATCTCGACCTTGTGGATTTTTTCCGGGTGAGAGGCGGCGACTTCCTCGATGTCCATGCCACCTTCGCTCGAGGCCATCAGCACGACGCGCTGCGAAACGCGATCGGTGACCATCGATACGTACAGCTCTTTCTTGATGTCCGCGCCTTCTTCGATCAGCAGGCGGCGCACTTTCTGGCCTTCCGGGCCGGTCTGGTGCGTGACCAGTTGCATGCCCATGATCTGGTTCGCGTAATCCTTCACTTGCTCGAGCGATTTCGCGACCTTCACGCCGCCGCCCTTGCCGCGGCCGCCCGCATGAATCTGCGCCTTGACGACCCAGACCGGACCACCGAGCTGCTCGGCGGCCTTCACGGCTTCATCGACGCTCATGCACGGAATGCCGCGCGGAACGGTAACGCCGTACTTCCTCAGGATTTCTTTACCCTGGTACTCATGGATTTTCATGCAAGCTTCCCCCTAAAGGCGCGTGTTGTAGGTATACAGATGGATCAGGATTGCGTCGCTGGTTTGACGACCCAGCGCGGGTAGAATTTGGCGACAGCCGGACCGTCGCGGCGCAATGAATGGCAACGGTCAAGCTGGAAAGGCGGATGAGCGCCGCTGTCATCGACGACACCGTCGCGGGTCGGCAGCACATCGCCGGCAAAGGCCTGAATAGTCGCCGTCGGCAGCACGCCGGCCAGCTCGGTCAGATGGGTGCAGCCTTCGACGCCGGCCAGTCGCTCTTTGACCGCTTGCCTGAAACCCTTCATCAGGTTCAGGCCAATCAGTTTTTTGTAGGCCGGGGCGATCGCCTCGCAAAAGCCGAAATACGGGACAGCATCGGATACCGCAATCGCATCGACGATCGTGAGTTGGGTGTCGACCGTGATGCGCAACCACAGGTCATGGATAGGTTCACCGGCGGCGCGCGGACCCGAGGCGATCTCGACCTGGCGCGTCTTCACGTCGGTGATATGGGCATCGATGTCCCAGAGGCCATCATCGCGCTCGAACGCCTGTGCGACGATGCTGCGTGTATGCCGCGGCGCACGAGAAGTTGTCGGGGATGGCAAAGGCATTGTGCGGTGGGCGCGGGCGACCGGAATCGGCATGCGCTCGATAGTTGTGCAGCCTGTCGCAGTTTCTACGACTGGTGCCGCTCCTGCGGCGCTGCAAAGCTGCGAAAGTTTAACACGCCTCTTTGGCGCGCCGCATCACGGCCTTGATGGCTTCATGTGAAAAGCCACGCTGTTGCAGGAATCGCATCTGCCTTGCCGCATCGGCCGCATCGGCGGCGGGCGCAGCGAATTTTTTTTGCCATACCTGCCAGGCCCGCTCGTGCTCGCTGGCGGTCAGTTCCTCGCGCAAATCGGCGACAGCCGCGTCACCGAGTCCATGCCGCTGCAGCTCGGCGAGGATGCGCGAGCTGCCAAAACGCGCCGCGCGGCGATTTGCCAGCGACTCGGCGAAGCGCTCGTCTGACAGGAAGTTGTTGGCCCTGAGCCAGTCGAGCACACCCTCGATATCCTCACCCTCGTCCGCATGGCGGGCCAGCTTTTGCGCCAGTTCCTGGCGACTGTGCTCGCGCGCTGACAGGTAGCGCAAGGCGCGTGCTTTCAGACTGGGCTTTTGGGCAGGCATCGTGGTAGCGAGCGCACGCTGGCGATCAAAACAGAAAGGCGGCGGGCCGGGTCAAGCTCCCTGCCCGCCGCCATGGCAAGCCCGTGATCGCCTTGCTGGCTTGTTATGCAGTCTAACCGCAGGCTTACTCTTCAGCCGCGGCTGCAGCCTTGGACTTCTTCGCCGGCGCTGGATCAGCCGTGGCCGTGGCAGCAGCAGCGGTAGCCGCATGGGCCGGTAACGGCGGCAGCAAAGGCACGCCCAGATGGGCACGGACCTTGTTCTCGATCTCATGTGCCATTTCCGGGTGCTCTTTCAGGAAGATGCGCGCATTGTCTTTGCCCTGGCCAACGCGCTCGCCGTTGTAGCTGTACCAGGCGCCCGACTTCTCGACCACCTTGGCCTCGACGCCGAGGTCGAGGATCTCACCTTCGCGCGACGTGCCTTCGCCATACAGGATGTCGAAGTGCGCTTCCCTGAACGGCGGCGCCACCTTGTTCTTGACGACCTTGACGCGGGTTTCATTACCGATCACTTCATCGCCGGACTTGATCGAGCCGGTGCGGCGGATGTCCATGCGAACCGACGCATAGAACTTCAGCGCATTACCGCCCGTCGTGGTCTCGGGGTTGCCGAACATGACGCCGATCTTCATGCGGATCTGGTTGATGAAGATGACCATCGTGTTGGTACGATTGATCGAACCCGTCAGCTTGCGCAGCGCCTGCGACATCAGGCGCGCCTGCAAGCCGGGCAGCGAGTCACCCATGTCGCCTTCGATTTCGGCACGCGGCGTCAGCGCGGCGACCGAGTCGATGACCAGCAGGTCGACGGCGCCCGAGCGCACCAGGGCGTCAGTGATTTCCAGCGCCTGCTCACCGGTATCCGGCTGCGAAATCAGCAGGTCTTC
>CAZCDW010000297.1:0-2590 GCA_964497485.1 uncultured Bifidobacterium sp.
GTATTGCAACGATGGTGACTGGGTCGAGAGTCTGTCGGCACTGGTGGAGGAACCGACCGGCGAGCTGCGTCTGGTCGACTGGCATGAGGTGATGCTGCGCTGGGAACAGGCGCAGCTGATTGCCGAGGATGAGCTTTGCGCAGTACCGGCCTGACGGCGCGGATGCCGTTGGGGCCGCGGCGGCACCAGCGGCTCCGTTTGCAGCACCTGTCCCAACTGTGGGACGAGCTGCTGTATTCCGGCTTCGAACTTTCGCCGCCGCCGGAGCGCAGCGCTGCTCCAGCCGGACGCGCAGGCAAGGCGCACGTGCGCCGCGTACTGTTGTTGTCTGTCTCTGCCGGTGCCGGCCATGTACGCGCAGCACAAGCGATTGCCGCGCATGCAGCAAGCGACTTTCCGCATCTCGACGTGCATCACGTCGACGTGATGACCTTGGTACCCGGCTGGTTCCGCAAGGTCTACAGCGATCTGTACATGAAGCTGGCCAGCGGACTGCCCGAAGCCTGGGGCTGGCTGTACCGCAAGACCGATCATGAACCGGGCGGCAGCCTGCCCGAGCGTGCGCGCCGATGGATACAGCGACTTTGCGCGCGCCGCCTGTTCGACGAGATCGCGCGCTTCGGTCCCGATGCCATCGTCTGCACCCACTTCCTGCCGGCCGAGATCCTCGGCACAGCGCACCTGCGCGGCGAGATCGATATACCGGTATGGGTGCAGGTCACCGACTTCGATCTGCATCAGATGTGGCTGCATGAAGGCGTGGCCGGCTATTTCGTCGCCAATGAAGAACTGGGCTGGCGGCTGCAGGCGCTCAACGTGCCGGGTGCGCGTGCCGTGATCAGCGGCATACCCGTGATGCCAGGCTTTGCGAACCGGCCCGACCGCAGCAGTTCAGCGGCACGCTACGCGCTCGATCCGTCGCAGATGACGGTGCTGATGATGGGCGGTGGCGGCGGCATGGGTATCGATGCGAAGCTGGTGCAACAACTGCTGGACCAGCATCCGGCGATACAGCTGATCGTGATGTGTGGCCGCAACCGGGCACTGCTGGATGCATTGCTGATGCTGACCTCGCAATACAACCACCGCCTGCTGGCGCTGAGCTTTACCGATGATGTACCGGCGCTGATGGCCTGCGCCGACCTGGCGATCACCAAGCCCGGCGGCTTGTCCACCTCCGAATGTCTGGTATCGGGATTGCCCATGCTGCTGGTGAACCCGATCCCGGGACAGGAGGAGCGCAACGCGGCATGGCTGATGCAGGAAGGCGTGGCGCTACGCGCCGATGATCCGGTCACGCTGCAATTCCGCCTGTCGCGGCTGCTGCAGGATCGCTCGACGCTTTCGCGCATGCGTGCGAAGGCGCTGTCGCTGGCTACGCCACGCGCCGCGCAAGAACTGCTCCAAAGGGTCACGCACTGATGCTCGATTTCTTCTATGGCCACACTGCATTCCTGACGACGCTGGCCTTCGTTCTGTTGCTGGGCTTTTTCTTTGCGAAGCTGGAGATCGCGATCGAGGGTGAGGATGGCTGGGCGGCGAACCTGCCGACCTGGCGCATCGAACATCACTGGTTACTGGACTTGCTGTGGGGCGGACGCGAGATGACCGGCTATCATGCGTGGGCCTTCTCGCTGGTGGCCTTGTTCTTCCACTTTCCGCTGGTGTTTACCGGCGACTACAGCTGGGCCGGCGAGCAGCGCGTGCTCGGCGCCATCATGCTGTTCTGGGTCTGCGAAGACTTCCTGTGGTTCTTGCTGAACCCGGCGTTCGGCTTCGAACGTTTCGAGAAGACCCATGCAGGCTGGCACCGCCACTGGATCTGGGGCGCGCCGATCGAATACTGGATTTTTTCGCCGCTGGGTTTGTGGCTGCTCTGGTGTTCGTATCGTTAGGCTCTTGGCTCTTGGCGCTTCTCACTCGCCGCAGTAGAACTCCGGCGCCAGCACAGCCTTGAGATAAATGTCGTTACCTTCGTCGCGATCACGCTGCGCGATCCACCAGGCATTGGATTTTTTCACGGTCCAATCCTGCTCCGTGCCCGTCAGCAGCAATGACGCGACCTGCCCCAGCCAGGGCTGATGGCCGACGACCAGCACCGGGCCGCGTGCATCCGGCCAGGCGGCGGCCAGCAGCACATCGGCGGCGCTCGCCTGCGGGCCGATCTCGGGCACGAGCTTGAACTTGCGGCCCAGCGCCTCGACGGTCTGCTGCGTGCGCACGGTCGGGCTGCACAGGATGCGGCAGCCGCTCGGCAAGCTGCGATCCAGCCACGCGCCCATGCGCGCGGCCTGCTTGCGGCCTTGCGGCGTCAGCTGCCGGTGCTCATCGGGTTCGCCGACTTCGGCCTGCGCATGACGCCACAAGATGATCTCCATCACGCCCCCAGGGTTTGCATCAGATAGCCCTGCGCGCTGAAAGGCTGCTGTCGCGCACCGGGCTTCTTGCGATGATACCTGCCTTGCGCATCCAGCTCCCATGCGTTCTGGTTGTCCTTCAGGTACGGCTTGAGACCCTCGTCGATCACGCGCTTCTTCAGCTGCTTGTCCAGCACCGGGAATGCGACCTCGACCCGGCGGATCAGGTTGCG
>CAZCDW010000298.1:0-2587 GCA_964497485.1 uncultured Bifidobacterium sp.
ATCGGCAGCAGCGGCAGCCAGTTCCAGGACAGGAAGTTCAGGCCCATGTCGGCACCCGCGCCCTTCAACTGTCCGCCGACGATGGCCGACAGGTTCAGGCTGCCCGACACCATCAGCACGATCACCAGCACGAAGCCCATCGCGATTTCATACGACACCATCTGCGCAGAGGCGCGCATCGCGCCGAGGAACGCGTACTTCGAGTTCGATGCCCAGCCGGCGACGATCACGCCGTACACCTCGAGCGAAGTGATCGCCATGATGAACAGCAGGCCGGCGTTGACGTTGGCCAGCGCCTTGTCCGGGCCGAACGGCACGACCGACCACGCGGCCAGCGCCGGCATGATGGTCATCACCGGCGCCAGCACGAACAGGCCCTTGCTGGCCTTGGCCGGCACGATGATCTCTTTCAGCAGCAGCTTCAGCGCATCGGCGATCGGCTGCAGCAAGCCGGCCGGGCCGACGCGGTTGGGGCCGAGGCGGATATGCATCCAGCCGATCATCTTGCGCTCCCACAGCGTGAGGTAGGCGACGCAGCCCATCAGCGGCAGCACGACGGCGACGATCTTGATCAGGTTCCAGGCAATGGGCCACAGCGGGCCCAGCAGGCCTTCGCCGAAGGTGGTGAACTGGTTCAGCAGGTCCATCAGGCTTTCTCCACCGAGATGGCACCGAACATCGCGCCCAGCGTAGCCGTGGCTGGATGGCCGGCGGCGACACGCACCACGTTGACCGGCAAGGTCTGGTCGATCACGCAGGCCATCACGGCTGACGCGCTGCCCTGCTTCACGCGCACGGTCGCGCCTTCCAGCACGCCGAGCTGCGCAGCGACGGCTGGCGGCAATACCGCGCGCGGCTCTTGTGCCGACTTCGTTTGCTGCAGCGCATGCGCGCGGCGCACGATCGCATCGGTGAAATAGGTCGGCACGTCAGCGACGCGCTGCAATGCTTCGCTCTTTGCGGGAATCGCAGGCAGCGACTGCTTCACGATATTGTTCAGCTTCGACTTCAGGTCCAGACCGTCGAGCTTGTCGGTACCCAGTACTTCCTTGCGCACCTGCTCCGAGCTGTCCTGCTCGAAGCCGCCGAGATCCAGCAGGTTGCCGAGCACGCGCAGCACTTTCCAGCCAGGACGGGTGTCGCCCAGCGGCTTGACGCTGCCATTGAAGCCTTGCGCGCGGCCTTCGGCATTGACGAAGGTGCCCGAGGTCTCGCTGAACGGCGAGATCGGCAGCAGCACATCGGCGTAGTCCATGCCATGTTTGAACGGCGACATCACGACCACCATCTCGGCCTTGTCCAGCGCGGCCTTGGCTTCGGCCGGGTTCGCGCAATCGAGCTGCGGCTCGGCGTGTATCAGCAGGTAGGCTTTGCGCGGCTGCGCGAAGAAATCCTGCGCAACGGCGCCGGTGGCCGGCAGGGCCTTGGCCAGATAGCCGCCCACGGTGTTCGCGCCTTCGGTCAGGTAGCCGAAGCCGGCGTCGGTGTTCTGCGCGATCCACTGCGCAATCGCATGCAGCTGCGCCGCCTGCGGATGCTGGGCAGCGGCATTGCCGAGGAAGATGCCGCGCGGCTCGCCGGACATCAGGCTGGTCGCGATCTGCTTTGCGGTGGCGGACGGTTGCAGCTGCGCGAACTCGGCCGGCGCAGCGATGTTCTTCGCTTGTGCGATCGCGACCGCCACCTCACCGAGCTGGGCCAGCCAGTCCGACGGCGCGGCGATCAGCTTGTTGGCCACTGCCATCAGCTGGTCGTCATCGGTCGCATTCAGCAGCGACAGCTTGGTGCCACGATGGATAGCACCGCGCAGCTTGGCAGCCAGCAGCGGATGATCCTTGCGCAGGAAAGAGCCGATCACGAACACGCGCTTGAGCTTGGCGAAGTCGTCGATGCTCATGCCCAGCCACGGCGCGAAGCCGGCTTCTTTGACGGCATCAGCCTGGCGCAGGCGGAAATCGACGTTCTCGGAGCCCAGTCCACGAACGATCTTCGCCAGCAGCGTCAGCTCTTCCAGCGTCGCCATCGGCGCAGCCACGCCGGCGATCGCATCGGCGCCATGCTCATGGCGGATGTTACGCAGGCCATGCGCGACGTATTCCAGAGCAGTCTGCCAGTCGACTTCTTTCCATTCGCCGCCCTGCTTGATCATCGGCAGCTTCAGGCGCTCGTCGCTGTTCAAGCCTTCATACGAAAAGCGGTCGCGATCCGACAGCCAGCATTCATTGACCGCTTCGTTCTCCAACGGCAGCACGCGCATCACGCTGCCGTTCTTCACCTGCACGATCAGATTGGAGCCCAGGCTGTCATGCGGGCTCACCGACTTGCGGCGCGACAGCTCCCAGGTACGGGCGCTGTAACGGAAGGGCTTCGAGGTCAGCGCACCGACCGGGCACAGGTCGATCATGTTGCCCGACAGCTCGGACTCGACGCTCTGGTTCACGAAGGTCGAAATCTCCGAGTGCTCGCCGCGGCCGATCATGCCGAATTCCATCACGCCGGCCACTTCCTGGCCGAAGCGTACGCAACGGGTGCAGTGGATGCAGCGACTCATCTCCTTCATCGAGATCAGCGGGCCCACTTCCTTCGG
>CAZCDW010000299.1:0-2579 GCA_964497485.1 uncultured Bifidobacterium sp.
GAACCGGCGTAGACGGCTTTGCAGGCCGCTGCATAACCACTTTGCTACCCCGCCGAGGGAGCCGTATTGTACCCGTGAACCGGGGACCGCGTTGTCCGGCCTGTAGCCGGCCTGCGACCCGATGTCACGAATGAAAAAGGGAAGCTGGAGGGCTTCCCTTTAGTATTTTGGAGCGGGAGAAGAGTCTCGAACTCTCGACCTCAACCTTGGCAAGGTTGCGCTCTACCAACTGAGCTACTCCCGCGTCGACAGAAACAAGATTATAAACCAACCAGTAATCTTGTCAAGCAACATGTTTGGAAACTTACTGCTTTTTACCCCCGCGCGTTAGCCCCGACTCACATGCCAACGACCTCAGCGTCGAGCATCGCATCTTCACTGCAAGTCATGCCGCTCTTTGATCAGCGGCCACGCGCGGCGCAGATAATACAGCATCGACCACAGCGTTAGCAAGGCAGCTATCTCGAGCAAGCGCTGACCGATGAAAAGCGTATCGATGACACCGAACAGCGGGTACGCAAACAACAGCATCGGTATCGCCGTCATCTGCGCTGCAGTCTTGATCTTGCCCAGCGAACTGACGGCGACAGATTTCGACGCGCCGATCTGCGCCATCCATTCGCGCAGCGCGGTGATCGCAATCTCGCGACCGATGATCACGAAAGCGATCACGGCATTCGTGCGACCCAGTTGCACCAGCAACAGCAAGGCACCAGCCACCATCAATTTGTCGGCCACCGGATCGAGGAAAGCACCGAAGGCCGAAGTCTGGTTCAGCTTGCGCGCGAGATAGCCATCGAACCAGTCGGTGAGCGCCGCCACCACGAACACGATCGTCGCCGACAGGCCGCGCTCGTAGTCGGTCATCCAAGCATCCGGCAAAAAGAAAATGCCGACCACCAGCGGTATCAGCGCCACGCGCAGCCAGGTCAGCAAGATGGGGATGTTCAGGGGCATGTTTCAGTTTTTGTTACGGTCTTTGCGTATTCTAAAGGAGATTACCGCCCTTGCTGCCGACGCCGCCCTCAATGCAACTGTCGGTAGATATCTTCAGCCAGCTGCCGCGAAATGCCGTCCACCGACGCCAGTTCTTCGACGCTCGCATCCTGCACACCGCGCAGGCCGCCGAAACGCGCGAGCAGCTTCTGCCGGCGCTTCGCTCCGATGCCTTCGATCTCTTCAAGGCGCGATGCCTGCCGCGCTTTCGCTCTCTTGGCGCGCATACCCGTGATCGCAAAGCGATGTGCCTCGTCACGTATCTGCGCAATCAACATCAGCGCCGCCGATTCCTTGCCCAGCTCCAGCGGCGCGCGGCCATCGGCAAAGATCAGGGTCTCCAGACCGACCTTGCGGCCCTCGCCTTTGGCGACACCGACGATCAGACCAATGTCGAGGCCCAGCTCGGCCAGCACCTGACGCGCCACCTCGACCTGCCCCTTGCCGCCATCGATCAACACGAGATCAGGCATCACGCCGTCGCCATTGGCGACCTTCTCGTAACGGCGCGTCAGCACCTGGCGCATCGCTGCATAGTCGTCGCCGCCGGTGATGTCCTTGATGTTGTAACGGCGATATTCGCCATTCTGCATCTGGTGGTGGTGATAGACCACGCACGAAGCCTGCGTCGCCTCACCCTGCGTGTGGCTGATGTCGAAGCATTCGATGCGCAACGCATCAATGTCGGCCGCATCCAGCCCCAGAGTCTCGACCATCGCGCGTGTACGCGCCTGCTGCGAGCCCTGCTCCGACAACAGACGCGCCAGCGCGATCTGCGCGCCCTTGATCGCCATCTCTTGCCACGCACGGCGCTGGCCCTGCGGCTGGAACACCAGCGTGATGCGGTGCCCGCACTGCTCCATCAGCGCCATCATCAGTCCGGGCTCGTCGAGCTCGATGTTCACGACGAGGATGGCCGGTACAAACTTGTCGACATAGTGCTGCGCGAGGAAGGCTTTCAGTACCTCGGCCTCGACCGGGCCGTCGCCGGCGGCCATGTCGACTTGCGTCGGGAAATACGCGCGGTCGCCGAGGTGCCGGCCACCGCGCACCATCGCCAGATTCACGCAGGCACGGCCGCCCTGCACTGCGACGGCAATGATGTCGATGTCGGCATCGCCGCCAGTCTCCATGCTCTGCTGGTGCAGCACGCGCGACAGGGCCGTGATCTGATTGCGCACCACGGCGGCCTGCTCGAATTTCAGTGCCTCTGCGTACGCATGCATCTTCTTTTCGAGCGTGGCCATCAGTTCGGTCTGGCGACCACGCAGGAATTGCGCGGCGTTGTCGACATCGATCGCGTAATCCTCCTGGCTGATCAGGTTCACGCAGGGACCGCTGCAGCGATTGATCTGATGCAGCAGGCAGGGGCGAGTGCGGTTCTGGAACACCGAATCCTCGCAGGTACGCAGCAGGAAAATCTTCTGCAGGATCTGCATTGATTCCTTCACGGCCCACGCGCTGGGGAAAGGACCGAAGTACTGGTTCTTCTTGTCCACCGCGCCACGGTAATAAGCCATGCGCGGGTAGGCACCGCCGGACAGCTTCAGGTACGGGTATGATTTGTCATCCCGGGACAGGAT
>CAZCDW010000300.1:0-2562 GCA_964497485.1 uncultured Bifidobacterium sp.
GGCTGGCCCTTCACATCGGCCAGGTCCGGGAGGCCCGGTGCATCGGCCGGCAATTCCGGTCGTGCATCGTGCAGCGTCCCTGCGTCTTCACCGGCGCCCAGATGGGCCACCACTTGCAACAGCGAATCGGCAGCGAGGATGCGCAGGCCCGGCACCAATGCCGCCTCGGCCGCACTGTCGCGCGGCAGGATGAAGGCGCGCGTTGCGCGTGGTCCGGTACGTACCGCATGCGCGATCGCGAGCGCCGCCCTCACCGGCCGCAGCTCGCCGGATAACGACAGTTCGCCGACAAATTCATACTGATCCAGCGTGGTGGACGGTAATTGGCCTGAGGCGGCCAGGATGCCGATTGCGATCGGCAGGTCGAAACGGGCGGATTCTTTGGGCAGGTCGGCCGGCGCGAGATTGACTGTCAGCCGGCCGGCGGGAAAGGCGAAACCGCAATTCTGCAGCGCGGCGCGCACCCGTTCGCGGGATTCGCGGACTTCGGTATCAGCGAGTCCGACTATCGTAAATGTGGGCAGTCCATCTGCCAGATGCACCTCGACCGTGACCTCGGGCGCCTCGACGCCCGCCAGTGCGCGGCTTCGGAGGACGGCCAGCCCCACCGGGACTCAGGACTTCAACCGGGCTTCAAGTTCGGCAACGCGCGATTCGAGCGCATCCAGCTTGGCGCGTGTGCGGGCCAGTACCTCGGCCTGCACGTCGAATTCTTCGCGGGTCAGCAAATCGAGCTTGGCGAAGCCCTGGTTGAGCATGGCCTTCATGTTCTTTTCCAGGTCTTTGGCCGGCGATTGCTGCAAGACCTGCTGCACCCGGTCTTGCAGTTCATTCAGAAAGCTGGGCTTGGGATTCATTGCGGCTTTGTCATAATGTTTGCACTATTTTTGGGCGGACGCCCATTGATGGTGCGTATTTGGCGGATGCCGGGAAGGTTCGAGTGCAGATGCTAAAGGAATTAAGCAAATTGGCAAGTGATTCCCGTGTTTTGGGTTGGCATACGTCCTGCTTTATTGCGTTCAGCATACACGCCAGTCGTGGGGCAGGTGTCTTTGAATACACATCTAACAAAGAAAGAGGAAAACCAATGAAGAAACTGATTCTCGCCAGCGCCATCGCCGCATCTTTTGTGGGTTCGCTTGCATACGCTGAAGAAGCCGCGCCCGAGTCGACCATTGCCTATAACGTCGGTCTCGCAACCGAGTATCGTTATCGTGCTATCTCCCAGTCTCAGGGCGACCCGGCACTGAGCGGCGGCATCGACTACACCCATAACCCGACCGGGTTCTACGTCGGCACTTGGGCGTCGACCATCAAATGGACCAAGGCACAGGGCGGGTCTGGTGATCTCGAGATCGATCTGTACGCAGGCAAGCGCGGCGAAATCGTCAAAGATGTGTCCTACGATGTGGGCACCCTGGTTTATCTCTACCCCAACAACAAGTTTGAGAAGAATCTCGCGCCAGCCTATGCAGATGCGACCACTTGGGAGATTTATGGCCAAGTCGGTTACGGCCCGGCCTACTTCAAGTATTCGTACGCACTGACCAACTTGTTCGGCAATGTCGACAGCAAGGGCTCGTACTACCTCGACGCAGGTGTTAACCAGCCAATCGCTGACGGCCTGGTGCTGAATGTGCACGCTGGTCGCCAGGTGATCGAGAACTCGCCGTCCGGTAATTACAACGATTGGAAGATCGGTCTGACCAAGGACTTCGGCTACGTCGTTGGTTCCATCGCCTACTTCGGAACTGACGCAGACAAGACTTTCTATTCGCTGAAGAACCGCTTCAATGGCAAAGACGGTTTTGTCGCGACACTGACCAAAAACTTCTGATCAATCCACAAGAGGCTGAAATGAAACTCATCACTGCCATCATCAAGCCGTTCAAGCTCGATGAGGTGCGCGAGGCGCTCTCGACCATCGGTGTGCAAGGCATCACCGTGACCGAGGTCAAGGGCTTCGGGCGCCAGAAAGGTCACACCGAGCTGTATCGCGGTGCCGAGTACGTTGTCGACTTCCTGCCGAAGACCAAGATCGAGGCAGCGGTCGACGATGCCATCGTCGAACGCGCGATCGAGGCGATCGAGAATGCCGCGCGCACCGGCAAGATTGGTGACGGCAAGATCTTCGTCTACGACGTGCAGCAAGTCATCCGTATTCGTACGGGCGAAACCGGCAAAGAAGCACTCTAAGGGGATTCAACATGAAAAAATGGTTTACTAGCCTTGCGAGCGCCGGCTTGCTGTTGTTCGCGATCGGTTTCACGCCGGTCGCTTCGGCAGAAGATGCGGCACCGGCGGCCGCTGCTCCGGCAGCGACCGCGCCTGCAGCTGCACCGGCCGCCGCACCGGCTGCAGCTACTGAAGCAGCCCCGGCTGCCGACGCTGCAGCGCCTGCTGCGGCACCGGTGCCGAACAAGGGCGACACCGCCTGGATGATCGTGGCCACGCTGCTGGTCATCATGATGTCGATCCCGGGCCTGGCCCTGTTCTACGGCGGCCTGGTCCGCTCGAAGAACATGCTGTCGGTGCTGATGCAGGTGATGATGATTTTCAGCC
>CAZCDW010000301.1:0-2508 GCA_964497485.1 uncultured Bifidobacterium sp.
GATCATTGCCGGCTGGGCGTCCAATTCCAAGTACGCCTTCCTTGGCGCGCTGCGTGCTTCGGCCCAGATGGTCAGCTACGAAATTGCCATGGGCTTTTGCTTCCTGGTGGTGCTGATGGTCTCGGGCAGCATGAACCTGACCCAGATCGTGCTGGGCCAGGACAAGGGCATGTTCGCCGACATGGGCCTGAACTTCCTGTCCTGGAACTGGCTGCCGCTGCTGCCGATGTTTGGCGTCTACATCATTTCCGGCATTGCCGAGACCGCGCGTCATCCGTTCGACGTGGTCGAGGGCGAGTCCGAGATCGTCGCCGGCCACATGGTCGAGTACTCGGGCATGTCGTTCGCGATGTTCTTCCTCGCCGAATACGCGAACATGATCCTGATTTCGATGCTGGCCACGCTGATGTTCCTCGGCGGCTGGAGCGCGCCGCTGGCATTGCTGGACTTCATCCCGGGCTGGATCTGGCTCGGCATCAAGACCTTCTGCGTGGTCTCGATCTTCATCTGGGTGCGTGCGTCTTTCCCGCGCTACCGCTATGACCAGATCATGCGACTGGGCTGGAAAGTCTTCATCCCGCTGACCGTGGTCTACCTGGTGGTGGTCGCGGTCTGGATGCAGACGCCGTGGAATATCTGGAAGTAAGGAACAGGACTCAAGGACGCGAACATCATGGAAGCGATCAAGGACTTTTTCGGCAGCCTGATGCTGCGCGAGCTCTTCAAGGGCCTCGCGTTGACGGGCCGCTACATGTTCGCGCGCAAGATCACCGTGCAATTCCCGGAAGAGAAGACGCCGCAGTCGCCACGCTTCCGTGGCCTGCATGCGCTGCGTCGCTACCCGAACGGCGAAGAGCGCTGCATCGCCTGCAAGCTGTGCGAGGCGGTGTGCCCGGCGCTGGCAATCAGCATCGAATCCGAGCAGCGCGATGACGGCACGCGTCGTACCACGCGCTATGACATCGACCTGACCAAGTGCATCTTCTGCGGCTTCTGCGAAGAGTCCTGCCCGGTCGATTCCATCGTCGAGACCCATGTGCTCGAGTACCACGGCGAGAAGCGCGGCGACCTGTACTACACGAAGGAAATGCTGCTGGCCGTCGGCGACCGCTACGAGCCCGAGATTGCCGCCGCCCGTGCCGCTGACGCACGCTATCGCTAACCAGGACACCGAGCGCCCACGAGCAGCCCACCGGATACCCTATGGACTTCACGACCATTCTCTTCTATGCCTTTTCGCTGCTGCTGGTCGGTGCCGCGCTGAAGGTCATCACCGACCGCAACCCGGTGCATGCGGCGCTGTACCTGATCCTGTCGTTCTGCTCGGCGGCCGCGATCTGGATGCTACTGAAGGCAGAATTTCTCGCCATCGTGTTGGTGCTGGTGTATGTCGGCGCGGTGATGGTGCTGTTCCTGTTCGTGGTGATGATGCTCGACATCGACATGGCCAAGCTGCGCGCCGGCTTCTGGGGCCATCTGCCGCTGGCGGCCACGATTGGCGTGCTGATCGCGATAGAGATCGCCGCGGTGCTGATGAACGGCTTCATGGTCGCCGAGGCGCAGCCGGCCGGCGCATCGATCGGCGACACCCGCGAATTGGGCAAGCTGATCTATACCGAATACCTGTACGCATTCGAGATCGCGGCCGTGATCCTGCTGGCGGCGATGGTGGCCGCAGTCGCGCTGACCCTGCGCCGACGCAAGGACACCAAGTATTTCGATCCGGGCCTGGCCGTGAAGGTCCAGCGTAATGACCGCGTGCGCATTGTCAGCATGCCGGCCGAGTCGCCGCGTGCCAACGGTAACGATGCCGGCCAGACCGCCGGCGAGCAGGCTTGAGCAGGAGAGCGCATTGAACCTGACCCTCGCACATTTCCTGACGCTGGGCGCGATCCTGTTCGCGACCTCGGTGATCGGAATTTTCCTGAACCGCAAGAACATCATCGTGTTGCTGATGGCGCTCGAACTGATGCTGCTGTCGGTGAACATGAACTTCGTCGCGTTCTCGCATTACCTCGGCGATGCGGCCGGACAGATCTTCGTGTTCTTCATCCTGACCGTGGCCGCTGCGGAATCCGCGATCGGGCTGGCCATCATCGTCGTGCTGTTCCGTAATCTGAACACGATCGACGTCGAAGAACTCGACCGGCTGAAGGGCTGACCGCGAAAGCCGCGCAAAGAAGATCATTACTTGACCGAACAATAAAGACAGAAGGCATTCCATGGCAGGGCAACTGAACCCTCAACTGCTGCTGGCCGTACCGCTGGCCCCGCTGGCCGGGTCGATGATTGCCGGCCTGTTCGGCACGCGCTTCTTCGGCAACCTGATCGGCCGTACCGCGTCGCACAGTGTCACCATCCTCGGCGTGCTGATCGCCTTCCTGATCTCGGCGCAGACCCTGATGCAGGTGATGGATGGCGCGACTTACAGCGGCACCGTCTACACCTGGATGACGCGGGGCGAATTGAAGCTCGAGATCGGCTTCCTCGTCGACAGCCTGACCGCGA
>CAZCDW010000302.1:0-2503 GCA_964497485.1 uncultured Bifidobacterium sp.
TCAACCCCACCGGCCGCTTCGTCATCGGCGGCCCGCAGGGCGACTGCGGCCTCACGGGCCGCAAGATCATCGTCGACACCTATGGCGGCGCCTGCCCGCACGGCGGCGGCGCATTCTCGGGCAAGGATCCGTCCAAGGTCGACCGCTCTGCAGCGTATGCCGGCCGCTATGTGGCGAAGAACATCGTCGCTGCGGGTCTCGCCGAGAAATGCCAGATCCAGATCTCATATGCGATCGGCATCGCGCAGCCGACCTCGGTGATGGTGACCACCTTCGGTACCGGCAAGGTCAGCGATGAGAAGATCGAACAACTGGTGCGCGAGCACTTTGACCTGCGCCCGAAGGGCATCGTGCAGATGCTGGACCTGCTGCGTCCGATCTATCGCAAGTCGGCAGCCTATGGCCACTTCGGTCGCGAAGAGCCGGAATTCAGCTGGGAGCGCACCGACAAGGCCGCTGCACTGAAAGCCGCTGCAGGCCTGTAATCCGGCGAACATGGCTGCCGCATCAGCCCGCAGCCTTCGATGAAAAACGGACAAGCGATGCTTGTCCGTTTTTTTTCGTCTGCGGTGATGGGCCGCGCGCATGAATCAAGGTCGCGACCTTGCGTGCCGATACACCGAGGCGCCTGCGCGAGGATGCAGCCTTGCCTGCTTGTCTTTTCGAACTGTCTTCTGCAAATGTCATTCGCCAAAACTGACACGGTTTTGCCTGTCAATGCGTGCGAGTAAACGATTTCCCTGCTGCTACAGTGACCCGCCTCAACACTGCAGCACGGGAAGTCGATCATGGAAGTCGCTGTTGCGTCGCGCATCAATCGCGCGCTGGAAATCGTCCTGCTGCTGGCGATGGCAGCAGTGTTGGCATCAAGTCCCGGTGCCGGCGCGCAGCCCTTGCACCTGAAAGCCGGCGTGCGACCATTGATTGCACAAGCCGCGCAAGCTGCCGCTGCAGCGACTGACCCTGCGCAGCAACAGATAGAGCGCCTGATCATCACCGCCCATCCCACGCGCGGTGGCAAGCTCAATGCGCAACTGGAGCGCAAGCGCAGCGATCGCCTGAGCCAGCTTGCATCATCGGCGCTGACGGTCGAGCGACGATTATCCGAACGGTCGCATCTGCTGAAGCTGGAACAGCCGCTCAGCGTGGCTGACGCACGCGCGCTCGCAGCAAGGCTGAAGGCCAGCGGCGAAGTCGAGGCCGCTGAACCGGACTTGCTGATGCAGGTGCAGTCCATCGCACCGAACGACCCGGGCTATACGACCTCACCGGGTCAGTGGAATTACTACGCGCCATCCGGCCTCAATCGCGGCGGCGCCGATTTGCCCGGCGCCTGGGACATGACCCTGGGCAGTGGCAATGTGACCGTCGCCGTGATCGACACAGGATACCGACCGCATACCGATCTGCAGGCGGTGTTGCCCGGTTATGACTTCATCAGCAGTGCGACAGTCGCGCTCGACGGCGATGGCCGCGATGCCGATGCCTCCGATATCGGCGATTACGCACCGGCCGGTGCCTGCGGCAGCGGCTCCGCCGCGTCCAATTCCAGCTGGCATGGCACGCATGTGATGGGTACGATCGCGGCACTGATGAACAACGGCCTGTATGGCACCGGTATCGCGCCCGGCGTGCGTCTGCTGCCCTTGCGTGTGCTCGGGCGCTGCGGCGGCTATACGTCCGACATCGTTGATGCGATGCGCTGGGCGGCCGGCATCGACATCGCCGGCGTACCGCACAACGCGAACCCGGCGCGCGTGATCAATCTGTCGCTTGGCAGCAGCGGCGCTTGTTCCGCCGCGTTCCAGAGCGCCGTCAACGACGTCAATGCGCGCGGCGCGGTGGTCGTCGTCGCGACCGGTAACGGCGGCTATGACGCGGTGAACCAGCCGGCCAATTGCAGCGGCGTCGTCGCGGTCACTGCGCATGCCATCGATGGCGACAGCGCCGATTACGCGAACATCGGGCCCGAAGTCACGATCAGTGCGCCCGGCGGCGGTTGCGGCACGCTCGCCTATACCTGCTACCCTGGCCTGACTGCCGATGGCCCGCCGGTGTACTCGCTCGGTAACAGCGGCCTGACGATGCCACAAGCCGATACTTATGCTTACAAGCGCGGCACCAGCATGGCCACCCCGCATGTGGCCGGCACGATTGCGCTGATGCTGTCGCTGAACCCTTCGCTGACACGCAGCGACGTCGTCGCCCTGCTGCGCAATTCGGCGCGCGCATGGCCCACGGGTAGCGCGTGCACGCTGCCGGCAAACAGCGGCCTGTGCGGCGCGGGCTTGCTTGATGCGCGGCTCGCGCTGTCATCGGTGTCGCCGGTGGTCACGGTGAGCAATGACCATCAGGTCGTTACGCCGGGCACGACGGTATCCTTGTCCGGCAGCGCATTGCCGCCGCAAGGGCGCAGCATCGCCAGCTACGCGTGGAGCGCCGCAGTATCCAACCCTCAGCTCGTGAGCCTGTCGAATGCGCAGACGGCGACGGCGAGCTTTGT